>DAIUES010000001.1:0-23828 GCA_036844985.1 Candidatus Limnocylindrales bacterium
AGCAGCAGGTCGGCATCACCTTCATCTACGTGACCCACGACCAGGAGGAGGCGCTCACGATGAGCGACCGGATCGCGGTCATGCACGCCGGGCGGGTCGAGCAGCTCGGCACGCCGGAGGAGCTGTACGAACGCCCGACGACCCGCTTCGTGGCCGACTTCATCGGCTCGACCAACCTCCTGCGCGGCGTGGTCGAGGCCGACGGAGCGGTCCGCCTGAGCTCGGGTGAGCGCACCACCCGCGTCGCCCACGACGGCCTGCCGGCCGGCTCGGCGATCGAGGTCAGCGTTCGTCCCGAGGCGGTGTCGCTGGTCGACGCGGACGCACCCGATGCGCTCCGCGGGCAGGTCGACATGGCCGCCTACCTCGGCACGACCATGAGCTACCAGGTGCGCACGACGGGCGGCCTGGTGCTGTCGGTATTGACGTCGAAGGCCGGGCCGCGTCGTGCGGTCGGCAGTGAGGTGGCCGTGACATGGTCGCCGTCCGAGGCCCTGGTCCTCGGCGGCTCCCCCGGTGGCGAGTCCAGTGAGGAGGACAGGGCATGACCGAGCGAACTGAGGGGTCCCCGATCGATCTCGAGCGTGAGCTCGTCCGCTACATGCTGCGCGAGCGGCTGACCCGGCGCGACCTGCTCGAACGGATCGCACGCCTGGGAGCGGCGGCCGCGCTCGCCCCGGTCATCGCGGCATGCACGACCGGTGGCGCCTCGAGCGCGCCGTCGCCGTCGGCAGCCGGCCCGGCGTCGGTCGCACCGTCCAGCGGCCCGACCGCGAGCCCGGAACCGACCCCGGCGCCGTCCCCCGAGAGCGAGCTGTTCGTCTACAACTGGACCGACTACATCGGCGAGGAGACCATCCCCTCGTTCGAGCAGAAGTACGGCGTCAAGGTCACCTACGACTTCTTCTCCAACACCGACGAGGCCTACGCCAAGCTCGGCAGCGACGGTGGCGGGTACGACCTGTCGTTCCCGATCTCGGTCGACATCCCGGCGTTCGTCAAGAAGGACGCCCTGCTGCCGCTGGACAAGTCGCTGCTGCCGAACATCGTCAACCTCGGCCAGGAGTGGGCCGACCCGGGCTACGATCCGGGCAACGCCCACTCGGTGCCGTACATGTGGTGGACGACCGGGATCGCCTACGACACCACCCGGATCAAGGACGCGCCGACGAGCAGCAAGGCGCTGTGGGATCCGCGCTGGGCCAAGCACATCTCGATGCTCGACGACGTCCAGGAGACGTTCGCGACCGCGCTCATCCAGCTCGGCTTCAGCGCCAACACGACCGACACCAGCGAGATGGACAAGGCCCTCGCGCTCCTCCAGGAGCAGAAGCCGCTCGTCCGCCTGTACAGCACCGACACGATCACGACGATGAGCTCGGGTGACGTGTGGATCGGCCAGATCTGGGGCGCCGACCTGTACCAGATCAACCAGGAGAACGAGAACGTCGTGTACTACATCCCCGAGGAGGGTGGGGTGCGCGGGTCGGACACGATGGCGATCTTCTCGGGCGCCAAGCACCCGATCGCGGCGCACCTGTTCATCAACCACATGCTCGATGCCCAGGTGTCGGCCGCGAACACGAACTTCATCGGCTACATGGGTCCCAACGCCGCGGCCAAGGAGTTCATCAGCCCGGACATCCTAGCGGATCCGTCGGTCAACCCCGACCAGGCCCTCGTCGACAAGCTTCAGGAGCTGCTCGACCTCGGCCAGGACGTCCGCGACGAGTACCTCAAGCGCTGGCAGACCCTGCGCGGTGGCTGAGGCCACCGACGCGGGGCCACATCCTCCGGCAGCCACGGACACACCACGTGCCGGGGTCACTCGTTCGGGGCGGCCGCTCGGTGACCGGCTCGCGGCTGCCATCCTGCTCGTCCCGGGGATCGCCTGGCTGACCCTGTTCTTCGTCGTCCCGTTGGCGATGATCTTCCTCGTCAGCCTCGGCCAGCGCGACGAGCTGGACCGGATCGTCCTCAACAGCCCCAACCTCGACAACTACGGGCGGGCCTTCGACCCGGTCTTCCTGCCGACGTTCATCCGGTCCATCCAGTACGCCCTGATCACGACGGTCCTGAGCCTGGCGATCGGCTACCCGATCGCCTACTGGATCTCGCGCTACGGCGGCAAGCGCAAGGGATTGCTCCTGCTCCTCGTGATGCTCCCGTTCTGGACGAGCTTCCTCATCCGGACCTACGCCTGGATGATCATCCTGCGCGACAACGGGGTCGCCAACTCGATCCTCCAGGCGGTCGGGCTCACGAGCGAGCCGATCATCCTGCTGAACACCGACTTCTCCGTGATCCTGGGCATGACCTACGGCTTCCTGCCATTCGCCATCCTGCCGCTGTACGTGTCGATCGATCGGCTCGATCCGGCGCTCATCGCCGCCGCGCGTGACCTGTACGCCAACGGCCGCGACGCGTTCCTGCGGGTCACCCTGCCGCTGACCATTCCGGGCATCGTGGCGGCGACGATCCTCACCTTCATCCCGGCCATCGGCGACTTCGTCACGCCCGATCTGCTGGGTGGAGCCCAGACCACGACCATCGCCAAGGTCGTCCAGGAGCTGTTCCTCGAGGGGCGAGATTGGCCGTACGGCGCCGCGCTCGGGTTCGTGCTGATGGTCGTGACGCTGGGCGGCACGATCGTCGCCCTGCGGCCCCTGCGCGCCGAGATCGTCGGCACGTGAGGGCTCGGCGATGAGTGGTCGCAATCGCTGGCTCACGGCCTACGCGCTGGTCGGCTACGTGTTCCTGTTCGTGCCGATCGCGGTGCTGATCCTGTTCTCGTTCAACGACTCGCGGCGCAACTTCCAGTGGCGCGGGTTCACCCTCGATTGGTACCCCACCCTGCTGGCCAACGATCAGCTGCTCGACGCGCTGTTCGTGACCCTGCGCATCGCGGCCATCGCGGTCGTGGTCTCGACGATCCTGGGAACCCTGTTCGGCCTGGCCCTGGCCCGGCTCCGGTTCCGCGGTCGCGCCGCGACCGAGACGCTGCTCCTGGTGCCGATGGTCACGCCCGAGATCGTCATGGGCCTGAGCCTGCTCGTGTTCTTCTACCAGCTGTTCGGGTCGCGCGGTTCGTTCGGCCAGCTGGCCATCGCCCACGTCACGTTCTGCATCAGCTACGTGGCGATCGTCGTGCGGGCACGGGCTGCCGGGATGGATCCACGTCTGGAGGAAGCGGCTCGCGACCTCGGCGCGTCGGCGTTCGGTGCCTTCCGCTACGTGACCCTGCCGCTCGTGGCGCCGGCCGTGCTGTCGGGGGCGTTGCTCGCGTTCGCGCTGTCGTTCGACGACTACGTGGTGACGACGTTCAATGCCGGGGTCGGGTCGTCGACCCTGCCCCTGTACATCTACGGCAAGGTCAAGTTCGGCATCACCCCCGAGATCAACGCGATCTCGACGGTCATCGTCGCGGTCACGGCCGTCGTCGTGCTGGCGGCGTGGCGCATCGGCAGCCATCGGGCCGAAGCGCGGGCCACCGACGGATAGGCTTCGGGCCGCCACCCGGCGGCGTCGGATCAGCGCGGCGCGGCGGCCCGGGTACGGGCGCTCGTGCGGGTATTGCCGGCCTCGTCGTCGGCGACGGCCGGGCGCTCCGGCTTGGGCGGAGGCACGTCGTACCGTTCCCGGACGGTGCGCTTCGTCCAGGTCGTCTCGCCGACGTAGCGATCGGCGACCATCTGGTCGAACGCCTGGACCGACGCCTCCTGGTTCGAATAGCGACCGGCGACCCACGATGACGACCGGGTGCCGCGCTGCTGCAGCTCGCAGACATGCCAGTCCTGCGTGTTGGTCAGGTCCCAGAAGGCGATCTCGTCGGATGGATCGAATCCGGGCGCCGCGATCGTGTCGGCCTCGAACAGCCAGTCGCACACCACCGTCGTGCGATCCGGTCCGGTCGGGACCAGGCGGTGGACGAGCAGGTAGTCCGGATGGATCGACAGGAACGTGGTCGGCCACACGAGGTAGTAGTACACGCACCGCTCGTCGCGGGGGGTGATGCCGCGCATCGGCGGCCGGCCGTCGCGCGAGCCGTGGCCTCCGTCGAGAGCCATCGTCTCGGCGCCGTCGGCCAGCTCCATCCAGCCGCCCTGCCACGCGCCGTTCGAGTCGAAATCGCCGCCAAGGTCGTACGGGGTGAGCTTGTTGAGCTGGGGATGGACGCCCGGGCAGTGGTAGCACTCGCTGTAGTTCTCGGCGATGAACTTCCAGTTGGCGCCGACCTCGTACTCCGTGCGCCTGGCCCGCCGCAAGGTCGAGAAATCGAACCGGGACCAGCGCTCCACGAGATCGCCGAGCTGGTCGACGAGGGGTGCGGCCGTGCCGTCGAGGTTGAGGAAGATGAACCCCTGCCATGTGTCGAGGGCGACCGACGCGAGGCCGTTG
The DNA here is from genome assembly GCA_036844985.1 of Candidatus Limnocylindrales bacterium. Lineage (GTDB taxonomy): Bacteria > Chloroflexota > Limnocylindria > Limnocylindrales > CSP1-4 > SPCO01. The sequence continues at coordinate 4,399 of DAIUES010000001.1, forward strand.
TCCTCGAACGTGAAGTCGTCGAGGTCGTCGGTGTGCTTGGCCCGGACGAGTGACCCGTCGAGGTCGTAGATCCAGGCGTGGTACGGGCACTGGAAGCGCACCACCTTGCCGCACGGTTCCTCGGCCACGGCCGTGCCCCGATGGCGGCAGACGTTGTGAAACCCGCGCAGGACGCCGTCCCGGCCGCGCACCACGATCAGCGGATCGTCATCGACCTCGACGAGCAGATACGTGCCCGGATCGGCGACCTCCTCCTCGCGGGCGACCATGACCCAGTCGCGCCGGATGACGTTGGCGCGCTCCCAGTCGAAGACCGCGCGATCGTGATACGCCCGCTTGGGGAGCAGCGACGCGCCGCGATACTCGCGGCGGATCGAGGCGAGCTCGTCGGCTGTGAGCAGCGGAGCGGACTCGCTCGTGGCGGGGCTCGCGAGCGGGGTGGCCATGGACGGGTGCCTCCTCGGCAGATGGTGCGTCCACCCGATGGTGCCCCATGGGGATCCTATTGCCCCTCGTGTCCCATCGGGCGGACCACGGGATCGTCCTGCGCGACGCAAGTCACGCCCGGGCTGGCCGTCGCAGACAGGACGATGCCCGGTCCGCGGAGTGCGCAGGCCGGGCATCTCTGGCCGATCTCCCCCCGGAATAAGGCCATGGCCAACAGTACCGGCAAGGTCCCGGTCATGCAAGTACTCCCCGCACGAATCGGTGCCGTGCGGCACCGTGGCGCGACTACTCCAGGGTGACCAGTTCGTGCCAGTGCGGGACGTGGGTGGCGAGGCCGAGGGCCTGGACCTTCGGCTCGAGCGCGACCTGTGCCTCGGGGTCGCCGTGGACCAGGAAGACGCGCCGCGGATAGCCCCGCTCGCCGGGCCGCTTGCCGGCGACGAACCGCCCGAGCCAGTCGAGCAACTCGCTTTCGTCGGCGTGGGCCGAGAAGCCGCTGATCGATCGGACCTTGCACCGCACCTGACGTGGCTGGCCGTCGATCCGGACCTCGCGGGCGCCGGCCTGGAGGTGGGCCCCCAGGGTGCCCTGGCCCTGATAGCCGACGAACAGGATGGTCGCCGCCGGATCGTCGATCAGCTGGCGCAGATGGCCGACCACGCGACCACCGGTGAGCATCCCGTTGGACGCGACGATCATGTACGGGCGAGCCGCCCGCTCGATCGCCTGCGATGCCTTGAAGTCGTTCGTCACGATCTGGCCGGGATAGTCGAGCGGGGTATCCCCGTCGCGCAGCAGCTGGGCCGTCTCCGCGTCGTAGTAGTCGGGATGATGGCGGTAGACGTCCGAAGCCTTGGACGCCATCGGGGAATCGAGGTACAGCGGCAAGTGCGGGATCTCGCCGCGGTCGATCAGCCGATCGAGCTCCCAGACGATCTCCTGGGTCCGCCCGATGGCGAACGACGGCACGAGCAGGACCCCGTCCGCGTCGGCGACGAGCCGAACGGTCTCGGCGAGCAGGCGCACCGCTTCGTCCTGTGGCTCGTGTTCGCGGCCACCGTACGTCGACTCGACGAGGATGTAGTCCGCGGCCGTCAGATACGTCGGATCGCGCAGGATCGGCGTGCCCGGTCGACCGAGGTCACCGGAGCACACGATGATCGTCTCGTCAACGCCATCACGCTCCGTGATCCGCAGCCGGATGATCGCCGAGCCGAGGATGTGGCCCGCGTCGAGGAACGTCGCCCGGACACCGGGCGCGACCTCGATCTCCTCGTCGTAGCCGTGGGCGCGAAACGAGGCGAGGCTCCGTTCGGCGTCCTTGACCGTGTACAGCGGCGCGTCGAGGTCGATGTCGACGGCCGGCGGCTGCGCCCGCAGCTCGGCCTCCGGGTCGCGCGGCCAGGTGGCCGGCGGTTCGGGCTCGATGGTCGTGGGGACGTGCTCGCCGCTGTCGGCGGTCTCGACCGCGGCCTCCTCGGACCCCCCGGCGGCCGCCAGATCGAGCGCCGCTTGGTAGACCTCGGCCTCCTGTCGATCGTCGGCCTCGGCCTTGTCGGGATGGCGCTTCTCCCAGCGCGCCTCGCGCTTGGCGAACTCCTCGTGGAGATGGCCCGAATCGAGCAGGACCAGCGTCGCCAGCTCGATCGTGCCGGCGGTCGCATGGATCGGCCCGCCATAGCCGTGCTTGACGAGCAGCGGCAGCAGCCCGCAGTGATCGAGGTGGGCGTGGGTCAGCAGCACCGCGTCGATCGATCCGGGCTCGAACGCGAACGGGATCCGATTGCGGACCGATTCGTTGGGGCTGCCCTGGAACATGCCGCAATCGACGAGCACCCGCGCGCGCTCTGTCGTGATCAGGAACTGGGAACCGGTGACGGTGGTCGCGCCGCCGAGGAACTGGATCTGCATGGCTGCCATGGTGACAGGCAACGGCCGCGGACGGGTATCGTCAGGCGATGCCCGATCGACCCGACCTGCGCGCCCGATTCGACCTGCGTGCCGCGGCTCCGCGCGTGCCGGCGCTGATCGTCGGCCTGGTGACCTTCGGCGCGGGCATCGCGCTGATGGTCGAGTCCGGCCTGGGTCTCGGGCCATGGGAGGCGCTCCACCAGGGGATCGCCCGGCACACCGGCCTCGAGATCGGCACGGTCAGCGTCCTCCTCGGCATCCCCATCCTGGCGCTGTGGTGGCCGCTCGGCGAGCGACCGGGCATCGGCACCCTGCTCAACGTCGCGATCATCGGGACCTCGACCAACGCCGTCATCGCCCTGCTGCCGACCCCTGCCGACGATGCCATGGCGGTCCGCTTCCTGCTGATGCTGGGCGGGGTCGGGGTCATCGCCATCGGCAGCGGCATCTATCTCGCGACCGACCTCGGTCCGGGGCCGCGCGACGGCCTCATGACCGGCGTCCACCACCGCTTCGGCTGGTCGATCCGACGGGCGCGAACGGCCGTCGAGCTGGCCGTCCTCGGCATCGGTTGGGCGCTCGGTGGCACGGTCGGGATCGGGACGGTCACGTTCGCGCTCGGCATCGGACCGCTCGTCCAGGTCACGCTGCGCATCTTCGACCGCGACGGCCGCATCGCCCGTTGGCAGCGGGCTCGCCTCGAGCAGGAGGGCGTCGTCGGCGATTGACGCCCGCGTCAGTCCCGGCTGAACGACCCGTCGAGCTCGGCGAACGACATCGCCGCGCCGAGGCGCTTGAAGGTGCCCTCCTGAGCGATCTCGGTGGCGCTGGCGATGAACGGGCCCCAGGCGACCCGGGCGAGGCCGCCGCCGACGCTGATCCGGCGGACACCCAGCGCGGCCAGCTCGGCCACGGTCGTGAAGTCGCTCCCGACGAGGACGTTGACCGGCTTCGGCGCCACCGCCTCGACGATGGTCCGGATCTCGTCGGGTGTCCGGATCGACGGGGCGTACAGGCAGTCGGCGCCGGCCGCCGCATAGGCTTGCAGTCGCTCCACGGTCGCGTCGAGGTCTGCGCGCTCGAACCGGAAGCCCTCCGACCGCGCCGTCAGCAGCACCCGCCCGCCGCTGTCGTCGATGGCGCGCCGGGCGGCCCGGATCCGTTCGACCGCGAGGTCGAGGGGGAACAGCGGGTCGCTGTCGTCGCCGCTCGCGTCTTCGATCGACAGGCCGGCGATCCCGGTCTGCGCCGCGCGCCCGACGTTGGTCGCAACGTCCTCGGGCTCGATCGCGTAGCCGCCCTCGAAGTCGGCATTGACCGGCACGTCGACCGCAGCGGCGATCGCTCGCAGGTGGGCCAGGACCTCGTCGACCGTCACCTGGGTATCGGACCGACCCATGCTCCACGCGAAGCCGGCGCTGGTCGTCGCCAGCGCCTTGAACCCGAGCCCCGCCAGGAAGCGCGCGCTGCCGACGTCCCACGGGTTGGGGATGACGAAGCAGCCCTGTTCGTGGAGGGTGCGGAACCCCGCGAACCGGTCGTCCGCCATCAGATCGTCAACACGAGGGCATCGACGGCGATCGCCAGGAACAGCAGCGACAGGTAGCTGATCGAGTACTTGTAGAGCGAGATGGCGCCGGCGGTCGATGCCTCCTCGGACGCGCCACGGCGCCACAGCTCGTAGGCCTGCCAGATGAACATCGCACCGAGGCCCACCGCCGCGCCGAGGTAGATCAGGCCCATCCGCGCGACCGGCCACAGGATGAGCGAGATCGCGACCATGAGCAGCGTGTACAGGGCGATCTGGCGGGTCGTCTCGGGGATCCCCTTGACGACCGGCAGCATCGGCACGCCGGCCGCGGCGTAATCCTTGCGGATCCGCAACGACAGCGCCCAGAAATGAGGCGGCGTCCAGTAGAACACCAGGGCGAACAGGATGAGCGCGGGGATGCCGACGTCGCCGGTCACCGCCGCCCAGCCGATGACCGGCGGCAGCGCACCGGCGGCACCTCCGATGACGATGTTCTGGGGGGTCGTGCGCTTCAGCAGCATCGTGTAGATGACGACGTAGAACGCGATCGCGAGCAGAGTCAGGAAGGCGGCCAACAGGTTGACCGTCCAGGCCATCAGCACGAACGACAGGATCCCGAGCGCGATGCCGAACACGACCGCCCGTTCGGGTTCGACCTGGTGGGCCGGCAGCGGGCGCCGCCGGGTGCGGGTCATGACCTCGTCGATGTCGCGGTCGATGTAGCAGTTGATGGCGTTGGCGCTGCCGGCTGCGAGCGTGCCGCCGATCAGCGTCCAGACGACGAGCCAGCCCCAGTCGCCCCAGTCGATGCCCGGCACCCAGCGGGTGGCGAGGACCATGGCCGGCACGGTCGTGACGAGCAGCAGCTCGATGATGCGCGGCTTGGTGAGGGCGACGTAGGCACGCATCGTGTCGACCAGCGACGACGTCCGGCGCGACGAGCCGACCGGGAGGCCGGTCTGGGGGTCGGTCCCACCACCGGCGCCTGCACCCAGGTCCCGATCGGGGTTGCCCATCGGCGCTGCCGGCGCGCTGACCGACCGGGCCAGGTAGTAGCTCTTCACGGTAAGGCCGACGAGCAGGGCGAAGATGACGGCGCCGAGCGCGAGGTGGAGGGTCTGGGTCCAGGCCGACAGCCGGGTGAGGACCTGCAGTCCGCCCACCACGATCTGGATCGCGAACAGGACCGCGGCCCACCAGGCCAGCCGAACCAGCGCCGGCCGATCACGCTGGGTCCTCCAGGCGATGACGGCCACGATCGCCACGATGGCGCCGACGACCGCCGCGACCCAGCGATGCAGCACGTGCGCCGAGGTGACCTCGGTGAGTGCCGGGGCGAGCGTCCCGCCCATGAGCGGCCAATCGGGGAAGATCAGCGCCGAATCGGTCGCGGTGACGTGCGACCCGAACAACAGCAGGGCGAACGTCGTCACGGTGGCGAACGCGGCCACGAGCGTGAAGCGCTGGGTGGCACCCCCGCTCCCGAACCGGGCCGGGTAGCCGGCACGCACGGTCAGGTACACGAGCAATGCCACCAGCACCATCGCCGCCGCCAGATGGGCGGTGACGGACTCGCCGCTGTTCCCCAACCGCACGGTCTCACGGCCGAGCCACGCCTGGAAGCCGACCAGCCCGACCGCCGCGAACGACGGCCACAGCAGCGAGGCCCGATCGCGATGGTCACGCACGGCGAGCACGGCCAGACCCAGGATCTCGAAGCCGATGACGGCCGCGATCGTGCGGTGGATCCATTCGATCCACGCCTTGGGGTCGTCGAGCGGCGGGAGCAGCTTGCCGTGGCACAGCGGCCAGTCGGGGCAGCCGAGGCCGGAATCGGTCGCGCGCACGACGACGCCGACGGTGACCAGCAGGATCGCGGTCCCGAGGGTCCACGCGGCAAGCTTCTGGAAGCGGGTCAACGGATCTCCTGTGGCGTCGGCGGAGCTGGGGACTGGGCGCGGAGGGAGGCGTGCGGAGCTTGGGGTTCGCCACCGGCCGACGGGCGAGCGCCATTCTATCGCGGCCGCGTCGGCGCGCCCGTCGGGGTCTCGAGCGGCGCCTTGCGACGCCCTCGGCTACGCTTCGGTCATGACCTCCCGGATCCGATCCGCGGCCGCACTGCTGGCCGTCAGCCTCGTCGCCCTGGCCTGCACGCCCGGCGGCTCCGCCTCGCCCGCCGGTTCGGGCGGCCCAGCGTCATCTCCGGGCGCATCGGGCGTCGCCGCCGCGTGTCCCGCCACCCCGCCCCCGACGGGGACCCCGACCGGCTGGGACGTGGCAGCCACGCGCCCGTCGGTCTTCCCCCAGATCATCAACCCGGGCGGGGCGATCGCGTGTGGCGCCACCCGCCTGATGTTCTCGTTCCTCGACGCGGACAACGTCCCGGTCGCCAAGCCCGACCGGTCGGTCGAGGTCGCGCTGTACGACCTCGGGGGCGATCCGGCCAAGGCGCTCATCACGGCGCCGGCCACGTTCATCTGGGCGATCGAACCGACGACCGGGGTGTACGTCGTCGATGCCGACTTCCCGTCGTCGGGCCTGTGGGGCGCCGAGTTCCGGACGTCGGTCGGCGACAGTCCGGCCGAAGCCATCCGGATGACGTTCGAGGTCCAGCCCACGTCGTCGATCATCGCCGTCGGTGACAGCGCGCCCGCCTCGAAGACGCCGACCCTGGCGGACGTCGGCGGCGATGTCGCCAAGATCTCGACCGACGCCCATCCGGTGCCGGCGTTCTACGAGACGTCGGTGGCCGATGCGCTCGCGGCGCACAAGCCGTTCGTGCTCGTGTTCGCGACGCCCAAATTCTGCGTGTCCGCCCAGTGCGGGCCGACGCTCGATCGGCTCAAGCCGATCGCGGCCCGGCACCCCGACGTGACCGTCATCAACGTCGAGCCGTATGAGCTCAAGCTGGTCGACGGCCAGCTCCAGCCGGTGACATCGGGCGACCCGCCACAGCTGACGCCGGCCCCGGCCACGACCGAGTGGCGCCTGTCGGCCGAACCGTGGGTCTTCGTCGTCGACAAGGACGGCATCGTTCGCGCCTCGTACATGCTCATCTTCAGCGACCAGGAGCTCGAGGCCGCGATCGCCGCGGTCGAGCCGACCTCCTAGCTCAGCGCGGCGCGTCCTCGAGCCGGATCGCCAGGCGATCGCTGCCCTCGGCCCGGTACCAGACGCGGACCGGATCGGCCGTCGCCTGATGCTCCGCCAAGTGGCCAGGCGGGAACTGGGCTCCGTTGGCGAGCGCTCGCAGGTCGAACCGAACCAGCTCCCCGCCGGCCTCGCGGAGGGTGAAGCCGCGAACGTCACCGAGTCCCTCGGCCTCGACCGCCACGATCACGCCAACGGTCGCGGTCGTACCCGGCGGACCACCTTCCGGCGGGGTGGCGCCGCCTGAGAACACCGCTGCGACGCCGGCCAGCACGATGACCGCGATGAGGGCCAGGCCGAACAGGCGACGCGTCCGCGGGTCCACGGATCAGGATGCAGCGGCGGTCGGCGCTGCCCCGCTGCTGCCCGGGGTGTGGATCGGGTCGCCTGCCGCGCAGTGCGGGCACCCCTCGGGGCCCGGGTCATACGTGGGGAGGTCGAGCTGCCACAGCGCACGCAGCGGGTATGTCCGCCCGGTGGTCGGCGAGGTGAGGCTCGCCCGCCCCCCGCTCCGATCGACCAGGACCGCGCACTCGACGATCTCGCCGCCCATCGCCTCGACCGCCGGGATCATCGCCACGAGCGACCCGCCGGTGGTCAGGATGTCGTCGACCAGCAGCACTCGCTCCCCGGGCGCGATCGCAAAGCCGCGGCGGAACTCGCGACGAGGCGCGCCGTCGACGTCGCGGACCTCCTCGGCGAAGATGCTGCGCAGGCCGAGCTGGCGGGCCGTCTCGAAGGCGAGGATGACGCCTCCGGTCGTCGGTCCGGCCACGACGTCGACGAGGGGACCGCGAGCTTCGCCGTCGGCTGCCCGCATCCGGGCTGCCCAGAACCCGCACAGCTCGCTGGTCGCGGCCGGATCGGACAGGACCGCGAACTTCTCGACGTAGGCATCGCCGTGACGACCGCTCTTGAGCTGGAAGTGTCCCTCGCGGATGGCGCCCGATGCCCGGAACAGCTCCTGCGTGCGACGGGCGATCACCGCCCTCGCGGCCAGGTCGAGCGCCGGCTTGATCGTCGTCATGGCGTCCATGCTAGCCGGTCGGCGGCGGCGGACCCGTCCGCGATCCTAGGGTCGGTACTCGACGCCCTTCACCGACGGGCTGCCGACCTTGCGCGGCAGGGCGCTGCCGACCAGGTCGCGGTAGGTCGTGGCGCCATGCGCGGCGCACCACGACGCGAGCTCGTCGACCAGCCGGATCGGCAGGGTCGGATCGGCGAAGATGGCCGTGCCGACCTGGACGGCCACGGCCCCGACCGCCAGGAAATCGAGGACGTCCGCCAACTCGGTCACGCCACCGATGGCGACGACCGGGATGTCGACCGCCTGCGCCGCCTCGTATACGACCCGCAGCGCGACCGGCTTGACGGCCGGGCCACTGAGGCCCCCATAGATGTTGCCGAGCAGCGGCCGCCGGCGGTCAGGGCCGACGGCGATCCCCGACAGCGTGTTGATGGCGGTCAGGGCATCGGCCCCGGCGTCGGCGATGGCGCGGGCGATCGGCCGGATATCGGCCACGTTGGGCGACAGCTTCACCAGGAGTGGCAGGTCGCTCGCCCGGCGGACGGCGGCCGTGACCTCGGCGGCAGCTGCGGCATCGATGGCGAACTGCAACCCGCCCTTGCCGACGTTCGGGCACGAGATGTTGAGCTCGATGCCGGCGATGCCGGGCACGCCCTCGAGGCGGCGCACCACCGCGACGTAGTCGCCGACCGATTCGCCCGCGACGTTGACGATGACCGGCACGCGCCAGCCCGCCCACGTCGCCGCGTACTTGTCGACCACGGCGTCGACGCCGGGGTTCTGCAGCCCGATCGAGTTGAGCATCCCGCCGGGGGTCTCGGTCACCCGCGGCGTGGGATTGCCGATCCGCGGTCGGAGCGTCGTGCCCTTGCAGCAGATCGCGCCGAGCCGATCGACATCGACGACGTCGCCGTATTCGATGCCGTAGCCGAACGTGCCCGAGGCCACGAGGATCGGGTTGCGCAGCACGAGGCCGCGCCCGAGGTCGACCGCCAGGTCGACATCGATCGAGGCCGGCGGCGCTGTGGCGATGGCTGTCGATGCCTGGACCGAAGCGGCGGGACGCCCGGCGCCCGACAACGTCGACGCTCCAGCAGCGGACCGGCGGCGGGGCCTGGCGGGACGCGCCGGGGCCGTGCCGGTCGCCGGGATGACGGCCCGCCGTCTGGCCTTCATCAGGCGGCGGGCTGGGCGACCCAGCGCATCGGATCGCCCGCGCCCAGATCGGTGATCCCGGCGTCGATCAACGCACCCGCGACCAGCGTTCGACGGTGCGCGGCGAACGTCAGGACATGGGCGATCATCCCGCCATACGTGAAGACCTCCGCGGGTTCGCACAGCGCGTCGACGAAGGTCTCGTCGAGCCTGCCCCCCGCCCCGACATCACGCACGTGCTCCAGGAAGGTCGGCCCCTCGACGCCCAGCCGCGCCCGGATGGATCGGACCGACTCGTGCTCCTCCACGGACCAATCGTACGCGCGGTCGGCGACCGCGGCGTTCCACATCCCCATCTGCCCGACCAGGCGGGACAGCAGGGATCGCATGGTCGGGTCGTCATCGACGCCCTCGACCGAGATGGTGATCGGGGCATCCAGGACAGCGTCGTCAAGCCGTCCGGCCCGGTCCACCATCTGGCCGGTCAACCAGACATGGTGCTCGACCATCTTCGTTATCAGGTCCATCGGACCCTCCTTGGCGTTGGCCGGGAGGCGAAGGCCTCCGGGCGGATGGAAGTGGACGCCACTGGGAGCGCTGATCTGGGTCTGGGTCGGTCGTCGACGCCAAGCCTGCGGGCCGGCACCATAGGCTCGTCGGAAGGCCCGCGTGAACGCCTCGTTCGAGCCGTATCCGGCATCGACGGCGACGTCGAGGATGCGTCGCCCGCCGGTCACGAGCTGATACGCCGCACGTTCAAGGAGGATGCGCCGGCGGAACGTGGTGGGCGGCTCGCCCCCGACGGCCGAGATGATCCGGTCGAAGTGGTAGCGCGAGAGGCACATCCGGGCCGCCAGCGCGTCGCCGGTGGTCTCGTGGTCGTCGAGGACATCGGCGAGGACGCCCACGAAAGCGCTGAAGGTATCGGCGGCAGCGGTCATGCGGGCATCATGGCCGTGGCGTCAGACCGGCGCTTGATCGCCGTTGCGGTTTGCGCCGCACGGCCCAACGATCACGACCAGGCGCCTTCCCAGGCGAGCTCCTCGGCGGCGAACACCGGCCCTTCGCGGCACACCCGTTGCGGGACCCCTCCGGCGCCCATCACCACGCAACCGAGACAGGCCCCGACGGCGCAGCCCATGTTCTGCTCCATCGACACCTGCAGGAACGCCTTGCGTCGGGCCGCCGGCGAGCCGGTCGGGTCGGCCTTGCCCGCACCCCGCTTGCGCCCGAGCGACGCGACCCCGAGACGCTGGCGTCGTCCGGCCGCCTGCCGCGCGAGGGCGGCCAGCATGGCGGTCGGGCCACAGGCGAACGCCTGGTCGGCCCACGCCTCGTATTCGGGCACGAGATCGGTCACGAGCCCGTGGTGGCCGAGCGACCCGTCGTCGGTGGCGACCACGTACTCGACCTCGTCGGGCAGCAGGCTCGACGGATAGACCTCGCGGGCACTGGCCGCGCCGAACAGCAACGTCACCTGACGGCCATCACGGATGGCCTCGTCGGCGAGCATCCGCACCCCGGCCATCCCGAGCCCACCCGCGATCAGAAGCACGTGGCGGCTGCGCGGATCGACCTCGAACGGTCGTCCCAGCGGACCGAGCATGTCGACCGCGTCGCCGGTCCGCAGGCGGGCGAACCACTCGGTGCCGCGACCGATGACCCGGAAATGGATGGTCACGATCCCGCTCGCGGCATCGGTCGTGTTCAACGAGAACGGGCGACGCAGGACGAGCCCGGACAGGTCGCCGGCGCGGATGTGGACGAACTGGCCGGCCCGGGCCCCGCTCGTCAAGTCGGGCGCGTGATACGCCTGCAGCCACTGCCCGGGCAGGATCTCCCGGCTCTCGACGAGTTCGGCAGCGCCGAGCCGCATGGTCACGCGGTCGGGCGGCCCTCCGAGCCGTCCGCGTCCGCCTCGTCGTCGTCGTCATGGTCGTGGTCGTCGTCGTGGTCGTCGTGGTCGTCGTCGTGGTCGTCGTGGTCGTCGACGTCGTCCGAGGCGGTCGCCTCGCCCTCGGCGTCGGCGGCGCCTGCCACGAACTCCGGGGCGACCGCAGGGAACGCCTCGGCCAGCGCGTCCGCCAGGTCGCCGAACACGTCGGTCGGGTCATAGAACTCGACCAGCTCCTCGGCGCCGGACAGGGTCCGCCACGCCCCGTCGGCCTCCTCGGGCACGACCTCCGCCCGGAACGAGCCCGTCGAGGTCAACGTGAGCCGCTCGTCCTCGTCGTCGACGATCACCAGGTCGCCGACCAGGTTCGACGCGGTGGCTGCAGCGATCTCGAACTCGTCGAGCAACCGCGATTCGCTCCGCTGGCTGCGCTCCTGGAACTCGAGCGCGAGGTCGTATAGGCGGTGGGCCGCGGCCTCGTCGTCGTCGAGTTCGGCCTCGGGCGGCTGGCCGGCCGCCCACGAGTCGGCCGCGCCGGCGTACGGATCCTCGCCGAGGGTGACCGTCTCCTCGGGCGAGATGCCGGCCGCCTCGAGGACTTCCTCGCTGCCGGTCGGCGCCTCGGCGAACCCGGCGGCCTCGCGAGCGGCCTCGGTGAACGCGGCGTACAGGTCGGCCGGGTTGTACAGCTCGACCAGCTCCGACGACGCCTCGATGACCTCGGTCTCGCTCACCCAGTCCCCGGTCAGGTCATCGAGATAGCGGGTGCGGCTGCGGAACGTGCTGTCGGGGGCGATGGCGAGGTAATCGGGGTCCTCGTCGATCAGGGTCAGGCCGCCATATGCGGCGATCCGCTCCTTGTGTCGGTCGAGGAAGCGGCGCAGCTGGTCGGTCGACTGGGCGAGGAAGTCGGCCCGCTCGAGGGCGGCATCCGATGCGATCTCCCCGAGCAGGTCGTTGCGGCCCGAGTCCATGTCTCGCCTCCGTCTGGTCGGTTCGTCGCCGGGTGGCAGGTTCTCGCGTCGGATGCCCATCGCACTGTCCTTCTGCGTGTGGCCGGGTCAGGGATGGTATTCGAGGTCGGTGCCCATGCGTTCGCGCAGGAACATCGAGTGATGCCGCTCGAAGATCCATTCCCCGGCGCGATGGCCCAGGGCACGCGTCCCTTCGTCCCGCTCGAGCTTGTCGAGGGTCGCATAGTCGGGCAGGTCGAGGAGGATGACGTTGTCGAAATCCCAGCCGTGCGCGACGTTGTACCAGCCGATGAATCGGATGCCGAAGCGCGCCTCGTAGTCACGCACCTGGCGCGGGAAGATCGTGCGCATGAAGAACTTGAAGAACGGGTCGCGGCCGCGGCGGACGGAGAAGTAGGTCGCGAGCACGGGCATGGCGGCATTGTCGCATGCGGTCCGCCGCGGAGCGGTCCCGTGACGCGAGCGCGTCCGGCCTCGGCCGCCTCAGGCCCGCGGCTCGTCGCCGCCGGCTTCGTCGCGCGTCCGGGCCGCCGCCTCGTCCTCGAGTTCGCCGACCGTCCTGGTGGCACTGCCCAGCGGTCGGCGCCGGCTCCGCCGGTCGGCGGCCACCAGCCGGAGCAGGAAGATGATCGTCTGGCCGGTGGTCAGCAGCAGCCCGATGACCACGAACAGGAGCACCGCGCTGACCGTCTCGGGCCAGCCCCACGCGACGCTGACGGGCGTCAGGACGATGAACACGACCAGCACGGCGAGCTGGAACCGGAAACAGCCCAGGCCCGGCCCGCGCTCCGCTTCGAGGTCGTCGCCCTTGTACTGGACGGGTCCGGTCGAGCGCGGCGGACGGGGTGGGGTCGGGTCCACGTTGGGGTCGACGGGTCGGTCGGCGTCGGTCACGAGCGACAACGATACGGGAGTCGGGCCGCCGACGCCCCGGGCTCAGCCCGACGGTTCGGTCGCCAGGCCGTCGACCACCTCCACCCCGGGCAGCGCCCGCAGGATCGCGGGGGACGCGATGACCTTCCACGAGCGCGACCCGCCCCCGAGCACGATGCGCGCACGATCCATCACCCGGCCATCGACCCAGATCGGCAGGTCCGGCGGCAGGCCGAACACGGTGACCCCACCGATCTCCATGCCGGTGATGTCGCGCGTGGACTCGGCCGGCGCGAATGACGCCTTGCGCGTCGCGAGTCGCTCGCGCACGGTCCGGTTGACGTCGAGCCGATGCGGTGCAAGCACGACGCAGGCGGCGTAGCGCGGGGGGTCGCTCTTGCCGATGACAAGGATCGTGTTCGCCGAATCCTCCGCGGCGAAGCCGTATGCGGCGCAGAACGCGGCGGTGTCGGCCAGCGCGGGGTCGCACGCGAACAGCTCGTACGGGACGCCGACGAGATCGAGCGCGGCGACGAGCCGGGCACGCCCGGCCGGATCGTGATCGACTGGTTCGGTCATGGCGTCAAGCGTACGACGCGGACCGCTACCATCGACCGCCATGACCGACTCGACCACGCCCACCGACCCCACCGACCCCACCGTCGCGCCCGACATCGACGCCTACCTCGCCCGCTTCGACTGGCATCCCGAGCCCGAGCTGATCGGCTACCGCGACGAGGGCGCCTCGCGGGGGTCGATGGAGCGGCTCGGCCGGCGAACGTGGGACGCGGCGCTCGACTTCCTGTACGGCACCGCGGTGACCCGGGCGATGGGCGATCCGTCGCCGTACGCCGAAGCCCGCCGCCGGTACTTCGCGTCCGATCCCGCGGGCGCCGGCTCGGGTGATGGCCCGCCTGACGGGCCACGCCCAGCGCCGACGACCCCGTCCCCGGCCGCCGACGTCGTGCGCGAGTTCGCCGACCGGATCGCCGGCGGGCTCATGAACGCCCAGCACCCCCGCCAGTTCGGGTACTTCACCCCACCGCCGCTGCCGATGTCGATCATGGGCGAGCTGCTGGCACAGGTCGCCAACCAGGGCGTCGACGTGTGGCACGCCGGACCGTACGCGGCGTTCGTCGAGGAAGAGGTCGTGCGCTGGCTGTGCGACCTGGTCGGCTATGGCGCCGACTCGTTCGGGCTGCTCACCAGCGGCGGGATCATGGCCAACTTCATGGGCATGGCCCTGGCACGGGACCTGCACCTCGGCCGGTTACGCGATCTGGCTGGGCCGCCGCGCGGCGCCGACCTGGAAGGCGCCCGGGTGTACACCAGCGACCAGACCCACTTCTCGATCGCCCGTGCCCTCGACGAGCTCGGGTTCCCGCCGGCGACCCTCGTGGTGCTGCCCGCGGATGACGACTTCCACCTGCGCGGCTCGGTGGTGGCCGATGCCGTGACCCGCGACCGGGCCGCCGGACTGACGCCGTTCGCCATCGCAGCCGTGGCCGGCTCGACCAACACCGGTTCGGTCGATGCGGTCGGGGAGCTGGCCGACGTGGCCGATCGGGAGCGGCTGTGGCTCCATGTCGACGCCGCGTACGGCGGTGGCGCGCGGCTGTCCGAGCGCGACCGCGACCGCGTCCCGGACCTCGAGCGGGCTCACTCGGTCACGGTCGATCCGCATAAGTGGTTCTTCCAGGCCTACGACATCGGCGGCCTGCTGGTGCGCGACGGTGGCGCCCTCGCGGCCGTGTTCGGCGGCCGCGCACCCGAGTACTACCGCGGCGGCGAGACGGCTCCCGCGACCACGGCCCACCACGAAGGACCTGACGACCACGGCGAGCAGCTCAACTTCTACAAGCTCAGCTTCGAAGGCACCCGCCGCTGGCGGGCGCTCAAGCTGTGGATGACCTGGAAGCACCTCGGTACGAGCGGCTTCGGGCGGCTGATCGAGGCCAACGACGATCTCGCCGCGTACCTCGCCGAACGCTGCCGCACGGCGCCGGACTTCGAGGCCATGCCGGCTCGGCCCGAGCTGTCCGTGGTCTGCTTCCGCCACCTGCCGACCGGGGTCACCGGGGCCGCCCTCGATGCCCACCAGGACCGCCTCCAGGCAGCGCTGGAGGTGTCGGGTGACGGCTGGCTGACGACGACCCGCCTGCGCGGCGCGACGTGGCTGCGGGCGGGGATCGTGAACTACCTCTCGACCGAGGCGGACATCGATCGGCTGCTCGAGACCCTGCGGCGCCTGGCCGCCTGACGGATCAGTGGGTCGTCGACCCGCGCGCGGCGTTGAGCATGCCGCCGACGTGCTCGAGCAGCTTCCAGGCGACCTCGGCATCGCCCCGTACGAACGCCCGGAAGTCCCACATCGTCATGACCATGCAGCGCAGGTCGGTCACGGCCGTGACGGTTGCCGTGCGCGTCCGGTCGCTGATGAGCGCGACCTCGCCGAAGTAGCTGCCCGGCCCGACCTTGGCGACCTCCGCGCCCTTCACGGTGACGACGCCCTCGCCCCCGGCGACGACGAAGAAGCCGATCCCTTTCTCGTCACCCTCGCGGACCACGACCGAGCCGGCCGGGAAGGTCCGTTCGGAGAAGTCGCGGCCGAGCTGCTCGAGGTGCTTTCGATCGAGACCGGACAGCAACGGCACGCCGGCCAACAGGTCCGCGATGTCGCTCATGACGGGCTTCCTCCTGGTGGTGGATCGCCCACGGCGTTGGCGTGGGACGCCACTATGACCGCGGACGAGACCGCGCGGCGAGCCGATCCTGCAATCGGAACCACTCCCCGGCGAACGGCATGAACCACGGGCGGCCCTCGTACGGCGCGGGGACGAGCGGGAAGCCCAGTCGTGTCAGCTGCGGCGCGTCGCCGCCGGCCAGCCACGCCCCGACCTTCGTGCCGAGATTCGTCATGAGCGCGACCCCCGTCCCGCAGCAGCCGAGTGCGTAGGTGACGCCATCCCTCGTGCGGCCGACATGCGGCATGCGGTCGAACGTGAACCCGACGTTGCCGCCCCAGGCGTACTCGATCCGGTGATCCGCCAGCTGCGGGTGGACCTCGAGGAGGCCGCGCCACAGGATCGCGGCGGTATGGTCGATCGAGGTCGGCATGAACGACGCCCGCCCGCCGAACACCATCCGCCGATCGGCCGACACGTGCCAGTAGTACAGGAAGTTCTTCGTGTCGAAGAACGCGCGGCCCTTGGGCGACAGCTCGTGGGCGAGGGCCTCCGGCAGGGGCTCCGAGGCGATGATGTACGAGCCGATCGGGATGACCCGGCGACGCAGCCACGGCACGAGCCCGCCGGTGTAGCCGTTGGTGGCGACGAAGACGTCCCGTGCCCGGATCGTGCCGCGCGAGGTCGTCACCTCGAATCGGCCGTCGGGCGCCCGGCGGATGCGATCCGCCCGGACGCCTTCGTGCAGATCCGCTCCGTGGCGGGCGGCCGCCTCGGCGAGGCCGGCGAAGTAGCGACCGGGGTGGACCAGCGCGCTGCCCTCGACCGCCATCGCCCCGAAATAGGCGTCGCTGCCGATCTCCTCGCGAAGTCGCTCGCGCGGCACGACGGCGGCTTCCACCCCCACCGCCGCCAGGCTGTCGCGGGCGTGCCCCAGCTCCCGGGCGTGCGACGGGGCATAGGCCAGCTCGAGGTGGCCGACCTCACGGAAATCGCAGTCGATCGCCTCCTCGGCGATGAGGCTCCTGACCAGGTCGTGGGAGTCGAGCGTCTCGCGATACAGCGCCCGGCCGGTGTCCTGGCCGTAGCGCTCGATGAGCTCTGCGGCGCTCCACTTGTAGCCGGCGTGAACGATGCCGCCGTTGCGGGTGGACGCCCCCCAGCCCAGGGTGTGGGCCTCGAGCAGCGTGACCGCCGAGCCGCGCCGCGCCAGCTCCCGGGCGGCCGTGATCCCGGCGTATCCGCCCCCGACCACGACGACGTCGGCCGCGGCCGGCAGGTCGCGGCCGGAACGGTCGGGCAGGGCCGGCATCGTCGCCTGCCATAGCGAGCGGCGTTCGTAGCCGGGGTCGATGTCCGGGATCTGCGAGGTCGCCATCGCCCGGAGCGTAGCCGAGCGCGCCGCCGACGTGCCCGGCGTCGCGCGGGACGCGGCTGGCCCGAAGGTCCGGGGAGCCGGTCCGGACGGCCTGGGGTACGATCGGCGCGGGACGGAGCGACGTCCGAACGAGCCTCGCCAGCGCGGACCGACCGCGTCGCCGACCGACCCGACCGTCGCGACCCCGCCACCGGTCTCGGGAGTCCATCGTGCGCACGTTGGCGGTCATCAACCGCAAGGGCGGCAGCGGCAAGACGACGACCGCGGTCAACCTCGCCGCGGCCATCGCCGAGCTGCATCTGCCGGTGCTGCTCATCGACCTCGACCCACAGGGCAGCGCGTCCGACTGGCTCGATCGAACCGGCGCCAACGACCAGGCGATGTTCCAGGCGGTCATGAGCACCGCCGACCTTGCCCGGCTGGCCGTGCCGACGGCCGTCGCGGAGCTCGACATCATCGCCTCCGCGCCATGGCTCGTGACCGCCGAGCGGTCGCTCCTGGGCGAGCTCAGCCTCGGCGTCCAGCGCGCGATCCAGGGGCTGCCTCGACGCTGGGCGTTCGTCATCGTCGACTGCCCGCCGTCGCTGTCGTACCTGTCGGTCGGCGTGCTGATGGGCGTCCGGGAGCTCGTCATCCCGGTCGAGGCGCACGGCATGGCGCTGGCCGGCGCGGACGCGGTCATCGATGAGCTGCCGTCGGTCCGTGCGCTCAACCCACACCTCGCGACGACCTATCTGCTGCCGTGCCGGGTGACCCGTACGAATCACGCGCGGAGCGTCGTCGCGACCCTCGAGACCGACTACCCCGATGTCGTCACCCGCGCGCGCATCCGCGAGACGATCAAGTTCGCCGAGGCGGCCGAAGCCCATCTGCCGATCATGGCCTACGCGCCGCGCAGCGTCGGGACGATCGACTACCGCGCGTTGGCGCGCGAGATCCTCGGACTCGACATCCCGGCGCCCGACGAGCCCGACGATCCGGCCCAGGACCGATCGTCCGACGAGCGTCCCGGCTGGCTGCGACAGCTCGTATCGCGCCCGGGAGCGACCCGCTGAGCGGCACGCCCCGACCGTCGGCCGAGGCGGTCGAAGCCCTCGTTCGGGCCATCGAGGCCAAGGAAGCCCGCGACACGGGCGTGCCGGCCGAAGCGGCCACCGAACCGGCTGCGGCCGCGGAGCTGGCGCCGGCCGAAGTCGCGGCCACGGCCGCGGACCCCGGCGCCGAGGCGCCATCGCGTCGAACCTGGTCGCTGCCGCCCTTGCCCGTCGCCATCACGCCGTTGGGCGGGGCGACACGTGGGCCGATCCCGGGCGTCATGGACCGCCAGCGCTGGGAGGGTGTGCTTGCTCACGAGGCGCAGCGCCAGGAGCGCTATCCACGGTCGGTCGCGGTGGTGGTCGTCGAGCTCGATGGCCTCGACGAACTCGTGGCCCGGATGGGACCCGCTGCCGTGAACCGCCTCATCCCGCCGTGCGCCGGGATCCTCGTGTCGATCGCGCGTGCCTCCGACCGGGTCGCGCGCCTGGCCACCGGACGGTTCGCGGTGATCCTGTTCGAGACGGACGAGGACGGCGCTGCGCGCTACGCCGCGCGAGCGAAGGCGGCCACCCATGCGTGGCTCGCGACAAGCCCGTGGGATGTGCGGCTGGAAGCCGGCTGGACATCGACCCGCGAGCCGGCCGAACTTCGTCGCGCGGTCCGAACCGCCGAGGACGACCTGCGCGTCCGGCGCGGCTGACGCCCCGTCAGCCCAGCCAGGGACCGAACAGCGAATCGAGTCCGGGCACGTCGTGGCAGGTTCGACAGCGCGCCTCGTACGACTCTGCCTTGCCGCTCGCGTCGTTCAGCCCGCCGACGACGATCGTCGGCGAATCGGCCGGCGCCGGACGGCCATTGATGAGCCGCTGGGTCCGCGTCGCCACGCCCTTGCATACGACGCAGATCGCGGTCAGCTTCACGACCTCGTCGGCGACCGTCAGCAGGCGCGGCATCGGCCCGAACGGCCAGCCACGAAAGTCGCGATCGAGCCCGGTCAGGATGACCTGCCGACCCTCGTTGGCGAGCCGGTCGACGACGTCGACGATGCCGTCATCGAAGAACTCGGCCTCCTCGATGCCGATCACGTCGGGGTCGATCTCGGCGACGACGGCGGGGATGGCGGCCGAATCGGGAACGGCGCGCGACGGGAAGGCCACCCCCGAGCGTGACTCGATCCGACCGCGTCCGGCCCGCGTGTCGATCTCGTGGTCGAGGACGAGCACTCGCCGGCCCGCGATCTCGGCCCGCCGCAGCAGGCGGATCAGCTCCTCGGTCTTGCCCGATGCCATCGGACCACACAGCAGCGTGATCCAGCCGTTCGGCTGGGGGTCGCCCGGTCGGGGCTCGATGGGACGGGCGTTCTGCACG
>DAIUES010000001.1:23928-35297 GCA_036844985.1 Candidatus Limnocylindrales bacterium
GCCGTTCGGCTGGGGGTCGCCCGGTCGGGGCTCGATGGGACGGGCGTTCTGCACGTCGCCAAGCGTAGCGCGACGCGACCGGACGGGACGTGCCCGAGCCCTTCGCGGCTCACGACGTCCTGCCCGATCAGGCCGATCCGGCGCTTCGCGAGGAGCTCCGGGCGATGCTTCCGGAGACGACCGATGACCTGCCATGGTGATAACCAGCGGCGTCGTTGACACGAGCGTGTTCGTCGCGCTCGAGTCCGGTCGAAGCCTCCACGCCGAGGCCCTGCCCGATCGTCTGCGTGTCTCGGTCGTCACGATCGGCGAGCTTCGGCTCGAGGTGTTGTCGGCGGCGGACCCCGGCGTTCGAGCTCGACGCCTCGCGACGCTCGAGCGCGCCACGGCGCTGGAGCCCGCACCGATCTCGCAGCTGTCGCCGAAGCGTGGGCGCTGCTGCGGATCTCCCTGCGTGCGCAAGGTCGGTCGATGCCGGTCAGCGGTTCGTGGATCGCCGCGACCGCGATGTCCCTTGGCGTGCCGGTCGTGACCCAGAACGCCGACTACGTCGAAGTACCCGGTCTGGACGTCATCCGCGTCTGACCCCGACCGTCAGTCCGTGCCCGGTGCCTCGTAGGCAACCCGGCCGGCCGCCATCGTCAGCAGTACTCGCCCGGGCAGGTCCATCCCCACCAGGGGGGTGTTCTTGCCCTTCGAGGCAACGGCTTCCGGGGTGACCGCCCACCGGTCGGCGCGGTCGAACACGACGAGGTCGGCGGGGCTGCCCTCGACCAACGTGCGCGTTCGGCCGAGGACTCGCGCCGGCCCGACCGTCAGGGCTTCGATCGCGCGCACGAGGGTGAGCTGTCCGGCATCGACGGCGGCCAGCACCAGGCCGAGCGCGGTCTCGATGCCGCTGATGCCGTTGGCCGCCTGGCCGAACTCGACCGCCTTGTCCACCTCGGTGTGGGGCGCGTGGTCGGTGGCGATCGCATCGGCCGTTCCGTCGGCCAGGGCTTCGAGGCACGCCAGCGCGTCGGCCGGTGTCCGGAGCGGCGGGTTGACTCGCAGCGTCGACGCGAATGGCGCGGCCACGATCGCATCGTCGTGCCAGGGATCGCCGTCTGCCCCCGCGTCCCAGGCGAACCGACGTGCGCCTGCGAGCCACTCGTCAGTGAGCGCCAGGTGGTGCGGCGTGACGTCGCAGGTCACGGGCAGGCCGGCGGCCTTGGCCCGACGGATCAGGTCCAGCGCAGCCGCGGTCGAGACGTGCGTCAGGTGCAGCCGGGCGCCCGGCATCTCCCGACAGACGTCGGCGAGGATCGCCAGGTCGCGAGCCACGGCGGCCACCTCGGCCGCGGCCGGCCAGCCGCGCAGACCGAGCACGGTCGCGACGAACCCGTCATTCGCCTCGGCGTCCTCGGTCTGGGTCGGGTCCTCGGGATGGTCGACGATCGGCAGCCCGAACCCGCCGGCATAGGCCAGCGCGTTCCGCAGGATCGTGGCCGATCGGACCGGCGACCCGTCATCGGAAAAGCCGACGACCCCGGCATCGGCCAGCTCGCCCATGGCAGCGAGAGTCGCTCCCGCTCTCCCGACCGTGACGGCACCGTAGGCCAGGAGCTCGACCGGTGAGCCCGATGCGACCGCCGCGGCACGGATCTGCGACAGCACCCCGGGCTCGTCGAGTGCGGGCGTCGTGTTCGGCATCGCGCATACGGTCGTGAACCCGCCGCGGGATGCGGCCGCCAGCCCCGTCGCGATCGTCTCGGCGTCCTCGTTGCCCGGCTCGCGCAGGTGGGCATGCAGGTCGATGAAGCCGGGTGTCACGACGACGCCGGTCGCCTCGACGCCCTCGGCCTCGGCGCCATCCAGCCAGGTCACGGCCTCGAGGATCCCGTCCCGGACGACGACCTCGCCCGGCCCCTCCCGACCGACGGCAGGATCGACCAGCCAGGCGCGGGTGATGTCGAGTTCGGTCATGGCGGGGTCACGCGCCGGGTGCCCGTACGGTCCACGAGCCGGGGGGCGGGGTGGCCCGCGAGCCGGGTGCCGGTGTTGGTCCCCGTGCCGGGTGCCCGGCTCACCGCTCGCCAAGGGCCGGGCAGCCGCGCTTGCCACGTGCCGATCGCACCCGTTGCATGTGGCGGGCGAACCAGCGACGGACCGACGGATCTACGACGTTCGTTTGCCGGACGTTGCGTGGGGTGCACCGTCCGACGGCGGAGAGGCACTTCCGGGGCCCGCAGCGCGTCGACGATCGTCCGTTCGCCCGTCACGTGCAACGTCACCTTTCGGTGCCCAGGCCCGGCGAGGCGGTGCCCGGGGCCGACGAGGCGGCGCCCGGGGCCGACGAGGCGCCCGACCCCGACCCGACGCCCGACCCCGGTCCCGGCCCGGCAACCTGCGCCGCCACCCCGGCCAGCAGGTACAGCAACGCCATCCGGATGGCCACGCCGTTGGTGACCTGATCGGTGATGACCGACTGGGAACCGGCGGCCACATCGGGTGCGATCTCGACGCCCTCGTTCATCGGCCCCGGGTGCATGACCAGCGCACCGGGCCGCGCCCGGGCCAGTCGCGCCGAGGTCAACCCGTAGCGCGCGGCGTACTCGCGGAGGGACGGCAACAGGCCCGACGCCATCCGTTCGCGCTGGATCCGCAGCGCCATCACGACGTCCGCGTCGTGCAGTGCCTCGTCCACCGATGCGGTCACGTGAAACCGCCTGCCGGCGGCCGCGCCACGTCCCGCCCAAGCTTCGAAGCCGCGCAGCAGGGTCGGTGGCCCGCACAGCCACAGGTCCGCCCCGGCCGCGGTCAGCGACCAGATGTTGGATCTGGCCACCCGCGAGTGGAGCACGTCTCCGAGGATGACGACCTTGCGTCCCGCCACCGACCCGCCCGGCAGTCGCGAACGCATCGTGTAGAGGTCCAGCAGGGCTTGCGTCGGATGCGCGTGCCAGCCGTCCCCGGCGTTGAGGACGGACCCCGCGAACACCTCAGCGGCCAGGTACGGCGCCCCCGACGCCGAGTGCCGCATCACGAGCATCTGGGCCCCGAGGGCTTCCACCGTTCGGACCGTATCCACGAGCGACTCGCCCTTCGTCACCGACGAGCTCGCCGCGGCGATGTTGACGACGTCGGCGGACAGATTCCGGGCGGCCACCTCGAACGACACCCGCGTCCGGGTCGATGCCTCGTAGAACAGGATCGTCACGTTCCGACCGCGCAGGGCCGGGACCTTGGTGATCGGCCGCGCGAGCACCTCGCGCATCGCGTCGGCGGTGCGCATGACGAGGTCGAGATCGGTCGCGCTCAACCCATCGACGTCGAGGAGATGCCGGTGCGGCCAGCCGACGACGCCGCTTTCGGGCGCGACGTCGACCGACGGGATCTCCATCACGGCCGACCGAGCCGCGACGGCGGCAGGCTCGACCACGTCGGTCACGCGACCGGCTCGGCCGCCAGCGGGCTGTCGACCACGCGCTCGATCTCGACCCCGTCCTCGCCGTCGGTCTCCTCGAGATGGACCCGGACGGATTCCTCGCGTGACGTCGGCACGTTCTTGCCGACGTGGTCGGCGCGGATCGGCAGCTCGCGATGGCCGCGATCGACGAGGACCGCCAGGCGGATGGCCTGCGGCCGGCCGAAGTCCACGAGCGCGTCCATCGCCGCCCGGATGGTGCGTCCCGTGTACAGCACATCGTCGACCAGGACGATCGTCTTGCCGTCGATGCCGGATGGCAGCTCGGTGCCCTTCACGACCGGCTGCTGGGCGACGAGCGAGAGGTCGTCGCGATAGAACGTGATGTCGAGCGCCCCGACCGGCACGTCGGCACCCTCGTTGTCGCGGATGGCCGCGGCGATGCGGGCCGCGAGCGGAACACCACGACGCTGGATGCCGATCAGCAGCAGGCCGTCGGTGCCGGCCTGCTTCTCGACGATCTCGTGAGAAAGGCGGATCGTCGCTCGACGGATCTCGTCGGCGGTCATGATCCGGCGTCCGGTCATCGCTCCTTCCCGGCCTCGCAGGGCCTCGCGGGCGGCCTCACGGGGCCGCGGCCGAAGGGTGTGCCCGCAGGATACCGCGCCGGACCGGTCAGTAGATGTAGACGGTGACCTCGGTGATGCCGCTCCACGACGGGCAGCCGCAGACGGCGAAGAAGTCGTCGACGTACAGGTCGACGACCCGAGCCGGGTTCAGCGGGCCGTAGTCGTTGACCACCCGTTCGACGCAGCCACCGGCACCACAGATGATCACGGTCGTGCCCCGCGGCAGGCGCATCGCGGTCGTGCCGTTGTGATAGAAGGTCGCCTGCCCCTTGAGCGTGGACTTGGCCGGCTTGCGGGCAGAGGCGGATGCCGGCTCCGGCTGGTCCAACCCCGGGCGGGCCGTGGGACCCGCGATGTCGGGCGCCTCGCCGGGTTCGATGAAGCGGTCGGCGGCGCGGATGGCCGCAGCCGAACGGAAGGCGCTGTCGGGCCCCGCGATCGACAGGGGCGATGTCGCGCCGGACGCCGAGATCGAGAGCGACTGGAACGCACCGGCGGGAACGGGCTCCAGGGCGCTGGGGGCGCGGGAGCCGGCGAGACCCGGCAGTGCTACCAGGGCGAGGGCGGCACTGAGGACCGACCCTACGACCAACCATCTGGGTCGCACGATAGGCCGGGAACGATACGCCCTCCGGCGGGCGCCCGCCAGTCCTCAGCGGACGACGACGATGCCGTCCCCAGGGGAGCTCTCGACGGTACCGACGTCGCCGGCGGACCAGGCCGCGATCTGGATGCGACTCCCCTCCCCGCCCTGGCCCGGCGGGGTCGCCCACGCGAGACGCCCATCCCCGATCGAGAACCCGAGCAACGCCGGGACGTCGTGGGGACCGCCGTCCACGCGCTCGAGTCGCTCGCCCGCAGGGTGCACCCGGAACAGGCTGAGCCGTCCGATCGCCGGATCACCGTGGTCGGCGACCCAGGCCGCCACCCACTCGCCGGAGCCGTCCCAGCGCACGTCGAAATCGTCCGGGGCCTGCTTGGCGACGAGCCGGGCATCGCGGTGGCTGCGGTCGTCCCCGGCGCCGCGGCTCGACCAGCTGCGCAGCTCGAGCGCACCGGCCGCCGGTGTCCACGTCCCGTCGGCGTGCCGCTCGACCGTGCCTGCCCAGCCGATGGCGAGCGTGCCGGTCGGGTCAACGATCGGCCGCCACAGGTTCCCGAGACGGGTCTCCGCGGCACTGGCCGGATCGATCCGGACCGTCACGACCGCGCTGGTCGGTTCGGCCGGCTCGGCCGGTCGACTGGCGATGAGCGAATCTCCGGCCCATGACGCGAAGTAGGTCGTGCCATCGGTCGTGAGAGCCCGGGCCTGACCGTCACCGACGTGCCACACATAGACGTTCGGGCCGGTGGAGAGGTCGGTCGGTCGGGCGGTGAACGCGAACCATGCCCCATCGGCGGAGAACGCGGCCGACTCGCCGACGACGTCGATGCCGCTCGCGATGGCGATCGCGGCCGCGACGGTCGGCTCCGGGCTGATGGTCGGCGTGGCCGACGGGGTGGCGGACGCCGAGACCGACGGCGTCGGGCTGGTATTCGGGTCGGGACTGGGACTCGGCGACGCGGGCGTCGATCCATCGCTCGGCGTCGCGCTCGGCGTCGACGACGGGCTCGGTGTGGCGCTGCGGGTCGGCTGCGGGGTGGCGGTCGGTGGCGCGGAGGTGGGGCCCGGCGTCGACCGGGGCTCCGGCAGGTCGACGATGAGGAGCTGGTCGCCGGCCGCGCCGTTGTCATCGATCGCGACCGCCTCACGACGGGTCGGCGACCCGATGATCGTCCTGGGAGCGCGGGTCAGCGCCACCTGCAGGCGGCGTCCCTCGCCGACCATCGGGCAATCGGAGACCTGGGCCGGACACACCCGGTCCACGTTGACCGCAGCCAGGCCGGGCTGCCCGCCGGGTCCGGCGTCGATCCAGGTCACGTCCCCGGCGCCGACGGCGATCGGCGTGGCCTCGGCGGCACTCGGCGTACCCGCCGGGCTGGCGAGGACCGCGATATCGGGCGATGCACTGGCGCTGCTCGGCACGGAGCCCCCGATGCGGAACGTCCCGCCGGACAGCGTGCTGACGCCGACGACCAACGCGATCACCGCGACCCCGGCGATGACGCCAAGCGGGAGGTTCGATCGGGACGACGGCCGACGGTCTCGAGCGCGGCGATCTCGGGGCGATCGCTCGGCCTCCCGTTCGATCGCCGCGGCGGTCCGCGCCCACAGATCGCGTGGCGGTACGGGGGTCTTGCCACGCAGGGCGCGCAGCGCGTCGCGATCGGCCGTGTACGACGCAGCGACCACGCGGCACTCGGAACAGCCCGCCAGATGCTCGTCCAGCCAGGCCGCTTCCGCCAGGCCCAGCGGACCATCGAGTCGCTCGGCGGCCCGCACCCGCGCCCGCTCGTGGGCGGACGACCAGTGATCGGGCCGGCGACGGAGACGCGGGAAGCGGCTCATCGCTCGACTCCGCTGATGTGCGCGTCGCGCGTCGCCTCGGCCTTCGCATCGGCAGCTCGTTCCGCGGCCAGCGCCTGGCGCAGGCTCTCGCGAGCACGGGTGAGCAGGGCGCGAGCGGCGACGTGGCTGACACCGAGGGCCGCGGCGAGCTCGAGGCCGGTCAGGTCGTGCAGCTCGGCGAGCAGCAACGCCGCCCGTTGTCGTTCGGGGATGCGCTCGAGCGCTCGCTGCAGGTCGCCGGACAATCGGGCATCCATGACGAGGTGTTCGGCCGACGGGGCGGCGCCCCTCGATTCACCGGTCCATGGCAGGAAGCGGACGATCTTGCGGCGGCGGATCTCGTCCAGCGCGACCCGATGGGCGATCTGGTACAGCCAGGCCCGGGCGTTCTCGGGCTTCTCGAGTGAGTCGTAGTTCTTGTATGCCTTGATGAACGCGTCCTGGGTCATGTCGGCGGCGACCTCGGGGTCGCGCATCATCCGCAGGAGGTAGGCGTAGATCTCGCCGTGGTGCTTCGCGAACAGGGTTTCGACGAAGCTGGCCGCCTCGTCACGGTCCCACGTCCCGCTCATGGGACGGCTCCGCCCGAACCGCGAGGCGTCAGGGCGGTTGAGCAGGTCGCGGGGGTCAGCGGTCGACGGTTCGATGGCCACGTGGGCTCCGAGCGGGTGATGTCGCGGAGCGCGCGCCATGGGCTGTACGCGCTCGACATCGCAAGGACGGGGCATCGGTGCGGCGTGTGACGCCTGTCACGGACAGGCGCGGCCCCGATCAACCCGACCCACCTCCCTCTGGATCGGCTCGGCCCAACAGCTCCTCCACCGCATCCTCCGGCGAGACGGGATTGACCGGCAATCCGGTTCCCAGCTCGAGGCCGGCGATCTCGCGCAAGCGCGGGTGGATCTCCCAATGCCAGTGGTACGTGCCGTCGACCTGTTCGCGCAGCGGGGCTGTATGGAGGACGAGGTTGTAGGGCGGGCCGTCGAGGGCGCTGGCGAGGCGGGCGAGGACCTGACGAAGGGCCTCGGCGGTGGCCGTGATGTCACGGTCCGTGGCACGTGCGAAGTCGGCCTCGTGGCGGCGGGGCACGACCCACACCTCGAACGCCGACCGGGACGCGTACGGCGCGAAGGCGACGCTGTCGTCGTCCTCCCACACGAGCCGGTCGGGTCGAACGGTCTCCTCGCGGACCGATCGACAGAACGGGCACTCCCCCTCGCGGATCACGAACCGGGCGGCACCGCCGAGCTCCTCGCCGATCCGGTGCGGGATCTGGGGCAGGTCGTACAGGTCGAGGCAGAGGTGGTTGGTCCTCGCCCCGGCCTGTGCGCCCCAGTTCTGGACGACCGTCAGATAGTCGGTCTGGCCGGCGGCCCGTGCGTCCACGATGGCGTCCCGCGCTCCCGTCACGAGGGCCTCGATGAGGTCGCGCCCGACCGCGTGCAGGGGCCGATGCTCGCCGGGTGGCGCGACGACCGTGCGCCAGCTGCCGGTCGCCCGCGCCTGGGCGAGCGAGACCTGGGCAAGCCCGTGGTCGCGATCGAGCTCTCGCGCGTCGGTGTCGGTGCCGACCACGTGGAACGCGAAGTCCTTGAGGATGCGCAGCCGAACGCCGTCGCCGGGTGGGGTCGAGCAGTTGGCACAGCCGAACAGCCGATCGTCGACGGGCTCGGCCGCCCGGGCGAACCGATCGCGATGGAATGCGCGGTCCACGATCGTCGCCACCCACCAGCCGGTGATGGGGTCCTTGCGCAGCTCGAACAGGCCGCCTGCCACGACGCGGTCAGGCCTTGTCAGGGTCGGTCGGACCGACGCGCAGCGGCGCGTCGATCGCCGCGGCGAAGGCGCTCGCGAAGATCCACGCCGCGCGCTCGACCGACGCGGTCGTCGGACGGTCCGATGTCCCGAGCTCGTGGGCGATCGAGGTCGAGACGACACCGGGCATGCCGCACGCGTCGATCAGCTCGAAATCGGCCAGGTCGACGGTGACGTTGAGCGCGATGCCGTGATAGCTGACGCCGCGCTCGACGCGCAGGCCGAGAGCGCCGATCTTGCGCGGCTCGCGGCCGTCGGGGTCGCACCAGCAACCTGGATGGCCGTCCCGTCGACCGGCCGCGACCCCGTGGGCGGCGCAGGTCCGTGCCAGGGCCGCTTCGAGCGCTCGCACGAACGGCCGGAGCAGGAGCCCACGTTCGTGCAGCTGCACGATGGGATAGGCGACCAGCTGGCCGGGCCCGTGGTAGGTCACTTCGCCGCCGCGCTCGATCCGCTCGACGTCCATGCCGCGCTGCCGGAGTTCCTCGTCGGTGGCGCGGATGTGGGCCGGATCGGAGTTGCGCCCGAGGGTCAGGACGGGCGGGTGTTCGAGGAGCAGGAGACGGTCGCCGATACGCCCGGCCGCACGGGCGTCGACGAGCCGCTTCTGGAGGGCGTGGGCGTCGCGGTAGGAGGTGCGGCCGAGCCAGTGAGCCTCGAGCGGGGCGGGGGTCAGCCCGGACGTGGCCGCTGGGGCGGGCGCGGCGGGGCTGTCGGGCGTGCGCGCGGGAGCCTCTGGGCTGTCGGGCGTGCGGCGGTCCGGATCGATCAGGGTGGCCACTCGCGCACGATAGCAGGGGGCCCGGGAACCGCCCGTCCGAGTGGCCCAAGGGTACCGGTTGGTCCGGCCCGACCGGGTCCCTGCACGATCCGCGGACTCGGGGTACGTTACAGACTCATCTCAATCCTCCTGCCTGCCAGTAGGTCTGCATCGCATGTCTGACATCCGTATCCGGGCGCGCTCGTGCATCGCCGATCCCGAGTTGGCCCGGGCCGCTACGGTCGACCTGCCGACTTCGGTCACGTCACGTCGCCCCGAGGTACCGCGAGCTCTCGTCGAGGCACTCGCCACGTTGCGCCGACCGCACGAGCCCGAGCGGGTGATCGTGCTGAGCCTGGCCGCCGTCCCGGTCCGCGCCCGGCGCTGACTCGGGGGCCTTGGGCGAACGGGCGGGCCGGGTGGCGGCGGGCGGGCCGGGATGAGTGGCCGCGGCCCCGATCGGCGCGACGGTCGCCAGGGTAGCGCGCCCGGAGAACGATGCTCGACGCGTGGCGCCGGCCATGGCTCGGCCGATGCACGCAGCATGTTCATTTCGATGACATCCCGGGCACTGTCCGCCGAGGCCTTGGCCGATCGCCCCTGAGAAGGGTCGTATAGGGCCCCCAAGGATGCCCCTGTGCACACCCGGCGTGCACTCGCTGCCGTAGGCGGACTCGATGCGCCACAGGTTCAGAGCTTCGGGCCCGAATAGGCTCCGAAATGCACAACTCCCGTGCGCGTCGAATCGTCGACGGGATCGCCAGCGACCTCGGCCGGATCGCCACCCGACCTCGACCGGCCCACCACCGACCTCGACCGAGCCGCCATCGACCGATAGACTCGGGAGCGGGCCGCGCACAAGGGCGTGTTCGCAGATGAGGACGGCATGCCGCGACTCCAGCGCAAGGACTTCAGTGACCCGGACGAGCGGCGGGCCTTTCCCAGGGGGCACGCGGTCGTCGTCCGCCTCGGTGAGGTGACGGTCGGCCGCTCGCAATGGGACCCGGGATGGCGCTGGTCGCGGGACCTCGCGCCGATCATGGGCACGGCGACGTGCCAGGTGCACCACCTCGGCCATTCGATCTCGGGAGTGCTCCATGTTCGCTGTGACAACGGCGACGAGCTCGACATCCTGCCCGACTCGATCTTCGAGATCCCGCCCGGGCACGACGCCTGGGTCGTCGGCGACGAGCCCTGGGTGACGGTCGAATGGACGAGCGCCCACTTGGTCGGGATCGGTCCGAGCGACCCGGGCGAGCGCGTGCTCGCGACGATCCTGTTCACCGACATCGTCGATTCGACCGCCACGCTGGCGCGCGTCGGCGACGCCGCGTGGCAGGAGCTCCTGCGGGAGCACAACGCGCGGCTGCGCAACGATCTCAACACCTACCGCGGCCGCGAGGTCGCGACGACAGGTGATGGCTTTCTGGCTGCGTTCGATAGCGCGACCCGGGCGGTGCGCTGTGCCATGGCGATGGTCCGCTCGGCGCAGGACGTCGGGCTGGAGGTGCGGGTCGGTCTGCACACGGGGGAGGTCGAGTTCGTCGGCGACAACGTCCGCGGCGTCACGGTCCACGCGGCGGCACGCGTGATGTCGCTCGCCGGCGCGAGCCAGGTGGTGGTGTCCAACACGACTCGCGACCTTCTCGAAGGGTCCGCCATCGAACTCGTCGACGCCGGCCGGCACGAGCTCAAGGGTCTGTCCGGCGAGCGGCAGGTCTATCGGGTCGATCCGGGCTGATCGGCGCCCGACGGGGCGTCGGGGCGAGACGACGGGGTCGCGCCGAGCACGACGACATGCGGTCGGGTCTGTTGCCCGACGGACATCGATTCCGGGATCGAGCTGTCGGCGATGGACGCGGCGGGGGTGTCGCGCGCCCGATCGGGCCGTGGTCGCCGCCTACGGGGCATCGATCGATGCGATCGACGGCGTCGGTTGGGGCCGTGGCCCGGGAACGCGGCAGATCGATGCCGGAGTGGCACCGATCCCTTGATCAGCCGGCGGAAACGGGCGCGACCGTGCCGTCGACGTGGGGCTCGGCGCCGAAACGATGCCAAGGCGGCATCGATGGGGTGCGCGGAGGGCCATCGACGCGGGAAGCAGCGCGCAACTGAGATGATCGGTGTCGGTCGGGCATCACCCGTCGAGCGACGAGGTCGCCGCGTCGTTGTGCGGCTCCAGACGAGCCACTAGAATGCGAGCTCGGCGGGACGACGGCGCGGTCCCTGCCCCTACTGAGCGGGAGTAACTCAGCTGGCAGAGTGTCTGCTTCCCAAGCAGAATGTCGCGGGTTCGAATCCCGTCTCCCG
>DAIUES010000002.1:0-24822 GCA_036844985.1 Candidatus Limnocylindrales bacterium
GCGCGCACGACGATGACCGCCATCGCCGCCGACCCTCGCATCCGCGACGACCACGAGGCGCTGGCCGAGGCCGCATCGGTCGTGGGCTCCGTCCAGATCCGGAATCGGGCGACGCTGGCCGGCAACATCTGCAACGCATCGCCCGCCGCGGACACCGCGCCGGCCCTGCTGGTCGATGGTGCGACGGTCGTCGTTGCCGGCCCCGACGGCCCTCGCCGTATCCCGATCGACGCGTTCTTCGTGCGCTCGGGGGTGACCGCGCTGCGCCCCGGCGAGCTCGTGACGGCCATCGAGCTGCCACGTCCCCCGCGGCCGCGCGGCTCGGTCCATGTCCGCCGGACCCGTCGACGCGGGCACGACCTGGCATCCGTCACGCTCACCGCCGCGGTGTCGTCCGACGGCGTCACCCGGCTGGCCTACGGCAGCCTCGGGCCGCGGCCGGTCGTCGTCGAGGATGGGACGGGCGTGCTGGCCGATCCGGCGTCACCCGAGCGGACGAAGATGGAACGGCTCGAGGCGCTGTTCGTCGACGCCAGCCCGTCGCCCCGCTCCATGCGAGCCAGCCCCGAGTACCGACTGGCGATGCTCCATGTCCTCGCCCTGCGCGCGGTCCGCATCGCCCTCGACCGCCGTGCCACCCGGTCTGCCCGATGACCGAGACCCGCCGCATCGCCCTGACCGTCAACGGCCGACTCCGGTCGGAGGACGTCGCGGTCCATCACACGCTCCTCGAGGTGCTGCGCGACGACCTCGGCCTGACCGGCACGAAGGCGTGCTGTCTGGTCGGTGAGTGCGGGGCGTGCACCGTCCTCGTCGACGGGACGAGCGTCGATTCGTGCCTCGTGCTGGCGGTCGAAACCGACGGCACCAGCGTGACGACCGTCGAGGGCATGGCGACTGACGCCGGCCTCGATCCACTCCAGGCGGCCTTTCTTGCGACCGGCGCCGCGCAGTGCGGGTTCTGCATCCCCGGCCAGCTGATCGCCGCTCGCGCGCTGCTGGCGCTGCATCCCCATCCGACCCGTGCCGAGATCGAGGACGGCCTGGCCGGCAATTACTGCCGCTGCGCCGGCTACGAGCAGATCATCGAGGCGGTCCAGCTGGCGTCAGCCACCTCGACCTCGGGCAGGTCGGAGCCGTGAACGAGCACGGCGTCGGGGCGTCGCCCGAGCGAGTCGGTGGCGTCGCCCGCGTGACCGGCGGGCAGGCCTACGTGGCGGACCTTCGCCTCGAGGACGCCCTGCACGTGAAGCTCGTCACGCTCGACTGCGCGCGGGCCCGCATCGTCGGCATCGACACCACGGCAGCCCTTGCCGTCCCCGGTGTCCGGCTGGCCATCAGCGCCGCCGACCTGCCCGACCCGATGCCCCGGTTCGGCCCCCAGTTCATCGACCGGCCGGTGCTCGCGGTGGGCGAGACCAGCTACCACGGCGAGCCCGTCGCGGCGGTCGCGGCCGACACGCTGGATGCTGCCGAGGAGGCGGCGCGGCTCGTGCGCGTCGACTTCGAGGAGCTGCCGGCCGTGTTCACGGTCGCCGGCGCCCTTGCCGCCGATGCGCCGCTCGTCCAGGACCCGTCGCTGCGCCCGGGTGATCCGCTGGCCGCGACGAACGTCCTGCGCGAGCACCGCTACGGCTGGGGCGACGTCGACGCGGCGGTGGCCGACGTCGTGGTCGAGCACGCCTATCGATTCCCGATGGTCACCCAGTTCGCCATCGAGCCGCACGGGTTCATCGCCGCGCCCGACGGCGACGGCATCGCGGTGTGGAGCTCGATCCAGCATCCGAACTGGCTCCAGCGCGTGCTCGCGGGGCTGCTCGGTCTCCCGTTGGCCAAGGTCCGGGTCTTCGCCCCCGACCCGGGCGGTGCGTTCGGCGGCAAGCAGCACGCCAAGTACGAGCCGCTCGTGGCCTTCATGGCCCTGCGGGCGCGTCGGCCGGTCCGCCTCATCCTCACCCTCGAGGAGACGTTCCAGGCCGTCCGTCGCGGTGCCGCGGAGATCCGGGTCCGCGACGGCTATCGGCGCGACGGATCGCTGACCTTCCGCGATGTCGATGCGAACTACCTCATCGGGGCGTACGCCGACATCGCCGACCGGACCGTGGCCAAGGGCAGCTACACCTCGGCCGGCCCGTATCTCGTCCCGGCGGTCCGGATCGTCGCGCGCAGCGTGCTGTCGCACACGGTGCCGTCCACCGCCTTCCGTGGCTTCGGCAACCCGCAGCAGATCTGGGCCGTCGAATCGAACATGAACGAGGCGGCCCGCCAGCTCGGCATCGACCCGGTCGAGATCCGCCTGCGCAACCTCGCCCGACCGGGCGACCCGTTCATCCCCGGCGACACGCCCGCCGACGGGGCGTGGGCCGAGACCATCGAGCGCGCGGCGGCGATGATCGACTGGACGACGCCGCCGCCTCCCGGTCGTGGCCGAGGCATCGCGGTCGGGCTGAAGTCCGGACCGACCACCGGGTTGTCGTACTCGACCGTTCGGCTGCTGGCCGACGGCAGCGTCGTGGTCTACGCCGGTACCTCGGACATGGGCCAGGGCGCGCGGACGATCTTCGCCCAGATCGCCGCCCAGGAGCTCGGCGCGCCGCTCGACTGGGTCACCGTGATCATGGGTGACACCGCGGTCGTGCCGTACGACCAGCAGACCTCGGCGAGCCGGTCGTCGGTGCTCATGGGCAATTCGATCCTGCGGGCGTGCCGCGACATCCAGTCGAAGCTGCGAACGATGGCGGCACGGCTCGAGTCGATCGACGAGGAGGCCGTCGTCGTCGACCGTGGCGTCGTTCGCATCGGCGATCGCTCGCTGCCCATCCGCGATGTCCTGGTGCGCGGGCTCGGCGTGCTCGGTGGCGAGATCATCGGCCTCGGCGAGATGCGCAAGGAGGCCGAGCCCGACCACCCGCTCGGCGGCACGGCGGCGTTCTTCGAGTTCAACTGCACCGCGGTCGAGGTCGAGGTCGACCGCGACACGGGTGATGTGACCGTCGCCCGCCACGTCACCGTGTCCGACGTCGGCAAGGCGCTCAACCCGACGCAGGTCCGCGGTCAGGATGAGGGCGCCGCGGTGATGGGCCTCGGCCACACGCTCATGGAGCACTACATCTACGACGAGACCGGACGCATTCGCAACCTGGGTGCGATCGACTACCGCATCCCGACCAGCCTGGACCTGCCGCTCGCGATGGACAGCGACATCGTCGAGAACGAGGACGGACCCGGCCCGTACGGCGCCAAGGGGATGAGCGAGGGCGCCCTGCTGTGCGTCGCGCCGGCCGTCGCGGCGGCCGTCCAGGACGCGACCGGCGTGGCCATCCGGGACCTGCCGCTCAGCCCGGAACGGGTCTGGCGCGCGCTGCACGAGGACGTTCCGCGATGACCGTCACGTACGCGCTCGATGCCGACCACGGCCCCACGCTCGATGATGCCCGGGCGCTCGTCGGCGGCAAGGCCGCCAACCTGGGCGTGATGGCGCGCGACCTCGGGCTGCCGGTGCCGCCGGGCTTCGTCATCACGACCGACTCCTGCCGGACGTTCCTCGCGAATGGGTGGCCCGCCGGGCTCGACGACGAACTGCGGGCCCGGATGGCCGCGGTCGAGACGGCCGTCGGCCGGCGCTTCGGCGATCCGGCCGATCCACTGCTCGTCAGCGTCCGATCAGGCGCCCCCGTGTCGATGCCGGGGATGATGGACACCATCCTCGATCTCGGCCTCAACGACGCCACGACCGAGGGGTTGATGCGGGTGGCCGGCGATGCGGCCTTCGCGCGCCGTTGTCGCGAGCGGTTCGACATGAGCTTCCGGGCCATCGTCGGTTCGGTCGACGTCCCCGAGGATCCGTGGCAGCAGCTCCGGCTCGCGATCGAGGCGGTGTTCCGGTCGTGGAACAGCGAGCGCGCCAGGACGTACCGTCGCAAGGAGGGCATCCCGGACGATCTCGGGACGGCCGTCACCGTGCAGGCGATGGTCTTCGGCAACCGTGGCTCGACGTCCGGGACCGGAGTCCTGTTCACTCGCGATCCGGCGACCGGCGAGCCGGCGCTGTACGGCGACATCCTGTTCGACGCCCAGGGCGAGGATGTCGTCGCCGGCACTCATCAGACCGAGCCGATCGGCGTCCTCGACGAACGGATGCCCGGCGTCGCCCGCGAGCTGCGGGCCGCGGCCGAGCGGCTGGAGCGCCACTACGCCGACCTGTGCGACATCGAGTTCACCATCGAGGACGGCAGGCTGTGGCTGCTCCAGGTCCGAGTCGGCAAACGGAGTCCGCAGGCGGCGCTGCGGATCGCCCTCGACATGGCCACGGCCCCCGACTTCCCGGTGACGAAAGAACAGGCCGTCCGGCGGGTGCTGCCGTTGCTCGCCGATCCGCCGCGCGTGTCGAGCGGTCGTGCTGCTTTGGTCGTCCCGCTGACGTCGGGCCTGGCCGCCTCGCCGGGCGTTGCCAGCGGACCGATCGTCACGGAACCGGACGCCGCGATCGCGTCGGCCGAGGCAGGCACGCCGGCGATCCTGGTCCGTGCCGAGACCTCCCCGGACGACGTCCATGGCATGGCCCGGGCCGCGGGCATCCTCACCTCGCGTGGCGGGCTGGCGAGCCATGCAGCGGTGGTCGCGCGTGGCTGGGGGATCCCGGCGGTGGTCGGCGCGAGCGCCGTCGAGATCGGCCCGGCCGGGATCAGCTCGGGCGATGTCCGGCTGGACGGCCGTGTCCTGCGCGTCGGTGACGTCATCACCATCGACGGGGGGACCGGCGAGGTGTTCGAGGGGGCAGTGGCGGGGTCGACGGTCATCGCTCCTGAAGCGGAGACGCTCCTCGGCTGGGCGCGCGAGGCGGGGATCGATGTCGAGGGTGTCCCGGCCGATGCCGCATCGCCCACCCCGGGCCCCGGCTCGGTCGATGCCGATCGCGTCCTCCGGGTCATCGCGATCAAGGGCTTCGCGCTGCCGGACGCCATCGCCGACGCCGCACTCGGCACGCCGGACGAGGCGCAGCCGGTCATCGAAGCGCTCGTCGCCGACGGGCTGGTCGAGTCCAGCGCCGGCGCGTTCAAGCTCACCGACGCCGGACGCGCCCGCTCGGACGCGTCGGTCGCCGCCGAGCGCGCCGCGTGGGGCGCCGAGGCGGCAACCGACGCCCTCGATGCGTTCCTCGATATCGATCATCGGGTGAAGGACGTGGTGACCGCCTGGCAGCTCCGCGACGGGCAGACGGTCAACGACCACGCCGATGCCGACTACGACGCGGGCGTCCTCGCCCGCCTGGCGGCCGTCCATGCCGACGCGCTCGCCTGGCTCGCGCCGCTGGAGCCCCGCCTGCCGCGCCTGGGCGACTACGGCGCCAGACTCGACCGTGCGCTCGAGGGGGTCCAGCGCGGCGATGGTCGATTCGTCGCGTCACCACGCGTCGACAGCTACCACGGCGTCTGGTTCGAGCTCCACGAGGACCTGATCCAGCTGGCCGGTCGGACTCGCGAGGAGGAGTCCGCGGCCGGACGGGCGTGACTCGCTAGAGCCAGGGCAGCCACACGCCGCGCGCGTAGGCATCCCAGTCCGTCGCGAACTGCTGTCGGAGCCGTGCCTCTTCCGCGGGCGAGAAGAGCCGAGACCCTGCATACACTCAAGGCTTGGCAGGAACACAATCTAATGGTTGCGTGGAACGGGATGGATGCGTGCCTCGACACTTCCTCCCACATTTATCCGAAGTGGCTACTCGTGGATCGTTTCCGTCACTCACTGAATGTTGCGCTCTCACAGTCGACATGCTGAGGGGACCAGGATGAAGATGAAGAGGGTTCGAGATCTGACGCCGCTTCCTGTTTTGTTGATGACGGCCATCGTGTTAGCCGGCTGCACGGCGGTGGGCTCGAGGGACGCGACTACACGATCGCTTGCACCGGTCGCCGCACAGACACCGATCACCGCCTCTTCGGAGCCGTTGCCGACGTTGGAGGTCGGCCTCACGGCCAAGAGCGTGACCGATCCGGCCTCCGCCTTACGCTACCTGCGCCAGGAGGTGACTGGTTTCTGGACCCCACAACGCGTTCCCATCACCGGCGATTTCGAGTACTTCAGAATTCCCGCGACCACGGTCCGCGATTTTCAGGTCGAGATCCTCCAAACCGACGACGAGACGTGGCAGAACGTCGGCGGAGGCGACGCATTGGTGCTGGTGCTGACCTCGTCAGAGGCGAAGTTCCACATCCCGCGGCCGCGTCCCGGTCACGACGGCGACCTTGCCGGCGACGCCTTCGTTCTGATTCTCGAACCCCAAAGCGGGCTGAAGAGCACATTCATCGTCCCGGACACCAACGTCGACGTCCTTCGGACGGGCGCGCGCGACATCTTCCGCGAAACCGTGGTGTTTGCCCCTACGCCGTGAACATGGCCCAGTTGTGCCCGTAACAGAGTGACAGCGTCGAGTTACTCGGCGCGGCGGCTGATGATTCCGTTCGACCGCGCGGATAGCTCAGCGGCCCTTCGCGTAGCCCGTGGCGGTCAGCTTGTCCCAGAGCGACCCGGCGTTGTTGTTCTGGATGTGATCCATCATGTAGCCCTGCCCGACATCGACGGGTCCGAACCGGTCGTCGAACCGGACCTTGGCGATGGTCTCCTCGCGTGACCAGCCCTTCGACACGGCGTCAGCGACCGCGGCCTTCCAGGCCATCAGGTGCGCTCGCTGGGTCTGGACGTAGTCGAGCGTCACCACCGGCCCGTGGCCCGGCACGACGTAATCGACATCGAGCGCCCGGATCGTCTCGAGCGCCTCGAGCCACTGGTCGACGTTCGAGGTCATCAGCCAGGTCTGGACGCCGCTGAAGATCGTGTCGCCGGTGAAGACCACGCGCTCCTCGGGGACGTGGACCGCCAGCTGGCCCGGAGTGTGGCCCGGGGTCCAGTGGCAGTCGATCGTGTGGTCGCCGACCTTGAGCTTCAGCAGGTCGCCGCTGAACACCACGGTCCCGCGCGGCAGGTCGGCGTAGTACTCGTCGCGATCGGGGATGAGTGGCCCTGCCTCGGGATCGTCGGTCGGGACCGCCTCGAGCGCGTAGGCGAACGGGTCGAGCGCCGCGCCGGGGTCCATGAAGATGTCCCACAGCGCCTTGTGGTTGACGACCTCGCCCGCGCCGCGGAACCAGTGATTGCCGAAGATGTGGTCGACGTGGTTCTCGGTGTTGATGAGGTAGCGGATCGGCCCGTGCTTCTCGGCCTCCGCCCGCATCGCGACCGCCTTCGTCGGGAGCTGCGGCGTGTCGATCACGACGACGCCGTCCGACGTCACGACGAAGCTCGGGTTGCAGCCACGCAGCTTGGTGTTCGTGAAGACGTTCGGGGTGACCTGTTCCATGTCGATGGTGGGGGACGGCATGCGGGGCTCCTATTGGGTGGCGGTCAGGCCGCCGTCGATGCCGAGGATCTGGCCGGTCACGAACGACGCGGCATCGGACACGAGGAAGATCGCCGGGCCGACGAGGTCGTCCGTCTCGCCGACCCGCCCGAGCGGGATGCGGTCGACGATGCCGGCCTTGAACGCGGGGTCCTGGAGCAGCATCGCGACCTGCGGCGTATCGACGAAGGTCGGCATGATGGCGTTGACGCGGATGCCGTGCTTCGCCCACTCGGTCGCCCACTGGCGGGTCAGCGAGCTGATCGCGCCCTTGGCCGCCACGTACGCGGAGTAGCCCGCGTTGATCGCGAGGTTGGCCCGGACCGACGAGATGTTGAGGATCCGCCCGCCCTCGCCGGCCTGGATGAGCGCCCGCGCCACGGCCTGCGTCGCGACGACGGTGCTGCGCACGTTCAACTCCATGATCCAGTCCCAGTCGTCGCGGGGGTATGCCTCGGCCGGATGGAGGACCTTGCCGGCGCCGCCGCCGATCGCGTTGACCAGGATGTCGATGCGTCCGAAGCGCTCGGTCACCTCATCGACCATCCGTTCCGCGTCGGCCTCGGTGGTCGCGTCCGCGCTGACGGCGAGACCCTCCGATCCGGCGGCGCGGACCCGGTCGACGGTGGCTTCCAGCGGTTCGCGGTGCCGCCCGGCGACGGCCACGTTCGCGCCGGCGCCGGCCAGCGCTTCCGCGAGGGCCGACCCGATGCCACCACCACCGCCGGTCACGAGCGCGACGCGACCTTGCAGGCTGAAGATGTCGAGCTGGGTCATCTCAGGGGTTCTCCGGGGGGCGGCTCGCGGAAAGGTCGAGCAGCCAGACGACGGCGTTTGATCGATTATCGAGGATAGCCGAGGGCCGATCGAGCGTCAACGCGCGCCGACGCGTGCTGGCGCGCGACGACGCGTGCCGACGCGCCTCGGTACGCTGTGGCGCATGTCAGCCCGCGCCTGGATCGAGGTCGACCCCGCTGCCCTCAGCCACAACGCGACCGTCTTCCGGCGGGCGATCCCGGCAGGGACGCGACTCGGGATCCTGGTCAAGGCCAACGGCTACGGCCACGGCATGGTCCTGGCCGCCCGAGCCGCCCTGGCCGGCGGAGCCGACCAGCTGATGGTCGTGTCGATCGACGAGGCACTCGCGCTGCGGGCTGCCGGGCTGGCGGCCCCGATCCTCGTCGTCTATCCGATCGACCCGGCGGCGGTCGATGATGCGGTCGAGGCCGACCTCGAGGTCAGCGTGTCCGGCGTCGAGTCGGCACGGGGGCTGCTCGACCGCTGGGCGACGAGTCGGGCGCGGGCTCGTGGCGCGCTGCTGCGTCTCCATATCGAGGTCGACAGCGGCATGGGTCGCGGCGGCGTGGCGCCGGCGGATCTCCCCGCGGTCGCGAGCGCCATCGCGTCCGCGCCGTCGACCTCCATCGTCGGGGTGTGGTCGCACCTTGCCGACGGCAGCGACGCGGCCCGCTCGGCAGCGCAGCGCCGTGCCTATGAAGCTGCGCTCGAGACGATGACCGCGCAGGGCCTGGCGGTCGGCGTCCGCCACGTGGCCGCGACCGAGGGGGTCATGTGCGCGACCGCTCCGGCCTACGACATGGTCCGGATCGGGCTGGGCTTCTATGGCGAGCTCGGGGTGGGGGTCGAGCCGGCCGCGGCCCTCGCCCGGCTGGCGGCGGAGCTTCGTCCGGCCATGACCGTGGCCGCCCGGCCGGTGCGCCTGGAATGGATGCCGGCCGGCGCCTCGATCGGCTATGGCGGCGAATGGGTTGCCCAGCGTCCGTCCCGCATCGCGACGCTGCCGATCGGCTATGCCGACGGCTGGACCCGCCGGTACTGGCCGGGTGCCAGCGCCATCGTCCGCGGTCGACGCGTCCCGCTCGTCGGACGGGTGTCGATGGATTCGGTGTGCGCCGACGTGACGGACGCAGGCGAGGTCGGGATGGACGACACGGTGGTCCTGCTCGGCGCGCAGGGAGCCGAACGGATCACGCCGGTCGAGCTCGCCCGACTCCGCGACAGCATCCCCAACGAGGTGTTCTGCGCGTTCGGACCGCGCCTCGAGCGACGCACCGCCGGGGGCGACGGTGGCACGTCCGGCTGACACGGACCGGGTGCGTGGCGTAGGATAGTAAACGGTTACTGGTCTCGCCCCTGACACTGTGGAGCCTGCCATGGCGCTCGACCTCGACGGCCTCATCCCCGCCACCGT
Source organism: Candidatus Limnocylindrales bacterium (assembly GCA_036844985.1). Lineage (GTDB taxonomy): Bacteria > Chloroflexota > Limnocylindria > Limnocylindrales > CSP1-4 > SPCO01. Next base: position 9,606 of record DAIUES010000002.1, read on the forward strand.
GTTGCCCATGGATGCCGACGGGCGCATCGATGAGCCGACCCTGCGCACATACATCGGCTGGGTGGCAGCCCAGGGCCCGGTGGCCCTGGCCATCAACGTCGACACCGGCGAAGGACCGCACCTGACCCACGACGAGAAGGTCCGCGTACTGCGCGTCGTCCGCGATGTCACCGATCTGCCGATCGTGGCCGGGCTGGCCGGACCGTCGACCGAGGCGGCCGTCCGCCAGGCGAATGATTTCCGGGCGGCCGGCGCCGATGCCCTGCTCGTGTTCCCGATCCCGGCCTATCTGAGCCAGCCGCTCGATCCGCGGGTGCCGGTCGCCTACCACGAAGCGATCGCCGACGCGGGCCTGCCACTCATCCTGTTCCAGCTGCAGCCGGCGTTGGCCGGCGTGAACTACGAGCGCGAGACGCTCGAGGCCATGGCGTCGGTCGACGGCGTGGTCGCCATCAAGGAGGCCTCGTTCGACGCCCGACGGTTCATCGACACGGCGCGCCTGGTCGAGCAGCTGCCACGCCCGATCACCCTGCTCACCGGCAACGACAACTTCATCCTCGAATCGTTCCTGCTCGGGGCGACCGGGGCGCTGATCGGCTTCGGCGCCGTGATGACCCGCGAGCAGGTCGACATGATCGCCGCCTGGCAGGCTGGCGACACCGCCACGGCCATGGCGCTCGGCCGACGGGTCCAGCGTCTCGCCGATGTCGTGTTCGCGGCTCCGGTCGGTGATTACCGGGTGCGACTCAAGGAGTGCCTGCGGATCCTCGGCGTGCTGCCGTCCGCCCACGTTCGTCGGCCCCTGCTGGGGCTCGACGACGCGGAGCGTTCCCACCTGGCGGACGTCCTCCGCGAGGTCGGCCTGCTCGAGGACGCGCCGGCCGCGGCCGCTGCCCGATGAGCGCAGAACCCGCCGACGTCCTGGTCATCGGCGCGGGTCCCTCCGGTGGCGTGGTCGCGCTTCGATTGGCCCAGGCCGGCTTCTCGGTCGTGTGCCTCGAGCAGGGCGACTGGGTCGACCGCGCCGACTACCCGGGCAACAAGCCGGATTGGGAGCTCCAGGCGCGCAAGGCGTGGGCCACCAGCCCGAACATCCGGGGCCTCGCCCAGGATTACCCCATCGTCGAGGACGAGACGCCGGTCTCGCCGCTCATGTACAGCGCCGTCGGCGGGTCGACGATCCTGTACGCGGGCGCCTGGCCGCGGGCGCTGCCGTCGGACTTCCGGGTCCGCTCGCTCGACGGCATCGCCGACGATTGGCCGATCGATTACGCCGAGCTGCTGCCGTACTACTACCGGACGGATCGCCAGTTCGGCATCTCCGCCCTGCCCGGTAACCCGGCCTATCCGCCCGACACCGAAGACGCCCCCATGCCGCCGCTGCCGATCGGGGCGGCCGGGCTCAAGGTCGCCAGGGGCATGACCAAGCTCGGCTGGCACTGGTGGCCGGAGTTCAATGCGATCAACTCGGTCCCGTACGACGGTCGGCGCCCGTGCGTCCAGCGCAGCACCTGCCAGTCGGGCTGCAACGAGGGAGCCAAAGCGTCCGCCGACCTGACCCACTGGCCGAAGGCCATCGCCCTCGGCGCGACGCTCATCACCGGGGCCCGCGTGCGCCGCGTCGAGACCGACGCGACGGGACTGGCCACCGGCGCGACGTGGATCGACCGCGAGGGCGGCGAGCATTTCCAGGCGGGGCGGGTGGTCGTCATGGCCGCCAACGCGATCGGGACCGCGCGGCTGCTGCTGCTGTCGAGCAGCGCCCAGCACCGCGACGGCCTGGCGAACTCGTCCGGTCTCGTCGGCAAGCGCCTGATGATGCACCCGTTCGCCAACGTCGCCGGGCTGTTCGAGGATCCGCTGAACAGTTGGGCCGGTCAGTTCGGCGACCTCATCGAGTCGCTCGAGTTCTACGAGACGGACGAACGGCGCGGGTTCGTCCGCGGTGCTCGTTGGGGGCTGGCACCGACGGGTGGTCCGATCAACACGGCGCTCCCGAGCCGGGCCGGCGAGCAGATCTGGGGCCCCGACCATCACGCCCACGTCCGGTCGCACCTTGGCCACGGCGCGAACTGGGGCCTGTTCGCCGAGGACCTGCCCGACGAGACCAACCACCTCACCCTGTCGACCACGGTGACCGACTCGTCCGGCATTCCCGCGCCCGAGGTCCACTACCGGATGGCCGACAACGCGCGGCGGATGCTCGACTTCCACATCGAGCGGGCCAAGGAATCGCTCGACGCTGCCGGCGCCTACAAGATCGAGGTCGATCGGCTGATGCGCTACTCCGGCTGGCACCTGCTCGGCACAGCGCGGATGGGCGACGATCCGGCGACCTCCGTCATCGACCGCTGGAACCGCAGCCATGACGTCCCGAACCTGTACGTCGTCGACGGGTCGTGCTTCGTCACGTCGTCCGGTGTCAATCCGACCTCGACGATCGTGGCCATCGCCCTGCGCGCCGCGGACCACATGATCGATACACGGTTCGAGCAGCAGGTGCCGGCATGACCGACTCGGCCGAGACCGGCGCCCCGACCGATCTCGTCGGCGGGATGCCGGCGACCGACGGTGACCCCGGCGACCCGACGCTCAGCCCCGTCGAGCGGACGACCTTCGCGGCCATCGCCGACCACCTCATCCCGGCCGCCCACGGCATGCCCTCGGCGGGCGATGTCGTGACCGATGGCCGGGTCTCGTTCGTGCTGCGCAGCCGGCCGGACCTGGCCGAGCCATTGCACGCGGCGCTGCGCACGGACCTCGGCGATGACGTCCCGTCCCGACTGGCGGCCCTCGCGGACGAGCCGACGACCCTGTCGGCGCTGCAGCTCGTGATCGTCGGCGGCTACTACACCGACAAGGACGTCCGGGAGCGCATCGGCTACCCGGGCCAGATCGCGCTGGAGATTCGCTCGTGGGAGGTCCCGGCCTATCTCGACGAGGGTCTCGTCGACGCGGTCGTGGCGCGTGGACCGGTCTGGCGCGATCCGTCGACCGGGCAGCGCGTCGCCGCCGGAGACGCCCCCCAGACCTACGCGGAACGCTGGTCGGCCGAGCCCGGCGCGACCGAAGGAGGCACCTGATGGCGACGACCCTGGATCCGACCGAAGCGCTGACCGGCTGGCTCGGCGCGTTCGTCGCCGCCTGGCGGCCCGGCAGCGGTGCCCCGATCGAGGACCGCGAGCCGGCCACCAATCGGCTTATCACGACGGTTCCCGGCACGACCCCGGACGATGTCGCGGCGGCCGCGGCGCGGGCCAGGGCGGCCCAGCCGGCGTGGGCGGCGATGAACTACCAGGATCGCGCCAAGGTGTTGCGGCGCGCGGCCGAGATCTACGAGGCCAATCGCGACGAGTTCGGCTCCTGGACCCAGCGTGAGACCGGTGCCTCGCACGGCAAGATGTTCCACGAGTCGAACTTCGCCTACCACGAGATCCTCACCGCGATGAGCTTGCCCGGGCAGGCCTATGGCTCGCTCGTGCCGTCGGCCGCCAAGGGTCGCCTGTCGATGGTCCGCCGCGTCCCGGCCGGGGTAATCGGCGCGATCACCCCCTGGAACTCGCCGAGCGTGCTCGGGATGCGCGTCGTCGCGCCGGCCCTCGCCCTGGGCAACGCAGTCGTGCTCAAGCCCGATCCGCAGACGCCGGTCATCGGCGGGGCGATGTTCGAGGCCGTCTTCCGCGAGGCCGGCCTGCCCGACGGCCTCCTGCAGGTGGTCGTCGGCGGCGCGGATGTCGGCGAGGCGCTCGTCACCGACCCGAACATCGACGTCGTGTCGTTCACCGGCTCGACCGCGGTCGGTCGACGGGTCGGTGAGCTCGCTGGCCGGCTGCTCAAGAAGGTGTCGTTGGAGCTCGGTGGCAACAACGCGTTCATCATCCTCGACGACGCCGACCTGGATGCGGCGGCAGCCGCCGGGGCGTTCTCGTCGTTCCAGTTCCAGGGCCAGGTCTGCTTCGCGGCCGGCCGCCACCTTGTCGCTCGCGAGCTGGCCGACGCCTACACCGAGGCGCTGACCGAGAAGGCCCGCAAGCTCAAGCTCGGCGACCCGTACCGCGAGGACGTCCAGCTCGGGCCGATCGTCAACGAGAAGCAGCTCGCGCGGGTTGCCGGCATCGTCGAGCGCTCGATCGAGGGCGGGGCGCAGGCGACCGTCGGGGCCAGCCACGAGGGCCTGTTCTACCGACCCACGGTGCTCACCGGGGTCACCACCGACCTGCCGGCCTGGACCGACGAGATCTTCGGCCCGGTCGCACCGATCGTCAGCTTCGACAGCGACGAGGAGGCGATCGCCCTGGCCAACCAGAGCAACTACGGCCTCGTCGCCTCGATCTACACCCGCTCGCTCGGGCGCGGGCTGGCGATGGCCGACCGGATGAAGACCGGCATGGTCCACATCAACGACGGGACGCAGAACGATGAGGCGAACGTCCCGTTCGGCGGGATGGGTGAGTCCGGCAACGGCGGCCGCTACGGCGGCGAGGCCAGCATGGACACGTTCACCGAGTGGCAGTGGGTGACCATCCGCGACGAGCCGCCGAACTTCCCGTTCTGATGGCCTCCATCTCGGACGTGGCCAAGCTCGCCGGGGTGTCCACGGCGACCGTGTCGCGGGTCGTGTCGGCGGCCCCGTACGCGGTCAGCCCGGCCACCCGCGAGCGGGTCCTCGACGCGGCGCGGACGCTCGACTACGTGCCCAATGCACTCGCGCGCGGCCTGCACAAGAGCCACATCCCGGTCGTCGGGGTGATCGTCCACGACATCACCGACCCGTACTTCTCGGAGCTCGTACGGGGCGTGGAGGATGCCGCGACGCCGGCCGGGTCGCTGGTCATCACGTGCAGCTCCGACCGCGTCGCCGAGCGCGAGGATTCGTACGTCCGGCTGCTTCGCTCGATGCGAGCCTCGACCCTCATCTTCGCCAGCAGCGGACTGGACGAGCCGATCGTGAACGCCTCGATCCGGCGCCACGTCACGGCCATGCGCGAGTACGGCGCCGCGGTGGTCCACCTGTCGCCCCATGCCGACGGCCATGCCGATGTCGGGGTCGACAACGAGGCCGGCGTCGCCTCGATGGTCGTGGCGCTGGCCGGGCTCGGCCATCGGCACATCGCGTTCCTGGCCGGGCCGACGTCGCTGTTCGTGGCCCGCCAGCGACTGGCCGGCTATCGGCGCGGCCTGATCGAGGCGGGCCTCGCCTACGATGACCGGCTGGTCGTGAGCACCACCTTCGACCAGGACGGCGGGGCGCTCGCCATCGACGCCCTGCTCGGTGGGGCGGCGCCGTTCACCGCGGTCGGCGCGGCCAACGACCTGCTCGCGCTCGGGGCATTGGACCGGCTGGCCGTCCGCGGGATTCGCGTGCCCGACGACGTGTCGGTCGCGGGTTTCGACGACATCCAGACCGCGCGGATGGCCACACCCCCGCTGTCGACCGTGCGTCTGCCGCTCTACGACATCGGGCGCCGTGCGTTCGCCGCGGCCGAGCGCCAGCGCAGCGGCGAGACGCTGGAGCCGGAGATCCTGCCGACGGCGGTCGTCCTGCGCGCCTCGACGGCTCCGCCCGCGGACGGCGTGGCCCGATGACCGACGGCGCGCTGGTCGACCCGGCGACCGGAGCCTCCAACCCGGCGCTGCCCTCGGCCGGCGCGAGCCAGATCGTCCTGCGCGGGGTGACCAAGCGCTACCGCACGAGCGGCGGCTCGCAGGAGGCCCTCGCGGCGGTCGACCTCGAGATCCCGCGCGGGCAGTTCATCTCGCTGCTGGGCCCGTCCGGATGCGGCAAGACCACCCTGCTCAAGATGATCGGCGGGCTCATCGAGACGTCGTCGGGTGAGCTTCATATCGACGGCGGATCGGTCACGGACGCACTGCGTCGACGGGCCTTCGGGTTCGTCTTCCAGGACGCGACGCTGCTGCCCTGGAAGAACGTCATCGACAACGCCAGCCTGCTGACCGACGTGGCCAGGGTGTCCGGCGCGCGTGAGCGTCTGCCCGGGCTGCTGCGGATGGTCGGCCTGGAAGGGTTCGCCGACTTCTATCCGTGGCAGCTGTCGGGCGGCATGCGCCAGCGCGTGTCGCTGGCTCGGGCGCTCGCCCTGGAGCCGGCCATCCTGCTCATGGACGAGCCGTTCGCGGCGCTCGACGCCCTGACCCGCGACCGGATGGGTGAGGAGCTGCTGAAGATCCTCGACGGCACGCGGACCGTCGTCTTCGTCACCCACTCCGTGCCGGAGGCCGTCCTGCTGTCGGACCGAGTGGTCGTCATGTCGCCCGGACCGGGGCGCGTCGTCGCCGACGTCCGGATCGATCTGCCCCGGCCCCGCCGGGAGGACGTCCGGCGCAGCCCCGCGTTCAGCGAGTACGAATACCAGCTGCGCAGCCTCATCCAGGCTCCGCCGGGGGTGGGCGATGGCTGAGCGTCGAGCCTCGGTCGCGCGGCGCCCGACCGCCGATGCGGTCGGTGGCATCGTCGTGCCCAGGGGTCGGGCGGCCCCGAAACGCGCGGCCCAGCGCCTGCTGCCGGTGGCGTTCATCGCCGTGCTGCTCATCATCTGGGAGCTCGTCGCGCGGTTCGGTGACGTCCCCCAATACATCCTGCCCGCGCCGTCGGCCATCGCGGGCCGGCTCGTCAGCTCCTGGGAGATCCTGTGGGACGCCCTCCTGGTCACGACCAGCGAGGTGCTCATCGGCTTCGCGATCGGCGTCGCGCTGGGCATCGGCCTGGCCATCCCGATCGCCTACTCGGCGACCGTCCGCAACACCCTCTACCCGATCATCGTCGCGTCGCAGGCGGTCCCCAAGATCGCCATCGCGCCGCTCCTCGTGCTGTGGCTTGGCTTCGACATCTGGCCGAAGATCGCGGTCACCGCGCTGATGGTGTTCTTCCCGGTGACGGTGACCGCCGCCGAGGGCTTCACATCGGTCGACCGCAACCTGATCGACCTGTTGCGCTCGGTGCACGCGTCCCAGCGCGAGATCTTCTTCCGCGTCCGCTTCCCGCACGCCCTGCCGCAGATCTTCAGCGGTCTCAAGGTGGGCATCACCCTGGCCGTCGTCGGCGCCGTCGTCGGCGAGTGGGTCGGCGCGGACAGCGGTCTCGGCTACCTGCTCGTGTACGCCAATACCCTGCTCGATTCCACGCTGCTGTTCGCGGCGCTCTTCCTGTTGATCGTCCTTGGTGTCGTGCTGTTCATCCTCGTCGGGGTGGCCGAACGGCTGCTCCTGCCGTGGAACCGCGAGCCCGAGGACGGTTGATGGGATCGCACCGCCCCCAGCGGCGAGATCACCGACGTGGCCACCCGGCCACGCGACCACAGGAGGTCCTGACATGATCGAGTCTCGGAGACTGCGGCTGACCCTCGCTCTGGTGGCGGGACTGGCCGTGGCAGCCTGCAGCAGCGGGACCGGCAGCTCGCCCAGCGCTGCTGTTCCGTCCGACGCCCCGACCACGAGCGGCGAGGCGAGCACGCCGGCGGAAGCCTCGCCGTCCGCGCCGGTCGAGGTCGTCAAGGTCGACTTCCGGCTCAACTGGGTCATCGCCGGCAACCACGCCCCGTTCTACCTGGCCCAGCAGCAGGGCTTCTGGACCGAGTGCGGCCTGGACGTCTCGATGGCGGCGGGCAAGGGCTCCGGCGACACGGCCCAGCTCGTCGCCAACGGCTCCCAGCCGTTCGGCCTGACCGATGCGGTGTCCATCGCGGCCGGCCGTGGCAAGGGCCTCCCGGTCAAGTCGCTGGGCGTGTTGTACCAGACCAATCCCGCCTCGATCGTGTCGTACAAGGCGTCCGGCATCACCACCCTCGATGACGTCAAGGGCAAGACCTGGGGTGCCGTCCCGGGCGGCTCGCCGTTCCTGCTGCTCAAGGGCCTGTTCAAGGCGCAGGGCATCGGCGCCGACGACTACCGCGAAGTGAGCGTCCCCGCCCCGGGCATCGCCCAGCTCAAGGCGAAGCAGGTCGACTTCATCACCTTCTTCGGAAATGAGGCCGCAAACATCGACCCGGATCCGGGCGCGAACCTCAACGTGCTGCCGTTCAAGGACTTCGGTCAGGACATCTACGGGCTGGCCATCGCGTCCTCGGACGACTACATCGCCGCGCATCCCGATCAGGCCGCCTGCTTCGTCGACGGCGTGCGCAAGGGCCTGGAGGCGGCCAAGGCCGACCCAGATGCGGCCCTCGAGGCGCTGTACGCGGCGGCGCCCGAGACCAAGGACCGGCCGGACGTCATGCGCACGCTGCTCGACGGCGTGTACGAGTACGCCGGCACCACCTACCTCGAGCAGACCGCGGAGAAGTGGGACGCGACCCAGACCGTCCTCGTCGACTCCGGGATCATCGACGCGGCCGTGCCGACCGGCGACCTGTTCACCAACGACTACCAGTGACCGCCCACCCGTAGCGAGGGACCCACAGTCCATGGACATCGATCCCGAGTGGATCGACGGCGGCCGCCCACCGGGCGGCCGCCGTCCGACACCGACGACTATCCGAGGGACCGCCTGATGGCCGACCTGCTGGCCGGCCGGGTCGTCCTCGTCACCGGCAGCAGCCGGGGCATCGGCGCCGAGATCGCGGTCAAGGCCGCGTCCGAGGGCGCGATCGTGGCCGTCCACTTCCACACCTCGGCGGACGGCGCGGCGCGGATCGTCGAGCGTGCCCGTGGGCATGGGACGGAGGCTCGCGCGTTCCAGGCCGACATCGGCGACGGCAGCCAGGCCGAGCGCCTCGTGACCGAGGTCGCGGATGCGTTCGGGCGGGTCGATGCGCTCGTCAACAATGCTGGCCGGACCCAGGTCGGCCCGTTCCTCGACATCAGTCCGGAGGTCTGGGACGAGATCCTGCGCACCGACCTGACCGCCTCGTTCCACACCTGTCGGGCGGTCCTGCCCGGGATGGTGCAGCGCGGCAGCGGGGCGATCGTCAACGTCGCGTCCCGGCTCGGCCAGATGGGCGTGACCCAGACCGCCGCCTACAGCGCGGCCAAGGCTGGGCTCATCGGGCTGACCCGCGCGCTGGCCCGCGAGTTCGGCGGGACTGGCGTCCGTATCAACGCCGTCGCGCCGGGCGTGACCATCACCGAGATGACGACCGATCTCGTCGACTCGGAGGCCGGCAAAGCGCGCCTGCGTGACCACGCGCTGGGCCGCTTCGGCACGGCCGAGGAGGTCGCCGACGCGGTCATCTTCCTGCTGTCCGATGCCGCCGGGCTGTTCACCGGCCAGACCCTCAATCCGAATGCCGGGAGCTACATGCCGTGACGACGATCATCGACGTCCGCGAGGCCGTCGGCCTCGTCCGTGACGGGAGCACCGTGGTCATCGGCGGCTCCGGGGCCGGGCACGCCCTGCCGCAGCGCTTCATCGACGAGCTGGCGTCCGTCTACGCTGCCGAGGGCCGGCCGCGTGACCTGACGACCGTGCGGGTCGTCGGCATCGGCGACTTCGCCGACCGCGGCTTCAGCCAGCTCGGGCTGCCCGGCCTGCAGCGTCGGACCATCGGCAGCAACATCGGCAACGAGCCGCGCCTCGGGGCGCTCGTCGAGAGCGGCGAGGTCGAGTCGTACTCGTTCCCGCAGGGCGTCCTGTCGCAGCTCATGCGCGAGATCGCCGCGGGCCGTCCCGGGCTGCTCACCCAGGTCGGGCTGGGCACGTACGTCGACCCGCGCCAGACCGGCGGCAAGCAGAACGCACGAACGACCGACGACCTTGTCGAGGTGCTGACCGTGCGCGGCCGGGAGTGGTTGCTGTTCCACGCCTTCCCGATCGACGTCGCGGTGATCCGGGGCACGACCGCCGACGAGGACGGCAACCTCTCGATGGAGGGCGAGGCCGTCCAGGGCGAGATGCTGGCGATGGCCATGGCTGCCCGCAACAGCGGCGGCATCGTCATCGCCCAGGTCAAGCGGCTGGCCACGCGCGGCAGCCTGCCGATGCGCGACGTCAAGGTGCCGGGCGCGCTGATCGATCACGTGTACGTCGATCCCAACCAGTGGCAGACATACATCACCGAGGATTCGCCGTACTACGCCGGGGCGCTCCGTCGCCCGGTCCGGCCGGAGCCGCCGCTGCCTCTCGACGTGCGCAAGATCATCGCCCGGCGCTCGCTCCTGGAGTTCCCGCCCGGGGCCATCTGCAACCTCGGCTTCGGGATCAGCCAGCTGATCGGGCGGGTGGCCTGGGAGGAGGGCGTCACCGACCAGCTGACCCTGACCGTCGAGCAGGGCATCTTCGGCGGGGTGCCGGTCGCCGGCAACGAGGGAGGCGCCGGCTTCAACTACCAGGCGATGATCGACCAGCCCTACATGTTCGACTTCTACGACGGCGGCGGGCTCGACATCGCCAGCCTGTCGTTCGCCGAGGTCGACGCCGAGGGCAACGTCAACGTCCACGCCTTCGAGGGCCGCGTCCGCGGTCCGGGTGGCTTCCCGAACATCTCCGCGAAGACCGGCCACATCAACTTCGTTGGCACGCTCACGGCCAAGGGCCTCGAGCTCGACATCGACGACGGGGTGCGCATCGTTCACGAGGGCTCGATGCACAAGTTCGTGCCCGCGGTCAAGGAGATCTCGTTCAACGGCCGGCTCGCCCGCGAGCGCGGGCAGCAGGTCCGCTACGTGACCGAGCGGGCGGTGTTCGCGCTGGAGGCCGATGGCCTCGTGGTCGTCGAGATCGCCCCGGGCATCGACCTCGAGCGCGACGTCCTCGGCCAGATGGGCTTCCGGCCGCGGGTCGCCGACGACCTGCGCGAGATGGACCGGCGGCTGTACGCGACCGGGCCGATGGGCCTGGCCGCCGACTTCGCGGCCCGCCGGGCGGGCTCGGCGTGAGCGGCGAGATCCGTCTGGAGCTCGGGACGGTCGCCCGGCTGACCATCTCGAACCCGCCGCTCAACCTCGTCACGTGGGAGCTGTTGGCCTCGTTCCAGGATGCGCTCACCACCCTGGAGGCGGCCACGCCCGGCGACGTCCGGGCGGTCGTCGTCACCGGCGAGGGCGAGCGCTCGTTCTCGGCCGGGTCGCACGTCGGGGAGTTCGAGGAACAGCGCGGCGAGCGCGGCCGGGAGCGCCACGCCCTGGAGTCCGGCGTCGCCCGGCGCCTGGCCGAGCTGCCGATGCCGACCATCGCCGCGATCGAGGGCAACGCCCTCGGCGGCGGCCTGGAGCTGGCCCTGTGCTGCGACCTGCGGGTCGCCTCGGACCGCGCCAAGCTGGGATTGCCCGAGGTGCGCCTGGCGGTGACGCCCGGGGCCGGCGGGACGCAGCGATTGCCGCGGGTCGTCGGGCTCGCTCGGGCCAAGGCGCTCATCCTGACCGGCGCCGTGCTGCGCGCCGACGAGGCGCTGGCGATCGGCCTCGTCAGCGAGGTCGTGCCAGCCGGCGAGGCCGTCGCTCGAGCCACCGCCATCGGCGAGGAGATCGCCCAGCGCGGTCCGCTCGCCGTGCGCGAGGCCAAGCGCCTGATCGACCTGGCGGTCGACACCGACATCGAGACCGGGCTGGCCGCCGAGATGGCCGCATCAGCCCGGGTGTTCGAGAGCGAGGACATGCTCGAAGGGGCGAAATCCTTCTTCGACAAGCGTGAACCGGAGTATCGCGGCCGCTAGGTCGCAGCAACAGGAGGTCATACATGGCTGAGGTCGGACGGTTCGGGGTCTTCCTGCCGTCGTACATCTGGGAGGGCGACGGTCCGGAGCGGGCGCGTGGCATCAAGGACTTCGCGCGCACGGTGGAGGAGCTCGGGTTCGACTCGCTGTTCATCACCGACCACCTGCTCGTCGGCAAGCGCTTCTACTCGGTCAACTGGCTGGAGCCGCTGATGACCCTCGCGGTCGCGGCCGGTGCGACCGAGCGGGTGCGGCTCGGCACGTCGATCCTGGTCATGCCGCTGCGCAACCCGGTCATCCTGGCCAAGGAGCTGGCGACGCTCCAGTTCCTGAGCGACAACCGGGTCATCCTCGGCGCCGGCGTCGGCTGGAACGACATCGAGTACGCGGCGGTCGGGGTCAGGAAGTCCGAGCGCGGCAAGCGCACCGACGAGATGCTCGACATCATGCTGCCGCTGCTCGAGGGCGAGACGGTCACCTATCACGGCGAGTTCTACTCCGTCGACGACGTGTTCATCGAGCCGCGTGCCTCGCAGCGGCCGTTGCTGTGGATCGGTGGCGGGTCGCAGCTGGCCTCGCCCAAGTCGCCCGACGTGCCCAAGTTCGTCGAGTCGGTCAAGCGCCGGACGGTCCGCTCCGACGGCTGGATCCCGCGGCCGACGTCGCCGCCCCAGGACATCGCCCGGGACTGGGCGGAGCTCCAGGAGGCGATGCGGGCGGCCGGCAAGGACCCGGCCGACACGCTCGTCGCGCACGAGAACTTCCTGCACCTGGTGATGACCGACGATCCGGTCGAGGCACGCCGCCAGCAGCACGAGGCGTTCCTCAAGGTCATGTCCCCCGAGCGCGGGCCGGAGTACCTCGAGTCGGTCTACCTGTTCGGTACGCCCGACGAGATCGTCGCCTCGCTCCAGGCCCGGGTCGATGCGGGAGTCGAGTACTTCTTCCTGCACACGATGACGCCGGATCCGGCCCAGCTCCGGCTGTGGGTCGACCACATCATCCCGAACGTGCACTTCCCGGCGAGCGCCGGTCCGGTCCGTCGCCCGCCGACGCCGTGGCAGCGCAGCGCGCCGGTGGCCGCTCGCTGATGACCCGTCGGGTCGGGCTCCTGGGCAAGCCGCTCAAACGGCGACACTCGCAGGTCATGCACGACGCGGCGTTCGCTGCCGCAGGCATCGATGCCCGCTACGTGCTGATGGAGATCGAGCCCGAGCAGGTCGGCCCGACCGTCGCCGCGGCACGGGCCAGCGACGAGTGGCTGGGACTGGGCGTGACCGCGCCGTACAAGCGGGTCGTGGCCGACCTGGTCGACGAGGTCGAGCCCGACGCGGCGACCATCGGGGCGGTCAACAACGTCGTGCGCACGAGCGATGGGCGGCTGGTCGGGTTCAACACCGATGCACCGGGATTCCGGGCCGGTGTCGAGCTCGCCATGGGCCGATCGCTCGACGGCGTCGAGGTCGTCGTGGTCGGCGCCGGTGGGGCCGCTCACGCGGTCGTGTTCGCGTGCCTCGACGCCGGTGCTCGGTCGGTCCGCATCGCCAACCGCACGGCCGATGCGGCGGTCGCGCTGGCGGCTCGCTTCGCCGACGTCGGCAGCGGGACCGTGTCGGCTGTGGACATCGCAGCGCCCGAGTTCGTGGCCGCCCTCGGGAGCGCTGGGCTGGCCGTCAATGCGACGACGGTCGGCATGGTTGATGCGGGGATGACCATCCCGCTCGAGGTCCTGCCGTCGACGGCCACCGTGTTCGATCTCGTCTACGTGCCGGCCGAGACCCCGTTGCTCCGCGCCGCCCGGGCGCGGGGCCTGCGGGCGGCCAACGGGTCCGAGATGCTCGTCGCCCAGGCCGCCGCGGCGTTCGAGCGGTGGACCGGCGTGGGCGGCATGGCCGACGTCATGCGCTCGGCCGTGGCCCCGCTCCTGGCCGACCCGACCGTCCGGGCCTGACCGATGCGCCTCGCGACGATCATGCTCGAGGGGCGCCCGCGGCCGGCGGTCGTGCGCGACGACGACACGGTCGTGCCGATCGATACCCGCACGACCGGCCTCGCTGGCATCCGGGCCATCGCGGCGGGCGGTCCCGCCGCGTTCGATCGGCTGGTGGCCTGGCTGGACGCGCAGCCACTCGACGCCGGGCTGCCGCTGTCCACGGTGAGCCTCGGTCCGGCAGTGCCGGATCCGGGTGCGATCTACACGGTCGGCCACAACTACGACGACCCGGCCGCCGCGGACGGTCCGGCCGCCGCGCCGCGCCCCGACCGACCGCTCATCTACGGCAAGGCCGCCCGCGCGGTGGCCGGCCATGGTGCGACCCTGGCGTGGGACCGTGCCGTGACCGACGACGTCGACGCCGAGGTCGAGTTGGCGGTCATCATCGGCGCCCCCGCGTTCCGGGTCGCGCCCGAGAACGCGCTGGGGCATGTCTTCGGCTACACCATCATCGATGACGTGTCGGCCCGTGACGAGCAGCTCGACGGCGATCAGTGGCTGCTCGGCAAGTCGATGCCGGGGTTCTGCCCGGTCGGCCCGTGGATCGTGACCGCCGACGCGTTCGATCCGACCGACGTCGCCCTCGGCTGCCGCATCGACGGGGAACCCATCCAGGAGGACCGCACGTCGCGGATGCGCTTTCCGATCGCCGAGATCGTGTCCTATCTCAGCCGCCATCTCGAGCTGCGGCCCGGCGACCTCATCGCCACCGGCACCCCGGTCCGTCTCGCGTCGCCGCCGGGACCCGGTCGTCGGCTGCGTCCCGGCGATACCGTGACGGCCTGGATCGAGGGCATCGGCGAGCTCACCACCCCCATCGCCTGAGGCAGCCAAGGAGGCCAGCCAGCATGACCACGTCGACCGTTTTCCTCGGCGAGATGACCAACCCGCAGGTCGAGGCCTTCCTGCGCGAGCACCAGACGGTGATCGTGCCGACCGGCTCGACCGAGCAGCACGGACCGCACGGGCCGTTGCTGACCGACGTGCTCGTCCCCCAGGAAGTCGCTCGCCGTATCGCGTCGCGCGTCGGGGCGCTCGTCGCGCCGCCGATCAACTACGCCTTGTCGTACCCGCACGTCGGGTTCACCGGCGTGGTCCACATCCGCATCCCGACGTTCATGGCCCTCGTCGAGGACCTGTGCGCGTCGCTGGCGGCGGTCGGCTTCACCCGGATCGTGTTCCTCAACGGCCACTACGACAACACGTATGCCATCGCCTATGCCTGCGCCAACGCCGCCGAGCGGCTGCCGGCGGGGGTCCGCGCGTTCCCGATCAACTACTGGGACGGGATGAACGCCGACGAGGCCGGCGAGTTCTTCGGTCCCACCACCGGGCTCCACGCCAACCGGGGCGAGACCTCGGCGGTGATGGCCATCGACCCGACGCTGGTCGACCTCGAGCACGCCAACGCCGAGCTGCCGCCGTTCCCCGAGGTTTCCAATGCGGCCCCGGTGCACACGGCGTTCTTCTTCTCCGCGCCGGGGTCGGTCCACCGCGCGTCGCAGTCGGGCACGTGGGGCGATGCGCGCGAGGCGACGGTCGAGTTCGGCCAGCGCTACCTCGAGGTCGTCAGCGAGGCGACGATCCGGGTGCTCGACGACATCGAGCGAACCTTCGC
>DAIUES010000002.1:24922-32408 GCA_036844985.1 Candidatus Limnocylindrales bacterium
CTCGAACCACGTTCCGGCGCGCATGACCCGCCGGACCCGCAGGCTCGCGTCGAGCTCGACGAGATCGGCCCGCTGGCCGACGGCGATGCGGCCACGGTCGGTGACCCCGAGCAGCGCCAGCGGGGTGCGACTCGCCGCGGCCACGGCCGCCGACAGCGGCACGCCCGACGTGACCAGCTGGCGAACCGCCGTATCGAGCGCGATCACCGACCCGGCAAGCGTCGTCGTCCCGATGAGGGTGACCCGATCGCCGGTCACCTCGACCTCCAGGCCGCCGATGTGGCCGCGCCCATCGCCGCTGCCGGCCAGGGCGACGGCGTCGCTGACCAGCAGCAGGCGGTCCGCCGGCTTGAGCCGGGTGACGAGCGCCCACAGCGAGCGATCGACGTGGATGCCGTCGGCGATGAGCTCGACGAACACGTCGTCGTCGAGCAGGGCGGCGGCGGCCACCCCGGGCGCGCGATGGTCGAGCCCGGACATCGCGTTGAACAGGTGGGTCGTCGACGTCGCGCCGGCGGCGTAGCCGGCCCGGGCCTGGTCGATGGTGGCGTTCGAGTGGCCGATCGACGTCACGACATCGCGGGCGCGGAGCCAGCCGATGAGGTCTGTCGCGCCGTCGAGTTCGGGCGCGATCGTCACCACCCGCAACCCGTCGAGCAGCGGTTCGAGCGCGGCCCGGTCGACCTCCGCCGGGATGCGCAGGTGGGCGGGTTCGTGGGCACCGCGGCGCGATGGCGCGAGGAACGGGCCCTCGAGGTTGAACCCGAGCGGTTCGGCGCCGTCGCGTGGCGCATCCGGTCGCCAGCCGCGGACCCGTTCGACGAATGCCGTGAGCGCGTCGAGTGGGGCGGTCACCGCGGTCGGCAGGAACGCGGTCACCCCACGCCGCAGGAGGCGGCGCGCCATCCCGTCGAGCGCGGCTCGGTCGCCCATCGCATCGTGACCGCCCCAGCCGTGGACATGGACATCGACGAACCCGGGAGCCACGAACGGTGCGTTGTCGCCGGCCCCGACGGCCTCGGTGGTCGCGGCCGCCCCAGGGTCGTCGTCGAGGTCGACCGCGACGATGTGGCCGTCGTCGATCGAGAGCCGGCCGGCCACGACGCGGTCATCGAGGACCAAGCGGCCGCGGATCGCCTCGGTCCCGCCGATCACGCGTTCGGCTCCTCGGTCACGCCCGGATCGGGCGTCTCGACGTCGAAGTGGACGACCAGGCCATAGCGGTCGGCCGGGTAGCGCGACTCGGTCGCCTCGATCCGGCGGCCTTGCCGGTCGACGATGACCCTGCGCTCGACGAGGAGCGCGTCGCCCGGGTGCATCGCCAGCAGCTCCGCGTCGTCGGCCGTGGCCGACGCGGCGGAGATCGTCCCGGTCCCGCGGCGCAGCACGATGCCGGCCCGTGCCAGTGCCTCGTGGAGCGAGCCCCGCGAGAGGTCGGCCCCGAGCACGGTCTCGATGCACGACCCGATGAGGACCGCCGACTCGAGCGCGATCGGCTCGCCGTCGGCCTGGCGGAGGCGACGCAGGTGCACGACCGGCTGGCGGGCCGGGATGCCGAGCGCCGCGGCCTCGGTCGGCAGGGCCGGGCGCACGACCCGGGTGAGGACCCGCGAGCTCGGTACCCGCCCGGCGCGCCGCATCTCCTGGCTGAACGTCATCAGCCGGTTGGTGCGCCGGTGGGCGGTCGGCTTGGCCACGAAGCTGCCGCGCCCCGGTTCGCGCCGGATGAGCCCGTCGGCGGCCAGCTGTTCCATGGCGTTGCGGGCGGTCATCCGGCTGACCCCGAACTCGGCGCACAGGTCCGCGTCGGACGGCAGCCGCTCGCCGGGGCGCAGCGTCGCGATGCGCTCCCGGAGGGCCTGCTCGATCTGGCGGTACTGGGGCTGGTAGCCGGCGGCGGTCATCGTCTGGTGGCCGTCATGCCGCGGCCACTGCGGCGCGCTCGGCGCCGTGGATGGCCGCCCCGATCGCCCCCGCCCACGTCCCGAGCTCGGCCGTGACGATCTCGACCTCGTCGAGTGACGTCGTGCGCACCCGTCGCCGCAGCTCCTCGCGGATCGGCCCGAGCAGAACCTCGGCGGAGGCCGCGACACCGCCACCGAGGACGACCTTGTCGGGGGTGATGACCGAGACCATGTTGGCGATGCCGATGCCGAGGTGGCGCCCGACCTCGGACAGCCCCTCGCGCGCGCCCGGATCGCCGGCGTCGGCCCGGCGGACGGCCTCCTCGACGGTCGCGGTCCCGCATGCGGCTGCGATACGGTCGGCTCGCGCGAATGCCTCGAGGCAGCCGCGGTTGCCACAGCCGCACGGCGGGCCGTCGGGCTCGATGGTCTGGTGGCCGATCTCGCCGGCCGTGCCGTCGTGGCCCTGGTGGATGCGACCGTCGATGGCGATGACCCCGCCGACGCCGGTGCCGAGGGTCAGCCCGATCATCGAGGCCGCCCCGCGCCCCGCCCCGAGTCGGAGCTCGGCCAGGCCGAAGGCCCGCGCGTCGTTGATGAGCGACGCCGGCAGACCGAGGGCCGCCCCCACCGGTCCGGCGACCGCTCGACCGGCCCACGCCCCGGGGATGTTGACGAGGAACCGGGTCGTGCCGCCGACGGGGTCGTACAGCCCGGGGACGCCGATGCCGACCGACCGCACGCCCGGCGCCCGGGCGACGGCCTCCGCCCCGACCCGCGCAAGACAGGCCACGACCGCGTCGGGCCCATCGGCGCCCGGGGTGGGTACCTGGTCGCGGTCGACGGTCGACCAGGTGGCGCCGTCGGCCTCGAGCACGACCCACTTGATGTTCGTCCCTCCGAGATCGAGCCCGAGATGGCGCGTCGTCAGCGGGGGTGGGTCGGGCGCATCCATCACGTCTCGCTGGTCACGCGCGTATAGGCCGCGGCCACGACGACGATGATCGCCCCGAACAGGATCTGGCGGACCGCCTCGGGGTAGCCCAGCGAGGACAACAGCGAGCTGACGACGGTGAGGATCAGGGCACCGACGATGGCGCCGCCGAAGCCGCCCCGGCCGCCCATGATCGACGTCCCCCCGATCACCGCCGCCGCGACCGACGGCAGCACGTACGAGTCGGCGAGCGACACGCTGGCGACGTTGGTCAGGCCGGAGATGAGGAACCCGGCGACGGCCGCCATGAGTGCCGAGATGACGTACAGCACGATGAGGACCTGCCACGAGCGCGCCCCGGACAGGCGCGATGCGATCGGGTTGTCGCCGATCGCGTACAGCAGCCGGCCGTAGCCGCTCCGGCGCAGGCCGAGCAGGATGAGCACGGTCAACGGCACGAACACGAGCAGGCTGTAGGGCACGACGTCCCACAGCAGCCCGGTCCCGATCCAGCGGATGGCGGCCGGAGTGCCGGTCCCGGTCTGGACCATGATCAGCTGCCAGACGTTGGCGAAGCCGAGCACGACCAGGCTCATGCCGAGGGTCATGATCAGCGGGTGGACCCGGAACACGCCGACCCCGATCCCGGTCAGCAGCCCGACCAGCGCCGCGACGATGAGGGCCACGACGATGGCGACGACCAGCCCCTGGCCACCGACCAGCGTGGCGAGGACGAAGCCCGACATGGAGGCCACGGCGCCGACCGACAGGTCGATGCCGCCGGTGAGCATGGTCAGCACCTGGCAGCCGGCAAGGATCGCGAGCGGGACCGATGCGCGCAGGATGAAGCCGGCCCAGTTGGCGTTGACGATGCCCGGCCGGACGAGCTCGCTCAGGATCACCAGGATCGCCAGCAGCCCGAGCAGGGGGATGACGGGGCGCTCCCGGAACAGGCGGCGCCACGCGGCGAGCGACAGCCAGGACATCCCGCTGGCGGGGGCGTCGGCGACGGCGCTCATGCCCGCGCCCGCCGGATCTGGACGAGGGTGCCGATCATCACGACACCGATGAGGATGAGGCCGTTGGCGACGGTCGCGTAGCTCGGGTTGAGATTGAGGAACGTCAGGTCCGTGCGCAGGAGCTGCAGGATCATGACCCCGACGATCGGGCCGAACACCCCGCCTCGCCCGCCGGCCAGGCTGACCCCGCCGAGCACGACTGCGGCCACGCTCATCAGGGTGTAGCTGCTCGCGAGCGGCGAGCCGATGCCGGTGCTGGCGGTCAGCGACAGCCCGCCGAACGCCGAGAACAGCCCGGCAAATGCGTACGCCGCGACCTTCGTCGGTCCGACCGCCACGCCGCTGCGGAACGCCGCGAGCTGGTTGCTGCCGATGGCGTAGATCGACAACCCGAGACGGGACCGCCGCAACGGCAGCCAGATCAGCCCGACGATGACGATGAGGACCACCGCGGCCTTGGGGATCCACTCGCTCAGGACCGAGCCGGTGATGAGGTCCTTGAGCCACACGGCCGAGCCGCCGCCCGGTGTCTTGAGCACGAGCAGCGCGCAGCCGGCCCACACGAACGACATGGCCAGCGTGACGACGATGTCCGGTACCCGGGTCGCCACGACCACGGCTCCGTTGATGGTGCCGATCAGCAGGCCGAGCAGCAGCACGCCGATGACGACGAGCACGGCGAACTCCTCGGATTGGCCCTTCATCAGGCTGGCCGAGACCACGCTGGTGAGGGCCATCATCGGGCCGACCGACAGGTCGATGCCGCCGGCGATGACGACGATCGCCTGGGCGACCGCCGCGAGGGCGAGGGGCAGGACCGAGATCGCCAGGCCCTGGATGCCAGGGATCCCGTAGCTCGGCTGGATGAGCTTGGTGAACAGCAGCAGCAGCGCGAGGAAGACCAGCAGCCCGACCGTCCAGCCGTTGCGCTGGAGACCGGCCAGCAAGCCGTCGGCCCGGCCGCGGCTGGCGGGGGCCGCGGCGGTCGCCACGCTCATGACCCGCTCACGACGCCGGTCGGCACGTCGTCGCCCGGTACGTCGCCGGCCACGGCTTCGGCCGCCGCGGCGTCCTCGGGGAGGGGAGCATCGGAGCGGAGGTTGTAGGCGGCTCGCAGGAGGGCCGGCTCGTCGGCGTCGGCGACGTCGAGCTCGGCGACGATCCGCCCGCCGAACATGACGATGGCGCGGTCGCACGCGAGCTGGACCTCCTTCAGCTCGGAGGTGTACAGGAGGACCGCGGCGCCGGACGCCGCCAGCTCGCGCAACAGCACGTAGATCTGGTGCTTGGTCCGGATGTCGATGCCGCGGGTCGGGTCGAAGCACAGCATCGTCCTGACCCCGCCGGCGACCCACCGCGCGATCGTCACCTTCTGCTGGTTACCACCAGACAACCGGCGCACCTCGCCCTTGGCTCGGGTGTCGATCTGGAGCGTCTCGATCGCCTGATCGACCCGCTTGCGCTCGGCCGACAGGTCGATGACCCCCCAGTCCCGCAGCCGCGAGGTGAACGGCAGCGCGATGTTCTCGCGCACGGACCGCTGCATCAACAGGGCCTCGGCGCGGTCGGCCGGGACATACACGAGCCCGGCCCGGATGGCGTCGGCGGGATGGCGGAACGCCATGGGCGCGCCATCGACGTGCAGCTCGCCGCTGCGCGGTCGGACGGACCCGGACAGGATCGAGAACAGCTCGTCCTGGCCCTGGTCCTCGAGGGCGACCAGCCCGAGCACCTCGCCCGGATGGAGTTCGAACGACGCGTCCTGCAGGCGGCCGCCGTCGCCCAGCCCGCGGGCGGTGATGCGCGGGACCGCGTCGGCGGGTCGGAGGCGGGCAGAGCGGTCGGCCGCGTCGGACATGTCGTCGACGATCTGGCCGAGCATCAGCTCCACGATCCGCTCCTCGGCGCCGGCCGTCACGTCGACGACGCCGACGGTCTCGCCCTCGCGCAGGACGGTGGCCCGATCGCACACGCTGGCGATCTCGATCATGCGGTGGGAGATGAAGATCACGGACCGCTCGCCGCCGCGCTGGCGACCGATGACGTCGAGCACCCGCTCGGTGAGGTTGGCTGGCAGCGCCGCGGTCATCTCGTCGAGCATCAGGACGTCTGGCTCGATCGCCATCGCGCGCGCCAGGTCGATGATGCGCAGCGACGCCAGCGGTACCTGGCGAGCCATCCGCGACAGATCGAGTCGCTCCAGGCCGAGTTCGGCCAGCCAGTGGCGGAAGGGCTCGATGGGGGTCGAGGTCAGGGTCAGGTTGGAGCGGATATCGAGGTCCGGGATGAGTGCCGGTTCCTGGTAGACCGACACGAGGCCACCGCGGCGGGCTTCCGCCGGCGAGTGGACGGTCCGTTCCCGACCGCGGACGACGATCCGGCCGCTATCGGGACGGACGGCCCCGGTGAGGATCTTGACGAGCGTGCTCTTGCCGGCGCCATTGGCGCCCATGAGCGCATGGACCTCGCCGGGCCGGACCGCGAGCGAGGCGGACTTGAGGGCCACGACCGCGCCGTACGTCTTCGAGACGCCCGTGGCTTCGAGCAGCAGGGGGGCGGCGGTGACGGTCATCGGCCCTCGGGGCTAGGCCGGGAGGCACCGGCCGAAACCGGCGCCTCCCGTCGTGGTTCCGATGGTCTCGGACGGTCTAGGACTCGCCCGGGCCCTTGCAGGCGACGGCCTGCTCGGGCGTATACGAGGTCCAGCCGTCGATCTTCAGGCCGAGCGGCCACAGCGGATCGAGGCCGTCGACCTGCCAGGACTGGAGCATCGTCTTGCCCGCGTCGGACGTGTTGTCGGCGACGACCGGCTTGAGCAGGACGGTGTTGGGCTGGCTGGCGGATGGATCAGTCTCCACCGTCTCGCCGTTGAGGAGCTTGATGGCCAGGTTGACCCCGGCGCCACCGACGGCGGCGGTGTTGGTCACGGCTGCGCCCTCGAGGCCTGGATAGTCGGTCGGGTTCAGCAGCTGGGCCACGAACGCGCCGAGGTCGGCGCCGACGATCGGCACGTACTTCTTGTTGGCGGACTTGATGGCGTCAACGACCTGCGAGTCCATGCCCGACGTCCAGATGCCCTGGATGGTGTCGTACTGGCCGCTGGCGATGAACTCGTTGATGAGCGTGGTCGTGGTGGCCGGATCCCAGCCGGTGGCCACGCCATCGACGCTCGGGACGACCTTGATGCCCGGGTAGTCCTTGAGGACTTCCTTGAACCCGATGTCACGGTCGGAGTCGGCCGGATGGCCGGCGAGGCCGCGCATGTAGTACACGGTGCCCTGGCCGCCGAGCTTGTCGAACAGCCACTTGGCGCCGAGCTTGGCGTACTCGATCTGGTTGTTGTACAGGTTGTAGGTGTCGGGGTTCGTGACGTAGGCGTCGACGGACACGGTCACGATGCCGGCTGCCTTGGCCTCCTCGAGCGCCGGGTTGAGCGCCGCGGGATCGTTCGGGTTGAAGACGATCGCGTTGACGCCCTTGGCGATCAGGTCACGGAGGTCCTGGAGCTGCTCGGCAGCCGTGCGGTTCTGGTGGATGACGGTCAGCTCGGACACCGCGCCCGAGGCGAGTGCCTCGGCCTTGGCGGTGCAGACCTGCTCCTCGCGGAAGCCGTTGCCGACGCCGCCGCC
>DAIUES010000003.1:0-10594 GCA_036844985.1 Candidatus Limnocylindrales bacterium
GGGTCGTTGCGATCACATCTGGTGGTCAGTACGTCCAGCGTCTCCGCCTCGACGACCTCCAGTCGATGACCGGCCCGTTCGACGGGACCCGCGCCTACGCCCACGCGAAGCGCGCCCAGGTGGTCCTGATCCGCGAATGGGCGCGCCGGATCGCGCCGGCCCAGATCACCTTCAACGCGATGCACCCCGGATGGGCGGCCACTCCGGGACTCGCGGCATCGCTACCCGGGTTCACCCGGCTGATGGCGCCGATCCTGCGCGACGCCCACGAAGGCGCCGACACCGCCGTATGGCTGGCCGGTGACCCGACTGCCAGGCACGACACCGGCCGGCTCTTCCTCGACCGACGGGCGCGCCCGTTCGACCGCATCCCGAGCACGAGGGTGAGCCCCGACGACCGACGGCGGCTCTGGGACACCGTGGTCCGGCTGACCCACAGCGCCGATCCCGCACCCGACGACGCACCCACCACAACCGACCGGACACCCACAGGAGCAACGACATGACCCGCATCCACGAGCGCATCGAGACGACCCTGCCGATCGAGGCCGCCTTCGACTACATCGCTGACTTCGCCACCAACCAGGAGTGGGATCCGGGGACGCTGTCCTCCACCCGGATCGACGACGGACCGGTCGGGCGCGGCGCGCGCTACCAGCTCCACGTCCGGATGGGTGGACGGGTCGCACCGATGGAATACCGCATCCGCGACTACCAGCGTCCCGATCGCGTCGTGCTCGTCGGGCGAGGGTCGGGCGTCGACGCGGTCGACGACATCCGTTTCGAGCGGACCGACCGTGGCACCCTGATCGACTACACGGCTGACATCCGCCTCGGCGGCATCCTGCGGTTCGTCCAGCCGTTCCTCGGCGGGACCTTCGCGAAGATCGGGGGCGATGCTGCGGCCGGGATGACCCAGGCACTCGCATCCAGGGTGACCAGGCCCGACGGGATGGCCCGCTGATGCGCGTCGCGATCATCGGTGGTGGCGTGAGCGGCCTCAGCGCCGCCTACGCCCTCCATCGGGACCATGAGGTCCGGCTCTACGATGCCGAAGCCCCGGTCGGCGGCCACGTCAAGACGCTGTCCGTTGACGGGCCCGCCGGGCCGCTGGCGGTCGACATGGGGTTCATCGTCCACAACGACGTCACCTACCCGACATTCGTGGGGCTGATGGACGAGCTCGGCGTCGTGACCCAGCCGAGTGACATGTCGCTCGGCGTGGCCTGCCGGGCCTGCGATGTCGAATTCAGCTCACGCGGTGCGCGCGGCTGGTTCGCCCAGCCGTCGAACGCCCTCCGCGCGGGCCATTGGCGGATGTTCGCGGACATCCTGCGGTTCTATGGCGATGCCAGGCGGCGGCTCGATCAGGGCGTCTCCACCCGGTCGACCCTTGGCGACTACCTCGAGGACCTGGGGTTCGGGTCGGCGTTCCGCGAACATTTCCTCATCCCGATCACGTCCGCAGTGTGGTCCACCGCCGCTGACCGGATCCTCGACTTCCCGCTCGACTACCTACTGCGCTTCCTCGACCATCACGGCCTGATCGGCGTGGGTCGTGCGCTCCAGTGGCGGACGATCTCGGGTGGCTCGATGACCTACGTCGATCGCATCCTCGAGCGTCTTGGTCCGACCGCCGTCCGTGCCGGCGATCCGGTGGTCGACGTGGCCCGGGCCGGTGGCGAAGTCATCGTTCGCACGGCCGCCGGTTCGAGCGACACGTTCGATGCGGTCGTGCTCGCGACGCACGCCGACGATGCCCTCGACCTCCTGCGCGATGCCGATCCGCGCGAACGCGCCGCGCTTGGCGGCTTCGAGTACTCGACCAATCGCGTCGTCCTCCACACCGATCCCGCCGTGCTTCCGCGCAGACCCGCGGCCTGGGCGTCGTGGAACATCGATCAGGACGATTGCCGTCGACCCAGCGAGGCGCTCACGATGACCTACCACATGAACCGCCTGCAATCGCTCCCGGGGCCCGTCCAGTATTCGGTGTCGGTGAACCCGAGCGACCGGCTCGATCCCGAGCGGATCCTGGTCGACCGCTCGATGGCGCACCCGATGTACACCTTCCAGACCCTCGATGCCCAAGCCGGGATCGGGGAGCTGCAGGGCTGGCGGCAAACGTTCTACGCGGGGGCGCACTTGGGCTACGGGTTCCACGAAGACGGCTGTCGCTCGGGCTTCGCCGCGGCCGAACTGGTGTCGACCCGTGGCGCACGCATCCCGGTCCCGCGACCCGGCGTGTCGCTGGATCTGGCGGACGAGGCGGCAGCATGAGGTCGCATCTGCTCGACGGGGTCGTGCGGCATCGCCGTCCCGGTTCGCCGGCCTACGCCCTCGAGCACGGGGTGTACTACGCCGCGCTCGATCTCGACGAGCTCGATGTCGTCGGGCGCTCGTCGCCACTGCTCGGACGAAACCGGGCGCGGGTCGTCGAGCTGCGCGACACCGATCACCTCGTGCCGCCCGCCGACGACCTGCGGGCCGCGTTCCGCGCCCACCTGCGCTCCGAAGGCGAGGAGCCGACGGGCTGGCAGATCACCCTCATCACCAATCTCCGCGTCCTCGGCTACGTCTTCAATCCGGCCAGCTTCTATCTGTGCCGGGACCAGGCCGGCGACCTGCGGATCGTGGTCGTGGAGGTGCATAACACGCACGGTGAACGACACCTCTACACCCTTCGACCGCAGTCCTCCACGTCGCCGACCTTCGTTGCGTCGATGCGCAAGGAGTTCTACGTCTCGCCGTTCATCGAGAACCGCGGCGGCTATTCCGTCCGCGTCCGGGACGAGCCGTCGCGCCTGCGGATCACCATCAACCAGGAGCAGCCCGAGGGCTTGGCGTTGCACGCCAGCGTCGATCTGCGCCGGCGGCCCTTGACGAGCCGGAGCCTCGCGCGGATGCTGCTGCGACATCCGCTGGTGACGCACAAGACCATCGTCCTCATCCACTGGCACGCACTGCGCCTGTGGTTGCGCGGCGCCCGGTTCCATCGGCATGGCGAGGTCGTCCGATGAGGACATCGACCGTCAACACACGTCGGCCCCCCGTCGTCGGTTCGGTCCTCGAGCGGGCCGCCTGGCGCGTCGGTCTGGCCGCTGCCTCGCGGATCGCGGTCGGGCAGCTGACCGTCGTCCTGCCCGACGGCTCACGCCACGTGTTCGGGGAGGCCGCGTCCCAGGAGCGTGCCGAGATCCAGGTCCACGATCCGCAGGCGCTCGTGCGGATGCTCATCGACGGGGAGACCGGCGGGGGCGAGGGGTACATGGACGGGCTGTGGTCCAGTCCCGACCTGGCCGCCCTCCTGCGCCTCGCCGCCCGCAACCGGGAGGCGCTCGCGCTGTCCGCCGGCTGGTTCCGCTTCCCGGCGCAGGTCGGCAAGACCCTCGCCCACCGCTTCCGGCGCAACACGCGCGGCGGCAGTCGTCGGAACATCGCGGCGCACTACGACCTGGGCAACGACTTCTACCGGCTGTTCCTCGACGAGTCCCTGACCTATTCGAGCGCCGTGTTCGCCACGCCCGACGACGATCTCGCCGACGCCCAGCGCAACAAGTACCGGATTGTCGCCGCGAACGCCGGGCTGCGGGCGGGCCAGCACGTGCTCGAGATCGGGACCGGCTGGGGCGGCTTCGCCCTGTACGCAGCCGGCGAGCTCGGTTGCCGGGTCACGTCGGTGACGATCTCGCAGGCCCAGCACGATCTCGCCCGCGAGCGGGTCCGCGCCGCGGGGCTCGACGGTCGTGTCGACGTCCAGTTGCGTGACTACCGTGATATCGAGGGCACCTACGACGCGATCGTCTCGATCGAGATGCTCGAAGCTGTTGGCGCCGAGTACTACTCGACGTTCTTCCAGGTGTGCGATCGGGCGCTCCGGCCGGGCGGGCGGATGAGCCTCCAGTCGATCACGTTCCCCGACGCGACGTATGAGCGCCAGCGGCGCGGTGCCAATTGGATCCAGACCTACATCTTCCCGGGCGGCCTGTGCCCGTCGCTGGCGGTCATCGAGCGTTCCACGCACGACACCCGCCTGCTCATCACGGGCGTGGAGGACATCGCTGCGTCATACGTGTTGACGCTGCGTGCCTGGCGAACCCGGTTCATGTCCCGTCTCGACGAGGTACGCGCACTTGGCTTCGACGAGCGGTTCATCCGGATGTGGGAGTACTACCTGGCCCTGAGCGAGGCCGGCTTCGCCACCGGGATCAGCCAGGATCTCCAGATCGTCCTCGAGAAGCGGCGCGGTCTGGGCTGACGGCGGCCGTCTGCGTCAGCGCCGCGGCGACGCACGCGGTCGTCATCGGCCCCGCCGGGACCCGTGAGCCCATGGCCGATGCGTCCCCCGGGTCGATCAGGTCACCGCCCCGGATCCTTCCCATCCAGTGGCCACAGCACTGTTATGCACGAGCGCGGCTCGAATCCGTGCCATCAAGTGCTCGCACCACCACGTGGACCCGAATCCGACGCTGATCGCACCCGAGGCGACCGAACCGACCGGATGTCCCGGCATAGCAGTGCTCACAGCGCTATCTGCCAGAAATCGGCCGCCCGGGTCGGGCCGCCGCGGGCCCGAGCCGAACGCCCCGGCACAGCTCGATGCCGTCACATCCCCATCGGGCTCATCAACTGGAAGTAGTTGTCGTCCGGATCGGCGAGGGTCGCGATGACCGAGCCATCCTGAGCCTCGTAGCCGTACGGCTCGGTCACGACGACCGCGCCGGCCGCCTTCATGCGTTCGAAATCGCCGGCGACGTCGCTGGTCTCGATGTTCCAGATGAGTCGACCGGGGTGCGCGTTCTTGCCCTTGACCTCCGAGTGCGGACCGACCGTCACGAACCCGGATCCGAGCCGCCAACCGGTGTAGCCGCCGTCCTCACTGAACGTCGGCTCGCCAAGCACGCGGGTGTAGTACTCGACCAGCCGGGACGGGTCCTCGGACCCGATGAGGATGCTGTTGAAATCCATCTTTGCCTCCTGCCGCTGCGCTCTCCCGGCCGTACCATCGTCGGACCGATGAGTTTCGATGGGACCCGACGTTACACCTCCCAGATCGGCCATCCCGACCGACCGCCACAGGAGGCACGCACCATGGACTGGACCCTCGAACTCATCGTCGTCCCCGTGAGCGACGTCGATCGCGCCAAGCAGTTCTACATCGACCAGGCCGGCTTCGAGCTGCTCATCGACACGAGCGCCGGACCGGATTTCCGGGTCGTCCAGCTCGTCCCGCCCGGGTCGGCCTGCGCCATCGCCATCGGCACCGGCCTGGGTTCGATGACACCGGGCTCGCTGCACGGGCTGCATCTGTGCGTCAGCGACATCGAAGCGGCTCGGTCGACCCTGGTCGACCGCGGCACCGAGGTCGGCGACTACTTCCACTTCGGTGAGGCCGGCCAGACCCCGGGGCTCGACCCCGAGCGACGCAGTTACGGGACGTTCTTGCCGTTCCAGGATCCCGACGGCAACACCTGGCTCGTCCAGGAGGTGAAGCGGGACTGGAAGCTCGTCGTCGCGAAGATCGACCAGGCCGCCGCGTGACCGATCCGGCCGCGGCCGCGTTCGCCGGTGGGGAGTCCGCGTTCGCGGCCCTCACCGAGCGATACCGGCGCGAGCTCCACGTCCACTGCTACCGGATGCTCGCCTCATTCGACGAGGCGGAGGACGCGGTGCAGGAGACGTTCCTGCGAGCGTGGCGGGCTCGCGACAACTTCGATGGAGCGCTGGTTCGGGCGTGGCTCTACAAGATCGCCACGAACGTCTGCCTCGACCTCCTTCGCCGCAGCGGTCGACGGGTCAAGTCGATGGAGACGATCCGCGAGGTGCCCTGGATCCAGGCCTACCCAGATCGACTGCTGGACGAGATCGCGCCGCCCGAGGACGAGCCCGACGCGGTCGTCGTCAGGCGCGAGACCATCGAGCTCGCGTTCCTGGCCGCCCTCCAGGTCCTGCCGCCGCGGCAGCGAGCGACGCTTATCGCCCGCGACGTCCTGGGCTGGCCGGCCAGCGATACCGCGTCGGCGCTCGATACCACGATCGCGGCCGTGAACAGCGCGCTCCAGCGTGCGCGGGCAACGCTCCAGGCCCACCTGCCGTCGAAGCGGGCGGACTGGTCGCCCGGTGCGCCGAGCGACGCCGAACGTGCCCTGCTCGCCAAGTTCATCGAAGCGCACGAGCGCGGCGACGCCGGGCTCGCCGTGTCGATCGCCGCCGAAGACCTGCGGATCACGATGCCCCCGGCGCCGATGCTGTTCGAGGGGATCGGCGCGATCGCCCCGCTGCTGGCCAATGCCTTCTCCGACGGGAGTCGCTGGCGCCTCCTGCCGACGGCGTCGAACCGGATGCCCACCGCGGCCAGCTACCTGCTGGCGCCCGGCGACACGACCTATCGCGCGTTCAAGCTCGACATCCTCCGTGTCGTCGACGGTCGGATCGCCGAGATCACGACGCTTGGCCCGCACCTGTTCGGGGAGTTCGGCCTGCCGGAGACGCTGCCGGGCTGACCGGGCGACGCGCACATGGCCTGACGCCGGTCCGCGCGATCGCGGGTAGCATGGTTTTCGACTTCCCCGGATCAGGTGACCTGATGACGCGCATCCTTCTGTACACCGGCAAGGGCGGGGTCGGCAAGACGAGCATCGCCGCCGCCACGGCGCTCCTGTGCGCCGAGCGCGGCCTTCGGACGATCGTCCTGTCGACCGATATCGCCCACAGCCTCGCCGACGCCTTCGATGTCCCGCTCGGGCCCGAGCCGACCCAGATCGCCCCGAACCTCCACGGCCAGGAGCCGGACGTCTACTTCAACATCGCCCGGTACTGGCGGACGATCCAGAACTACGTCTCGGAGCTGTTCGCGTGGCGCGGCCTCGACGAGGTCATGGCCGAGGAGATGACCGTCCTGCCCGGCATGGACGAGCTCGGCAACCTGCTGTGGATCACCGATCACGTCGACTCGGGCAAGTACGACGTCATCGTCGTCGACGCTGCGCCGACCGGCGAGACGCTCCGCCTGTTGTCCCTGCCCGATGCCAGTCGCTGGTGGATCGAGCGCATCGCGCCGCTCGGTCGGCGCGTCAGCCGGATCGGGCGCCCGATGATCGAGAAGGTGCTCGGCGTGCCGATGCCACGCGAGGAGGTCTTCGCCGCCGCCGAGCGGCTGCTCGACCGGCTGGCCGACGTCCATCGACTGCTGAGCGATCCCGAGCGGACATCGGTGCGCATCACGCTCGCGCTCGACAAGCTGTCGGTCGCCGAGGCGCGTCGGTCGTTCACCTACTTCCACCTGTTCGGCTACCCGAGCGACATGGTCATCGCCAATCGAGTGCTACCGGAAAACGCCGGTCCGTACTTCGAGCACCTGCGCGAGGCGCAGCAGCGCTACCTGCCGATCGTGGCCCAGGAGTTCGGGCCGGTGCCCGTCCGGACCGTGCCCCAGTTCGATCACGAGATGGTCGGGGTCGATCGATTGCGCGAGATCGGCACGGCCCTGTTCGGGGACGGCGACCCGACCGCTGTCCACTACCACGGACAGCCATACCGGGTCAGCCGCGAGGACGGCCACTACGTGCTGCAGGTCGAGCTGCCGTTCACCCAGCGCGGCGAGCTCCAGCTGTCGCGCCGATCCGACGAGCTGGTCCTGCAGGTCGGCGGCTGGAGGCGGACACTGCTGCTTCCACGCGCGCTGATGAACGCGCCGACGCGTGGGGCGAAGATGGACGGTGGCACCCTGCGTATCCAGTTCGACACACCGGCACCGGCCGGCAAGCGAGGAGGACGACGATGACCGAACCGACACGCCCCGACCGTCGCGGCTCGACGCGTGGCAGGACGTCCGCGGTCGCCATGACCGAGGACGACCGGATGGCCGAGCTCGAAGCCCGACTCGCCCGCCTCGAGCGCGCGCCGAGCCTGCGCGATCGAAGCCGCAGCATGATGGATCGGGTCATGCCGCCCGAGGCCAGCGAGCATTTCCGCAACGCCGGTCGGGAACATCTGCTCGGCGTGCGCTCGATCGTCGACCACTGGATCCAGCGGATCGATGACGCCGACGCCCGCGCCGATCGCTCGTCGTACGATCTGGAGTTGATCGAGATCGAATAGGGGTCAGAGCTGTTCCGGCTCGCCTTGCCGTGGCCCGGGACTGCTTCGGCGTGTCAGGCCGCGCCCTGTCTTGCCTTGGCCCGTGCCCGGGCCGTGCCCTGGCCGGTGCCCCGCCCCGACCCGGCGCGGCTCTGCCACGACTTGCATGAAACGGGCGAACGAACGATCGAGGCGGCCGGAATGGCCCTTCATCCTTCAGACGTGCCGTCCGATGCACCAACCAGCGATGGACGGGGCGTTTGGCGGCGCTCGATCGCTGGTTCGCCCGTCTGGTGCAATTCAGTTCCGGTTCGGTCAGGGCCGGTCAGGCTCCCACGCGATCTCGCCGGCACACTCGGGACACTCGATCTCCACGAACTCGAGCCAGCGGACGGCCTCCGATGGGTCGATGAGCCCACCCGCTTCGGGCGCGACCGAGCCGGCCCGTGGGGCGTGCCACCGATCGAGGATCACCAGCGCGACGTCGTCCGCGGCTGCCGTCGTGATGCCGGCCTGACCAGCGATCGCGTTCCGCCAAGACCCGTCGGGGTCAGCCACGAGAACGATCGAGTCGTCGAGGCTGTCGCGCCACTCACCGGCCGCTTCAGGGGTCGACCGGACGACGACGACCGAGACCGCATTCGCCGCTGCGAGTGCGTCGCTGCGGCTCCCGAGCTGCCGCGCGTAGCCGAAGCAGGCCAGGCAGCCGGCGTCGTGAGCGAGGAACAGCGCGACCTGTCGGCGACCGCGCAACGCCTCGATCGAGCCGTCGCCGATGTTCGCGGCGGACCGAGGCGGGATCGGGATCGGCCGCTCGGTGATCGGCGCGCGGTACTGCTCCGCGGTCGGCGGCTGAACCGCCCAGCCCGCGCCGCTCAGGAGCTCGCCGAGTCGCTCGAGCGATGGTTCCGCGACGACCCGCTCCGCATCCCCGAACACAACGGTCGGGGTGGCCTGCGCGCCGCCGTTGAGCTCGCGGATCCGCCGCCCGGCAGCCGGGTCGGCCTCGACATCGTGTTCGACGAACGGCACGCCGAGCGCCAACAGCCGACTCCGAACGAGCGCCGTGTCCTCGCACCAGCTCGTGCCGAGGACGACCACGGGGAGCGGCCGGATCGATGTGGCGTCGGTCGCCACGGACTCGTTCGTCGTCGCCATGGGGCCATCATCGTCCACGACGCAGATGCGTGCTCACCCGGACCGGGGTGGTCGCGCCTGTCATCCTCAGCACGTGAGCGAGTCCAGGTGGGCGTTGCTGGCTGCATGCGTGACCTGCCCGGGCCGAAACTGCTGACGCCGCGAGGAGTCATGGACGAGACGGTCCCCAGGGATGCCGGCGACGATGGCGTCGCAGCCGCGTCGATCGACCTGGCTGCGATCCCCGACATCGACCATTACGAGCTCGAAGGGATCCCGGTCTACCACCTGCCGATGGCCGGCCCGACCGTCCTGTCGTTGTCCTTCCGCGTCGGCCGCGCAGACGAGCCGGTGATCCATGGCGGGCTGACCCACCTCGCCGAACACCTGATCCTCAGCTCGATCAACGACATCTTCGATCACGGCAACGGCACGACGGAGCCGTTCCGAGTCACGTTCGTCGCCCGCGGCACGCCGCAAGAGGCCTCACAGTTCCTTCGCGACGTGGGCGTCAGGATCGAAAACCCGCGTCTCGCTCGGATGCACCAGGAAGCCAAGGTGCTCCGGACCGAGGCAGCGGGGCGCGGCGGTATGGGGTTGTCGCTCCGACTGGTGTGGCTACGGACCGGCTTCCAGGGGATCGGCACCGTCCACCTGCCCGAGTTCTTCCTCGATGCGCTCGACGAAAACCGACTCCGAGGCTGGATGCAGAAGCACCTCGTTGCCGGTAACGCAGCGATCTGGATCGCCGGCGAGCTCCCCGACGACCTGGACGTCATCCTGCCTGCTGGGCCGCGCGTGGCGCCACCCGAGGCGCGCTCGATCGATGGCTTCGAGACACCGACCGTCTTCATGGCGGATGCACCCGGAGTCGGCGTCTCGTTCGAAGTCCGACGCTCCACCGCGGTCGTCGCTGCGTTGCGGGCGGTCAACCGACAACTGATGCGGCGACTCAGGGTGGACCGGGGACTCGGGTACGAGATCGGCGGCGAGTACCTGCCGGTGGGTCCGAACAGCGCCTTCGCCACCGTCTGGGCGACCTGCCTGCCGGACGCCGCTCGGGACGTCCAGCAGATCGTCCTGGAGACCATCGACGACGTGGCCGCCCGAGGCCCATCGCCCGCCGACCTGTCGCGCGACCACCAACTGTTCCTTCGCGAGCTGTCCGATCCGAGGAGCATCCCCGGGCGGCTGGATGCGCACGTGCGGGACATGCTGCTCGGCGACCATCCGTCACCGCGGCCCATCGCGGAGATCATCGACGAGCGCTGGCGCCTCGAACCGGACGAGGTCGCCACGGCATTCCGCGACGTGCGCGACACGATGTTGCTGCTCTTGCCTATGGGCGGCGTGGATCCGCAACGGCCGTTCAAGCGCT
>DAIUES010000003.1:10604-24593 GCA_036844985.1 Candidatus Limnocylindrales bacterium
CCTCGGAGAAGTCCGGGCCGCGGACGAGCTTGCCGGGACCGTCGAGCGCGGCGATGGGGGTTGTCGGTGTGTTCGACTACGCCGCTAAGGAGAAGCGCCGATTCCGACGTGACGCCAGCATCGTCCGACTGAGCGTCGGAAGCGCCGGCGTGTCTGTCGATGCAGTCGATGGCCGGCGGTTGACCGCCGTCACTTGGGCGGACTGCGTGGTCATGGTGCGTGGTCGGGGCGTCCGGTCGATCATCGGCCGGGACGGCAACGTGGTCGAGGTCGTGGCTGCGGAATGGCGAGGCGGCGACGGTGCGATCAGGTTGCTCGACCAGCTCGGCCCAAAGGCCGTGTTCGTCGATCCGGCCTGATCACACGGGCGCCAGCCTGTTCACATGCGCGAAACGATCCGGGCGTCGGACACCGTCCGCCGGCTTACGAGCAGCCGCTCGTGCTCCCGCAGTTGAGGCACTTGTAGCAGGACCCGTTGCGGACCATGATCGAGCCGCAGTCGGCGCAGCTGGGGGCGTCGGCCTGGGTCTGGAAGCTCACCTTCGTGGCGCCCAGGCTCATGGTGATGGCCGAGCTGCCACCGCCGCCGTTGCCGTTGGCGATCGCCTTGCCGTTGCCGTTCGCGGCATGACCGTTGGCATGGCCGTTGGTCGCGATGACCGCGAGTTCCTCGTGGGCCGGTGCGGCGTCGGCGACGACGGCAGAGGCTTTCGCTGGGTCGTTCTCGGTGGGTTGGACCTCCGAGGCGGATGGAGGAGTCACCGCCTCGGAGGTCTCGAAGATTGCCCCCCTGGCTGCATCCGCTGTGGATGCGGTGACGTTGTCATCCGGAGCCGGGCTCGCCGGAGCCGGGCGGTTGGCGCCGAAGGAAGCCGCGCCCGGCGCAGGCGCGTCCGGCTCCGGCTCACCCTCCACCACCTGTGACCGATCGATGAGTCCCAGGTTCGCCTTCTCGTCGGTCGACAGGAACCGCGACCCCAGCCACCGGAAGATGTAGTCGACGATCGACTTGGCGATCGGGATCTCCTGATTGCCGGTGAAGCCCGATGGTTCGAAGCGGACGTGGGCGAACTTGTTGACGAGATCGCGCAGCGGCACGCCGTACTGGAGCGCCACCGACACGGTCGTGGCGAAGGTGTCCATCAACCCCGAGACCGTGGACCCCTCCTTGGCCATCTTGAGGAAGATCTCGCCCGGCTGGCCGTCGGGATAGAGCCCGACCGTGATGTAGCCCTCGTGGCCCGAGATCTCGAACTTGTGGGTGACCGCGGTCCGCTCGGCCGGCAGGCGCCGTCGATGGGGCAGGGCGGCTTCGGCCTGGGCCTTCTCGAGCTGCTTCTTCAGCTTGGCGACGACCTCAGAATCGATCGCATCCGAGTCCGACTTCTTCGAGGTCGACAGCGGCTGGCTGCGCTTCGAGTTGTCGCGGTAGACGGCGATCGCCTTGAGGCCGAGCTTCCAGCCCTCCATGTAGACCGTTTCGATCTCCTCGGCCGTGGCCGCCTCGGGCATGTTGACGGTCTTCGAGATGGCGCCCGAGATGAACGGCTGGATCGCGCCCATCATCCGGACGTGGCCCATGTAGTGGATGGACCGCGTGCCGTTGGCCGGCTTGAAGGCGCAGTCGAACACCGACAGGTGTTCCGGCTTGACGTGCGGGGCGCCTTCGATCGTCTCGCGCTCGGTCAGGTAGTCGAGGATCTCGCTCGTCTGGTCGGCGCTGTAGCCGAGCTTCTTGAGCGCGGCCGGGACCGTCTGGTTGACGATCTTGAGGAAGCCCTCACCGACCAGCTTCTTGTACTTGATGAGCGCGATGTCCGGCTCCACGCCGGTCGTATCGCAATCCATCATGAACGCGATCGTGCCGGTCGGGGCGAGGACGGTCACCTGGGCGTTGCGGAAGCCGTGCTTCTCGCCGAGCTCCAGGGCCTCGTCATAGACCTGGTGGGCGTGGCGGATGAGGTTGGCGGGCACGCCGTCGACCGGGATCCGATAGGCGGCATCGCGATGCTTGCCGATGACCCGCAGGAACGGGGCCTCGTTCTTCTTGTACTCGACGAACGGGCCGCCGTGATCGCGGGCGATGATGGCCGACTGCTTGTAGGCCTCGCCGTGCATGATCGCGGTCAGGGCCGCGGCGAAGTTGCGCCCCTCGTCCGAGTCGTAGGCGAGGCCACGACTCATCAGCAGCGCCCCGAGGTTGGCGTAGCCGAGCCCGAGCGGTCGGAACTTGTGCGAGTTCTCCTCGATCATCGGCGTCGGATAGCTGGCGTTGTCGACGAGGATCTCCTGCGCCGTCAGCGTCACCTTGGCCGCGAATCGATAGGCCTCGGGATCGAACTCGCCGTCCGCGTCGACGAACTTCATCAGGTTGAGGCTGGCGAGGTTGCACGCGGTGTCGTTGAGGAACATGTACTCGGAGCAGGGGTTGCTCGCGTGGATGCGATCCGTGTTGGCCGAGGTGTGCCAGTCGTTGATGGTCGTGTCGTACTGGATGCCCGGGTCGCCGCAGACGTGGGCCGCCTCGGCCATCTTGCGGAAGATGTCGCGCGCCCTGTGGGTGTCCATCGGCTCGCCACCGACCACGGCGTGGGTCGTCCACTCCTGGTCCTTCTCGACGGCCTGCATGAACGCGTCGGTCACCCGGACCGAATGGTTGGCGTTCTGGAAGGCGACGCTGCCGTAGGCCTCCCCGGTGAAGCTCGGATCGTAGCCGGCCTCGATCAGCGCCCAGGCCTTCTTCTCCTCGTTGAGCTTCGAGTCGATGAACTCGATGATGTCCGGGTGGCCGGCGTCGAGGATGACCATCTTGGCCGCGCGGCGGGTCTTGCCGCCCGACTTCACGACGCCGGCGAAGGCGTCGTAGCCCTTCATGAACGAGACGGGGCCGGAGGCGGTGCCGCCTCCGGTCATCTTCTCTTTGGAAGACCGGATGGTGGAGAGGTTGCTGCCGGCACCCGAGCCGAACTTGAACAGCATCGCCTCGGTCTTGGCGAGGTCCATGATCGAGGACATCGTGTCCTGGACGCTGTTGATGAAGCAGGCCGAGCACTGCGGCTTCTTCTCGATGCCGACGTTGAACCAGACCGGCGAGTTGAAGCTCATCTTCTGGTGGACGAGCAGGTGGGTCAGCTCGGCCTTGAACGTCTGGAGGTCCTCGGTCGTCGCGAAGTAGCGCTGGGTCTCGGCCCAGGCCGAGATCGTGTTGACGACCCGATCGATGAGCTGGCGGACGCTCGTCTCACGCTCCGGCGTGTTGAGGTGGCCGCGGAAGTACTTGCTGACCACGACGTTGGTCGCGAGCTGCGACCAGAAGCTCGGGACCTCGACGTCCTTCTGCTCGAAGACGCTCTTGCCGGTCTCGCTGCTGATGCCGGCGGTCCGGTACTCCCAGGTGATCTCGTCGTAGGGGTGGATGCCCGGCGTCGTCCAGCGCCGCTCGAACGTCAGGCCCTTGGCCGGCTTGCCGCTCTCGGTGGTGCCGTCGAAGCTGGCGCCGTACGGGCCGGCGTGGCGGCGGTGGGCCGTGGCCTTGGCCCGGGTCTCCTGCTCGGCGACCGGGGCGGCGCTGGTGCCTCGAGCCATCTGGTGCATCCTCCTGCTCCGTGGCCGCGGTACGTTCCGCGTCCTCCGGTCCCGTGTCCGCGGTAGCTGCCGCGTCCTTCGTTGCGTCGTCGTTGCCGAGGGTCCTGGGGGCGGTCCGTTCCGAGCGGCGGGCTGGCCGTTCTGGACCTCGTTCGGGCGGCTCGGTCGTCGTTGGGCGACCGGTCAACGATACGCCGAGGGGAGGCGGGAGTCAAGGGGAAAACACAAGATGTTGTGGTTCGTGTGGACGTTGGGCCGCAACATGTGGTGGTTTGGGCTGGTTTTGTGCTCGTCCACGCTCGGGGCCGAATCGTCCACGGTCGCGGGGTCGGTTATCCACTGCGGGGGAGTGGCTGTCCACGTTTCGTGGGAGGGTTGTCGACGGAGTTTCCACGGATGGTACACCGAACGGGTGTTCGGTTTGTGGTGATCGCGCCGCCGCGCCCCGTCGCGCCCCGTGCCCGGCTCCGCGTCCCCGCTCCCCGCCGCGCCCCGCGCCGCGCCAGATCGCCAAATCGGCGCCAGGTGACGATTGGGCGCGGTCCGAGTTGCTGCGGAGGGCCCGTCGGGGCTCGCGCGGGGCGAGACCGTGCACGGCCGACACCTCGAGCGGCGCCGGATCCGGCCTTCGAGCCGCCCCGAGCTCGCCTAACGCCCCGGGGGCGGGGATATGGCGGTCTCCGATCCGGCCGCAGGGCCGGAGGGTCGCGGGACGCGCCAACGGGCCGCGCTCCCAGACCCTGGCCGGTCCGCCACGCTGGCCGCGGTCGCGGCCCGCGCCACCAGGCCTGCTCCGCGGTCCACTCCGGTGCGCCCCACGCGCCCGCCCTCAACGCCCGGGCCGCTCCCCCTGATAAGCGCCGGATAAGCCGCGATCGTCATGCTCCTTCGATGGAGGACATCCGGTTCGGTCGAGTGGTGCGTGCGGCGCGGGTCAAACGTCGTTGGCGGCAGGAGGACCTCGCGCGGCGGGCGGGCGTGTCGAGCACGGGGGTCGGGCGCTTCGAGCACGGGCGCCTCGAGGAGTTGACGCTCGGCGCCATCCGACGAATGTGCGAGCCGCTCGACATCCGAGTGGAGTTGGCGCCGCGCGGCCGAGGCGCGGAGCTCGATCGGCTGGTCAACGCCGGCCACTCGGCATTGCACGAGTCGGTCGCGCGGGCGCTCGTGCGCGAGTTCCCGGACTGGGAGTTCGCCCACGAGGTCTCGTTCAACATCTGGGGTGAACGCGGGGTGATCGACCTGCTGATGTGGCACCCGGGTCGTCGCGCGCTCCTCATCATCGAGCTCAAGACCGAGATCGTGGACACCGGCGACCTGATCGGCACGATGGATCGTCGCCGCCGGCTCGGCCCCGACATCGCCAGGGAACGTGGCTGGGATCCGCTGACCGTCTCGACCTGGGTCCTGACCGCGCCATCCCGAACCAACGAACGACGGATCGCCGAGCATCGGACCGTGCTTCGGTCAGCGTTCCCAGACGATGGCCGGCGCGTGCATCGATGGCTGGCCGATCCGATCGGGTCGATCGACGCGTTGTCGGCTTGGTGGGGCGAGGCGACGATCCGAGTCGCGCCGACGCGGCGGGTGCGCCGCGCGACGGTGGCCTGACGTTAGCGCCGCCAGCCGTTGGTCGATATCGATGATGGCGCCGAGCCAAGGCACGGCGGCAGCGCTTCCGAGCTCGATACGCCCGGTCCGGGTGCAGCCACGAGGTGCCCGCCGCCGGCCGGCAGGTCGAAGGCGATGTCGAGCGGTGGCACGGGTGCCTCCCCGCAATAGTTCGAGACCTGGACTTCGGTCCGTAGCCGATCGCCGGGCGCGAGTTCGAAGTGCTCGTCGGTCGATGACACGTGGGCATCGCCGCTCGGGCCGGCCGCCGTCGAATCGATCAGGACGCGGCCCGTGGCATCGACCAGCTCCAGCCGGGGCGTGCCCTGGATGGTGCATGGTCGCGCTCCGCCGTTCGTGACCCGGATGTCGGCGATGCGGCTCCCGGCCGCGCCCTGCCAGCCCAGGATCCGTCCATCGAGATCGACCGCGAGGCACGCGACGACGTCGGCGGCTGCGGACGGGTTGGACGTCGACGGCGCGGACGCGGCGGGGGTGGTGCTTGCCGCCGGCACTCCCGACGGGCTCGCCGACGGATCGGTGCCGACCCCGGCCTCGGTCGCGGGCCGCAACTGCCAGACACCAACCAATACGACCACTGCGGCCGCCGCCAGTGCCACGCCCCAGCGCACGGCTGGTCGCTGCCAGGCGGGCATCGGCCGCGTCGATGCGGGCTCACTCGACGACACCGCGGCGATCCGCCGGCGCAGCTCGTCGGGCACGTCGTGGGGTGCGTCCTCGAGGAGGACGGCCCGCAGGTCCTGGTCGAACCGTTCGTCGCTCATCGATCTCCCTCCGGCCCTCGATCGACCGCGTCATACGCGGCGCGCAACTCCCGAAGGGCGTAGTGGAGTCGCGACTTGACGGTTCCTTCGCGCTCGCCGGTCCGGGCCGCGATCTCCCCGATCGACTGGCCCTCGAGGTGGCGCAGGACGACGACCGCCCGGTGCTCGGGCGTGAGTCGATCGAGCGCTCGGCGCAGCGCATCGCGTTCGGCGCGATCCGCGGACCCGTCGGACATCGACGGCGTCCCCGATCCATCGACGACCAGCTCGCGAACGCGGCCCCGTCGCAGCCGACGTCGGCACTCGTTCACGACGATCCGATCGAACCACGCATCGAATCGATCGTGGTCGCGCAGCTCATCGAATCTTGTCCACGCCAGCACCGCGGCGTCATGGACCGCGTCCTGGGCGTCGCCGTCGCGGCGCAGGATCAGCGTCGCGAGGCGGTAGGCGCGGGCCAGCCGCCGGTCGGTCAGCGTGTCGAACGCGGCGCGACGCGCAGCCAGCTCGGGACTCACCTCGTCTCGCTGCATCCGCACCGGCCGACCTCTGATCATGTCCATCGCATCGTGCTCGCTCGGGCGATCGTGCGCGCTGCGCCGTCAGTAGATGACGACGAGCACATCGACGCGCCCCGACCACCCTTCGGCCATCGAACTCTCGGTGACCCGGATCCGGCAGTCGCCGCTGCGGGGCAAGCTGTCATCGAACACGCGGCCGCCGGGCTGCCCCGCGGAACCGCCGCCGGGGAAGTAGACGATGCCTCGAGTCGGGCCGGCGCCCTTGACGATCACGATCA
Organism: Candidatus Limnocylindrales bacterium; assembly: GCA_036844985.1. Lineage (GTDB taxonomy): Bacteria > Chloroflexota > Limnocylindria > Limnocylindrales > CSP1-4 > SPCO01. The sequence continues at coordinate 17,385 of DAIUES010000003.1, forward strand.
TGTGCTGACCAGCGCCAGCCCTGACCACGAACCAGCGCGCCGAGTGGATGCCGGCCATCCGCGCGTGGGCCTGGCCGCTGTACGCGCCCGACGCGAACGAGATCCGGATCGGGCAGGTGCGCGTCCCCGGCGTGCAGGTGACAGTCGAGTCGACCGCCGACGTGGCGGCGCCCGATGTCGGTCGACTCGCGGCGAGCGCCGGAACGGCGAGCGGAACGGCGAGCGGCACGGCGCCCGACATCGTCACGGCCATCGCCACGACGAGTGGCGCCCGAAGCAAGGTGTGCCTGTTCATGCGTTGCCTCCTGCGACATGCTCCGGCCCGGCAACGGGTCCTCGGTGTTGCCGCTTACACCATCCAGATACGCGAGCGGGTCGAACGGTTCGATCTCGTCGTCGCGTCGCCGTAACGGCACGCACCTCGGCAGCCGGCGCGGGGGAGTCGTCGGTCGGTGCAGGGTCGAGCGATGGGCATCCTCGTTGGCACGTCCGGCTTCGACTATCGGGACTGGCGGGGCGCGTTCTACCCCCGGTTCATCAAGAGCGGCGATCGACTGGCGTTCTTCGCGCAGGAGTTCGACACGGTCGAGCTGAACGTCACGTTCTATCGGATGCCGCCGGCGGCATCGTTCCGCGGTTGGCGCGACGCCGTGCCCGACGACTTCCGGTTCGCCGTCAAGGCCAGCCGCTACCTGACGCACGTCCGACGGCTGGAGGACCCGCGCGGCCCCGTCGAGTTCCTGATGGAGCGGGCGAGCGAGCTCGGCGATCGACTCGGGCCGTTTCTCCTGCAACTGCCGCCGAGCCTGGAGATCGAGCTCGACCGACTCGATGCGACGCTCGACGCATTCGGCCCGGCGGTGCGCGTCGCCGTCGAGCCGCGCCACCCGAGCTGGTTCGTGCCTGAACTGCGCGAGGTCTTGTCCGCCCACGGCGCCGCGTTCGTGCTGGCCGATCGACGGCGGCCGATCACGCCGCTGTGGACGACCACCGACTGGACCTACGTGCGGTTGCACCAGGGTCGATCGAAGCCGCGGCCGTGCTACGGCCGAACTGCGCTGCGATCGTGGGTCGAGCGGCTCGACGGGCTGGGTGTGGGGGAGGGGTACGTGTACTTCAACAACGACCATCGGGCGTGTGCGGTGGGCAACGCGCGGGTGTTCGAGCGGCTGCTGGCGCGGGTCGGGTGACGGGCGCGAGGGTGGGGCGGCGCCGGCGGGCGGGGGGCGGGGGACGGTACCGAGTGATCGTTCCGTCGCCCCCGCCGCGGCTGAATCCGCTCGCGAGACCGCCTCGGGACGCGCCGTGGCTCGACTTCGGCCCGAGGCGCGCGGGCGCGGCAAGGTTCTGGGGCGCGGCGGTGCGGACCCGGGGGCGGTGGTGATCGCAACTTTGTCCCGGCACTTGACAAAGGTCGGCGACCGTCTACCATCCGGGATTGTCAACTCAATGGACGAAGTGAGTCGTCCACCGGGCTGACCGAGGCGCCCGCCGGCACGGCCGCCCGTACCGCGAAGAGCAGAGGGGTCAACGCACGTCCGTGGCACGCACCGAGTTCCCGGCCAAGGCCACCCACGCCCAGACCCGCGCCCACAACGCGGGCCTGGTCCTCCGGGCGCTGTACGACCTCGGGCCGATCAGCCGGGCGGACATCGCCCGCCTCACTGGTCTCACCCGGACGAGCGTCGGCGACCTGGTGGCGGACCTGGAGCGTGACGGCCTGGCCACCGAGATCGGTCGTGGCCCGAGCACCGGCGGCAAGCAACCGACGCTGGTCGCCCTCGTCGACGATGCCCGGACGGTCATCACCCTCGACCTCGGCGAGCGGACCTTCACCGCCGCCCTCGCCAACCTTCGCGGCGAACTGACGACGCGGCGCACTCGCGAACTCGACGGCGCAGACGGGGACGCGGCCCTGCAGCTGGTGCACGACCTCATCGACGACGTCCGGCGCCAGGCGACCAGTCCGATCCTCGGCATCGGTGTCGGGACCCCGGGCATCGTCGATGCCGAGGGCACCATCCGCTGGGCCGTCAACCTCGAATGGCAGGACCTCCCGCTGGCCGCGATCCTCAGCGAACGCCACGGCCTTCCGACCGTCGTCGCCAATGACAGCCGCGCCGCTGCCCTCGCGACCTACCTGTTCGCAGGGGACGACCGGCCCCAGAACCTGGTCGTGGTTCGGGTCGGACGCGGCATCGGGGCCGGGCTGATCCTGCGCGACCAGCTGTTCGGCGGCGACGGGGAGGGGGCCGGCGAGATCGGCCACGTCGTCGTCGAGCCTGATGGCGTCGCCTGCCACTGCGGCCGCTTCGGCTGCCTCGAGACGATCGCCAGCGCGCCCGCGATCCTGCGTGCGGCCACGGCTGCCGGTCTGCCACCGACCACCACCATCGACGACCTCGCCCGCGCGACGGCCGACGGCGATGACCGCGCCCTCCCCGTGGTCCGCGCCGCCGGCCGCGCGGTCGGGGCTGCCATCGCCAACCTGACCGGCGCCCTCGACGTCCGGCGGATCACGGTCCTCGGCACGGTCACCGCCCTTGGCGAGCCGTGGTTCGCGGCCATCCGCGAGGAGGCCAGCCGGCGCAGCCTCGGGCCGCTCGCGCGCGAGACCGACATCATCGATGGCGGGTCCGGCGACGACGTCACGTTGCTCGGGGCGTGCGCGCTGCTGCTGACCCGCGAACTCGGCCTGACGGTGCATCGATGAACGGGCATGTGGCCGGCATCGACATCGGCGGCACGAAGATCGCCACCCTCATCGTCGCCGCGGACGGGACCGTGCTCGGGCGGGCGACCCACACCTCGACCGTCGCCGATCGATCGCATGCCGCCGCAGCCATCGCCGCGACGCTCGACGATGCCCTCGCGTCGGCCGGCCTCGAGCGCACCGAGCTGGAGGCGATCGGCGTCGGCGTCCCCGGCCGGGTCGATCCGGAACGCGGCCACGTGACCCTCGCGGTCAACCTCGGCTGGACCGACTTCGCCCTGCGCGACGCCCTCGAAGCCGAGATCGGCCGACCGGTCATCATCGAGAACGATGCCCGGGCCGCGGCCATCGGCCTGCACGCTCGCGGCGTCGCCCGCGGACCCGCCGGCGCGACCGAGGACCTCGCCTACCTCGCGGTCGGGACCGGCATCGCGGCCGGCGTCATCCTCGATGGCCGGCTCCACCGCGGCGCTCGCGGCCTGGCCGGTGAGATCGGCCACGCCATCGCCGACGCCACGGGACCGCGCTGCGCCTGCGGCCAGTACGGTTGCCTCGAGGCGTTTGCTTCGGGTCCATCGATCGCCCGCCGCGCCGGGATGGCGACCGCTCAGGACGTCTATCAGGCGGCCCAAGCCGGCGACTTGGTCGCCAGCGAGCTGGTCGACGACGTCGGTCGCCGGCTCGCCTGGGCGATCCACACCCTGGTCATGGCCTACGACGTCGAGCGGATCGTGGTCGGTGGCGGGGTGTCGCACGCCGGTGCCGCGTTCGAGCGACCGCTGCGTCGTGAGCTCGAGCGACTGCGCGCCGCGTCCGACCTGGCCGGCGAGCTGTTGCCGGCCGACATCGCCCACGTCCTGCCGCCCGAGGCCGAGCCTGGGGCGTGGGGCGCGGTCGCCGTAGCGCGCGCCGCGCTCGCTGCGAGCGTCACCGCGGAGGGATCGGAGGTGGTGAGCCACGCCTGATCCGGTCCCGCGAACCCGCATGCGCACGACCCAGCCACCCGACCGAAGCCAACGAGAGGAGCACCGAGGAGGAGTGATGAACAGCAAGCGGTTCCTGGCCCTGTTGCTGACGGCGATCTTCGTCGCAGCGGCGTGTGGCAACACGGCGACGCCATCGAGCGCGCCTGCATCGTCGGCGGCGCCCAGTGCATCCGCCGCCGGCTCGACCGAGCCGAGTCCGTCCACCGCGGTCGAATCGGCCGCGCCGAGCCCGCTCGCGCCGGATCCGGCCGAGGCGGTCATCCCCAACGTCGAGCAGGGCGCCGAGATCACCCTCTGGACCTTCTGGCTGTCGCCCACGTTCGATGACTACATCAAGGCCACCATCGCCCGGTTCGAGGCGACCTACCCCGGTGTCAAGGTCAAGTGGGAAGACCACCAGGCCACGTTCCAGGACGACCTCAAGAACTCGTTCGCCGCGGGCAACGCGCCGGACGTCATCAACCTGTCGGTCGGTGAGGGCTGGGTGTCCGACTACGCCACCCGCGACCTGCTGCTCGACCTCGACGCGACCGTCCCCCAGGCCGTCAAGGACATCTACTTCGAAGGCCTCTGGAAGTCGCAGAACGTCAACGGCAAGAACTACCAGTTCCCGTGGTACCAGGGCGTCAGCGTCGAGTTGATCAACAAGCGCATCTACGAGGAAGGCGCCGGCCTGTCGGTCGCGGACTTCCCCAAGACCATCGACGGCCTGCCGGCCATCTGTCAGACGATCAAGGACAAGACGGGCTCGCTGTGCGACCTGCGCCTGACGGTCAACGACCTGCTCGCCCAGATGGTCTACGAAGGCAACGTCAAGGTCCTCGCCGATGACGGCAAGAGCTTCACGTTCGACTCGCCCGAGGGCGTCGCGTGGCTGCAGATGTACGTCGACATGGTCAAGGCCGGCACCGTCGACCAGGCCGCGCTGACGACCCAGGACGACCGCGTCGGCCTGCTCATCTTCTCGGCCGGGCAGGCGCCGTTCTACCAGACCGGCCCGAACCTCATCCGCGAGGTCAAGTCGAACAACGCGTCGCTGTATGACGACCTCGCCGTCGTTCCGGCCCCGGTCGGCAAGTCCGGCGTCCTCGGCAAGGGCCTGATGGGCATGTCGGTCAAGGCCGACACGAAGTACCCGAACGCGTCGATCGCGCTCGCCCAGTACTTCACCAACCCGCGGGCCATGGTCGAGTTCGCCAAGCAGGTCGCGGTCTACCCGTCGTCCGCAGCGGCGTTCGAGGATCCGTTCTTCAGCTCCACCCCCGAGCTGATCGAGGACAGCGCCCGACCGATCGCCGGCGACACGATCTCCAAGTACGCTGACATCGTCCCGACGATCCCGTCCAAGGCCGACGTCAACCAGATCGTGCTCGATTCGATCGAGAAGGCATTGTTCGGGACCGCCACGGCCCAGCAGGCGCTGACCGAGGCCGTGACCGAGGCCAACAAGCTCATCAAGTAGCGGGTCGCCGACCCACCCGGCCCGCCTCTCACCCCCAGGGGAGGCGGGCCGATCCAACCCACCGGACGAGCGGGACGATCGATGACCGGCAAGCGCAGCGCGACCCCGTACCTGTTCCTCGTGCCGGCCTTGGTGCTGCTGGGAATCTTCGTGCTGTACCCGATCGTGGCGGTCGTCTGGTACAGCTTCACCGACTACGACATCGTCCGGCCGCCGGTGTTCGTCGGGCTCGACAACTTCGCCCGGCTCATCGACGACGAGACGTTCTGGCTGGCGCTCACCCATTCGCTGGTGTATCTGATCGTTACACCGATCCTGATCGTGTTGTCGATCCTGCTCGCGATCGTCGTCAATCGGCGGCTGCGCGGCATCCACATCTACCGCGCCCTGTACTTCGTGCCGGCCGTCAGCGGCAGCATCGCCATCGGGCTGTCGTGGCGCTGGCTGTTCGATCGGACCGGGTTCATCAACAGCGTCCTCCAGTCATGGGGCGTCATCGACCAGCCCATCCAGTGGCTGACGACGCCTGCGTACGTGCTCCCGATCGCGATGCTGCTCACGATCTGGGCCGGCATCGGCTACTACTCGGTGATCTTCCTGGCCGGGCTCCAGAACATCCCCGACGAGCTGTACGACGCGGCCCGCATCGACGGCTGCAGCGACCTCCAGAAGCACCGCTACGTCAGCATCCCGGCGCTCCGCCCGCAGATCGTGTTCGTGGCGGTGATCTCGAGCCTCGCCGCGCTCAAGGTGTTCGACGAGATCTACGTCCTGACGAACCGCAGCGGCGGCATCCTCGATTCGGGCACGACGATGGTGTTCTACCTGTGGCAGCAGGCCTTCCAGCAGTCGAACGCCGGGTACGCCTCGGCCATCGCGATCGTGCTCCTGGCCGTGACCCTGGCGTTCTCGATCGTGAACGTGCGGCTGCTCGAGCGCGGTGACCCGGAGGAGGCACGGTGAGCGGCGCCGACGTGTCGATGGCGATCCCGTCGCGCCGCGGGCGAAGCGTGCCGATCGGCGTCCGGCTCGGTCGCTGGCTACGGGCCGGTGGCTGGTACGCGGTCCTCACGGCCATGGCGTTCGTGACGGTCTTCCCGTTCGCGTGGATGCTGCTGACCTCGATCAAGGGCCCGTCCGACCCGATCACGTCGGTGCCGCCCCAGTTCCTGCCAAACGACCCGACCCTCGCCAACTACCTCAAGGTGTGGGACAGCCTGCCGATCCTGTCGTACTTCCTCAACAGCACGACCGTGGCGGTGGCGACCGGGCTGCTCAATGTGCTTGTCGCGGCGCTGGCGGCGTACCCCCTCGCCAAGATGCGCTTCCGTGGGCGCGAGGCGATCTTCTACGTCCTGCTGGCCACGCTCATCGTGCCCGCCCAGCTGACGTACATCCCGTCGTTCATCCTCGCGGTCAACGTGTTCCACTACTACGACTCCCTGCCCGCCCTGATCTTCCCGAACATCGTCAGCGCCTTCAACATCTTCCTGCTCCGCCAGGCGTTCCGCGGCGTACCCAACGAGCTGATCGATGCTGCCCGCGTCGATGGGGCGGGGGAGTTCCGGATCTGGTGGTCGATCCTGCTGCCGATCGTCCGACCCTCGCTCGCGGCGGTCGCCATCTTCACGTTCGTCACGTCGTGGAACGACTTCCTGTGGCCGTCACTGATGCTGCACACGCCCGAGGGGATGACGCTGCCGGTCGGGCTGGCGGCGTTGCAGGGTTTCTTCGCCTCCGACTTCCGCTCGATCGCCGCCGGGGTGACGATCACGGTCATCCCCATCCTGCTGTTCTTCATCGTCGTCCAGCGCTACTTCGTGCGGGGCCTCGCCGGCGCGGTCAAGGGGTGACGACCTCGATCCTCGGACGGGTCATGCTCGCGTTCGACGGGGAGCGGCTGCCGCCGTCGGTGGCTCGGCGGTTGGCCGAGGCGCCGGCGGCCGGGTTCACCCTGTTCCGCTCGCTCAACGTCCGCTCGCCGGGACAGGTCCGCGAGTTGAGCGAGGCGTTCCAGCGCGCGGCGGGCGGCCAGTCGTGGTCGTCCG
>DAIUES010000003.1:24693-26979 GCA_036844985.1 Candidatus Limnocylindrales bacterium
CGCCACGGGGTGGCGATGGTCCGGGGGCTGCAGGCGGCCGGCGTCGCGGCCACGGTCAAGCACGCCCCGGGGATGGGGCACGTCGCCGCGGACACGCACCATGGCCTGGCGACGGTCGCCGCTCCCCGGTCCGTCCTGGACACCCGCGAGTTCGTGCCGTTCCGGGCCGCGTTCGCGGCCGGTGCGAGGCTGGCCATGTCGGGCCACGTCGTCCTGCCCACCGTGAGCGGTTCGCCGTACCTGCCGGCGACGCTGTCGCGCGCGGTCATGACCGACCTGCTGCGGAACGACCTCGGGTTCGATGGGGTCACGATCTCCGATGCGCTCGACATGCGCGCGATCGACCAGGGCGACGGGTTGGCCGACGCGGTCGTGGCCGCGATCCGGGCGGGCATCGACCTCCTGCTCACGGCCGCGGATCCGGCCGCGCGGGAGCGCATCGAGGGGGCACTCTCGACGGCGCACGCGGGCGGCGCGTTCGAGGCGGCCGAACTGGCCGCCACGGAACGTCGTGTGACCGCGCTCCGGGCGTGGCTCGGGTCAGCCGGACCGGCAGGGACGGTGCCCGACCTGTCGATCGTGGGTGGGCCGGACCACTTGGCCCTGGCCGGCGAGGTGGCGGCCCGATCGATCACGCTCGTGCGCGACCCGTCCGGCGTGCTGCCGCTCCGTGCATCACGCATCCTTGCCGTGATGCCACGCCCGACCGACCTGACCCCGGCCGACACGTCGTCGTCGATCGCCCCATCCCTGGGCTCGGCGTTGCGGGGGCGTGGCGCAACCGTCGACGAGCTGATCGTCGAACCGGCGCCCGACCGGGCCTCGATCGCCGCGGTGCGCGCCCGGGCGAGCGAGGCGGACGTCGTCGTCCTCGGCACCATCGACGCGTCGCGGCAGCCCGCCCAGCGCGCGCTCATCGACGCCGTAGCTGCAGTCGGGCGGCCGATGGTCGGAGTCGCGATGCGGGGCCCGTGGGACGTGGCGCTGTTTCCGGAGGAGGCCGCCGTGTTGGCCACCTACTCCGTGCTGCGGTCGTCGCTGGCTGCGCTGGCGGCCGTGTTGTTCGGCGAGGCCACGGGGCCTGGTCGGCTGCCGGTCCGGGTGGCTCGGACGCCGAGTGGGACGCGCCCGTGAGCCGACCGCGACCGTGGGCCTTCGCGCCCGTGAGCCGACCGCGACCGTGAGCCTCCGCGACGAGATTTTGCAGCAGCCCGAGGTGGCCGCCCGGTTCCTGCGCCGAACGCCCGACATCGTCGGGCCGCTCGCGGAGGTCATTCGGGCGGGCGGTGTCGATCATGTCGTCATCGCGGCGCGCGGGACGAGCGATCACGCGGCCATCTACGCCCAGTACGTGTTCGGTGTCCGCCACGACCTGTCGGTCGGCCTGGGGACGCCGTCGGTCATCAGCCTGTATGGCGCGCAACCGAGGCTCGATCGATCGCTCGTCATCGGCATCAGTCAGTCGGGCGCGTCTCCCGACGTGGTCGCTGTGATCGAGGCCGGCCGCCGCCAAGGCTCGCCGACGCTGGCCATCACGAATGACCCGAACTCGCCGTTGGCGGCCGCCGCACAGACCACCATCGACCTCGGCGTTGGTGCCGAGACTGCCGTCGCCGCGACCAAGACGTATACCGCGGAGTTGCTGGCGATCGCAGCGCTGTCCGCCGCGATCTCCGCCGACCCCGACGACGCGGCTTCCCTCACGCGGGTGCCGGACGCCATCGAAGCCACCCTGGCGCTCGAAGCCGCGATCGCCGACATGGCCGGCGAACAGGCGGCGGCCGACCGCCTCCTGGTCATCGCCCGGGGATACGAGTACGCGACCGCACGTGAATGGGCACTCAAGCTCAAGGAGCTCGCGCGAGTGTTCGCCGATCCGTATTCCGCCGCCGACTTCGAGCACGGGCCGCTGGCCTTGCTCGAACCGGGCGTTCCCGTCCTCGCGGTCGTCCGGCCGGGCCCGACGGCGGCCTCGCTGGTCGATCTGCTCGGCCGGCTCCGGGCGGATCTCGACGCGGATCTGGCCGTAGCGTCCGAGGCAGCCGACGCCCTCGCCATCGCCCGCTGGCCGCTGGCGCTGCCGGACGGCACCCCCGAATGGCTCGGTCCGATCGTGTCGATCATCGTCGGCCAGTTGCACGCACTGCACCTGACCCGCGCGCGCGGCCTCGATCCGGAGGTACCGCGCAACCTGCACAAGGTGACCCGCACCCGCTGACGGTCTCGGCGAGCCCGGTTCGTGCGCCGGTGGACCCGGCAGTACGACGACCCGGCACTGCGCCGATC
>DAIUES010000003.1:27079-31026 GCA_036844985.1 Candidatus Limnocylindrales bacterium
ACACGCAACCTCACGAAGTCGACATTGGGTCGTCCTGATCGACGTTCTTCCGGGTCGTCGCCCGACGGTGCGATCGAGGAACGCGGCCGTTCGCGTCGGAGCGAACGCGATGACGGGCAGCCAGATCGCTCGGATCGGATGCCGCCGCGCCGCGCTCCCACATCGAGAACCCATCGACGGGGCGATCCGGACGTCGGAGCCACCCTCGCATCGCGTGCCCATCGACGGGGAAGGCGTTTCGGAGAACGCTTCGATGCGCTGCCGCACGAGCCCGGTTGGTCCGACTGCCCGCGACCACCACCCAGGTCGAAACGGTCACCGGATCCCAGCCGCGTTCGCGGGCGACCACCGCGGCCAGCCGCCGGCGGCGATCCATCGTCCCGATCAGTTCGTTGACGTCGGCCACGTCCGTCTTGAGCTCGATCACCAGAAGCGCTCGGTATCCAGGATGCCAGGCAAGGATGTCGATGACGCCCCGTTCTCCGAAGATCGAGAAGGACACCTCCGGAGCAAGGACCCAGTCGGGCAGGGTCGTGCCGAACCAGCGCGCGACGACCTCGTGCATCCGGGAGTGTCGACCGGACAGGAGCCGATCGAGGTCGCCGGCACGCCAGCGTGTTGCGAGCGAGACCTGGATCTCGAGGGCGCGGGCGACCACGAGCAACGTTCCGACCGCGACGTGCTCGAGGTGGCCCCGCTCGATGCTCGAGATCACCGACCGGCTGACGCCTGCGTGTGCGGCCAGGTCGCTTTGCCGCCACCGCCGCTTGATTCGAACCGCGCGAAAGGACGCGCCGCAGCGCTGCATCGAATCCATGGATCGAGTCTGGTCCGCGGCGCTCACCGGGCAGTTGCGGTCGAGTCATCCCGCACGTTATCGGGGTGTTCCCGGCACATCGCCGGCTCGCGCCCCGCAGCCGCAGGCACGCGGGTTTGGCCCGCCACGACCCTGGGCCGTGCCCGGTCCGCTCCGTCCCGCGACACGCCGCCGCCGGGCCATGGCCCCGCGGCCCGGCAGAATGCCGATCGGGCGAACCGTATGACGGCTCATCATCGATCGGACACGGCTGTGACGGTCGTCGACCCGCATAACGTGGTCCTGGCGGAGCGTTATGCAGGGATCGGGCCCACGACAAGCCCTTCCAGGACAGGGGATCGGCGACGAGCTCGTCATACGGTCGCCGTGATTGGCGTTATGCCGCCGGCGAACGGCGGCAGGCCGCCGGCCGGGTTATGCCGCCGGCCGGGGTTCCGCCGCGGCCCGGGGTTCCGCCGCGGCCCGGGGTGGCCGCCGGCCCGATCCGCGACGCCCTACAAGTCCCGCCGCTGGAACGACACGACAGCGGCCACGAGCACCACCGCCACCCACAGGCCGGCCCATGCCACGAACGCGATCGGTGGCGCCGACGATGCGAAGAATGGGTTCGCCTCTGCCGCCGGTCCGCCCCGGCCGACGGCGACCAGCACGACCGCGGGCGGCTCGAGTCCCCAGATCGCGCCGCGCCACAGGCCGTCGCTCGGCAGCAGGAAGCGGGCGGCCTCGGCGGCCGTGACGAGGGGGCCGGCGTCGAAGAATCGGCCGACCCCCGCGAAGACCCCGGCCATCCAGCCAAGCCCGAACGCCACGACGCACACCGCGCCGCCGGCGATCGATGGCAGCCGGGTGCTCAGCGCCAGCGCGAGCGTCAGCAACACGACCGCCTGGGACGACAGGTACGCCACCGCGACGAGGGGTTGCGGCGGCCCATAGCCCGACACGAGCCGCACGGCCACGACCTCGAGCAGTCCGGAGACCGCCGCATATCCCACGATGATCGCCGTCAGTCCGAGCCAGCGACCGATGACCAGCTCGGACCTTCGGATCGGGCGGGCCAGCATCGCGTGGGCCACGCCCGACTCGAGATCGGCGGCGATCGCCGGCGCGCCAAGGAACGCCGCGGTCATCGCGAGCACGAAGCTGAACATGAACGCCACGAGGATCAGCACCTGCGACACCCCGACCTGGATCTCGAGCTCGCTGGCGTCTCCCTCCCGCGCGAGCGATACGAGCCGTTCGACGCCCCAGGTCGTCAGGGCAACGCTGATCAGCGTCAACCCGAGCAGGACCCACAGGATCCGCCGGCGCGCAGCCTCGGCCACGGTGAGCCGGGCGATGATCCAGATGGCTCTCATGTCGGCGGGGCCGGCGGGCCCGGCGGGCCGGTCGTACCCCCGGCCACGAGGCGCATGAACAGATCCTCCAGGCTCGACCGACCGCTGTCGACGGCGTGGACCCGACCGCCGGCCGCGACGACCCCCGCGACGAGCTCGGGTACCTGATCGAACCCCAGTGCAGGGATGGAGACCCAGCCATCGTCCGTCACGCTGACCGCCCCAAATCGGCCGAGTCCTGCGACATCGACACTCGACAGCCCGGTCGCCCGGATCCGCACGGCCTGTTCGCCGAGCAGGTCGTCCATCCGACCGCTGGCGAGGACCCGCCCGTGATCGACGATCGCGATCCGGTCGCACAGCCGTTCGACCTCGGTCAGGAGGTGCGAGTTGAGCAGGACCGTGGCCCCGCCGTCGCGCGCGCGCCGGATGATGGAGCGGACGTCGGCGCGGCCGACGGGATCGAGCGCGGAGGTCGGCTCGTCGAGCACGACCAGGCGCGGTGCGCCCAGCAACGCGACGGCCAGCCCGAGCCGCTGCTGCATGCCCTTCGAGAACGACCCGACCACGTCCTCGGCTCGATCGGCGAGGCCGACGTGCTCGAGTGCGGCGCCCACCGCCGGCTGCCCGCCCGGCGCCAGCAGCCGCAGGTGCAGCTCGATCACCTCGCGAGCCCGCAGCCAGGGCTGGTAGCGGAACGTCTCGGGCAGGTAGCCGATCCCCCGGCGGGCCACCAGATCGCCGAGCGGCGCGCCGAGCACCGTGCCACTCCCACCGGTCGGGCGGGCGAGCCCCAGCAGCAGCTTGACCGCGGTCGTCTTGCCCGCCCCGTTGGGCCCGAGGAAGCCGACGATCTCGCCCGGCTCGACGCGCATCGAGAGGTCGACCAGTGCGACGGTCCGACCGTAGCGCTTGGCCAGCCCGTGGGTCTCGATGATCGCCGAGTTCGCGTCGAGCGCGCCCATGGCCGGTGCGCCCGCCGCTACGCCTGCGGCGTCCGAGGTGTCGCTTCGAAGGTGATCTCGGCGTCGAACGCGGGCTGGCCGTCGATGTAGGCCGGCTCGAGCCCGCCGTACATCCCGCCGGCGACCGCATCCGACCAGCGCAGGCCCTTGCACGACGCGGAACCACGAAGCGCGTCCTTGTCGGCCGCCGTGATGGTGACGACACAGCGGCTCGGGTCGACGGTGGTCCAGTGCTCGCCCCCGCTGATCCGATCGAGCTGGATGAACGCGGTCTGCATGAACCCGCCGCCGGCGGTCGCACCCACGATCCGCAGGTACCATCCGTCGTCGCCGCGGAAGGTCGCCTCCGCGCCAAGCATGGTGTCGAACGTCCCCGGCTGCGACAGCTGGCCAAGGGTGATCGCCGGCTGCTTGCCGAGGCTGACCGTGGCGTGCCCCTCGCGATACGCGGCGGACGGCGAGGGCAGGGCGAAGTTCGGATCGGTCGGGTAGCCGAGCAGGTACTGGCAGCCGCCGGCCACGAGCGCGACAAGCCCGACGATCATGGCGAGCGCCCCGGACCGCGCGCTCGCCCCGCGCACGGTCGCTACAGGCCGGAGTAGGCGTGCAGGCCGCTGAACCACAGCGAGCCCGAGTACGTCACCAGCACCATCACGAACCCGACCACGAGCAGCAGGGCGGCGGGTCGGCCCGCCCACGAGCGCTGGTTACGGGCGTGGAGATAGACCGCGTAGATGAGCCACGTGACGAGGGCCGCCGTCTCCTTCGGATCCCAACCCCAGTAGCGCGACCAGGCGATCGACGCCCACCACGAGCCGAGGATGATCATCG
>DAIUES010000004.1:0-29596 GCA_036844985.1 Candidatus Limnocylindrales bacterium
AGCGCCGAATCGAGGCCGCCGAGCACACCGGCGACCTGGTCGATCGACGTGAATGCCTCGGCCAGGCTCGGCTCCTTGCGGTAGAGCGCGACGGTGTCGACCAGGGCCTTGCCATAGTCGTTGCCGGCCATCAGGGCGATGGTCGACGGCGGTGCGTAGTCGGCCACCTTGTTGGCCCGGTTATCGGTCGCGCCGGGCATCGCCGCGACATGCGGGAAGGCCCCGTCCACGACGAGGGCATCGCCCTCGACCCGCAGCCGCATCGCCGCCCAGTCGGGGACCATCGCGAGAAGGGTGTCGCTCACCGGCGGCGTCGCGCTGGCCGACTCGAGCATCTTGAGCGACGCGCTCATGAGGCGCTTGAAGTCGAGGAACAGGAACCCGACGTCCTCGCCGCCGATGGCCGCGCGCGCCTTGGCGTAGGCGTCGGCCTTGGACAGCCCACTGTCACCCTTGGTGTCGATGGCGGCCTTGATCGACGCCGCATCGCCGGCGATGGCGACCTTGCCCCCGACGAACGCGTAGCCGACCTTCGTCGCCGCACCCATGGCGGGATCGTCGAACAGCGTCAGCTGCACGCCCTGGTAGTCCTCGGTGGCGCCGGTCTTGCCCGATCCGCTGATCGCGTCGCTGAACCACGAGCGAGCCTTGGCCTCGTCCTTGATCGACAGCACGACCAGGGCGCGGGTCTCGGCCGCGGCGGCCGCTGCGTCGCTCGAGGTCGGCACGGCGCCGACCGAGAAGGCCATCTGGCCATCGAACCACGGCTTGATGTCGGTGCTGTAGGTCTGCTTGCCGTCGGACGCGTCCTTGGTGAGTCGGTCGAGGACCTCGTCGAGCTTGCCCTCGAGCGCCGCCTGGTCGGCGAAACCCGGGAACTTCGAGAGGAACTGGCCGACCTTCTGGCGCTGGTCACCGGGCAGATCGAGGCGGACTTCGCCGTACATCAGGCTGTCGGCCGGAACGTAGCCGGCGACCTTCGACGTCGAGGTCGAGCCGGTCAGCAGCAACGTCCCGATGGCGGTCACTCCGACGATCAGGGCGATGAGCCCGGCAGCCGCCAACCAGCGGACGCGACTCCCACGAATCGCAGGCGCGGGCGCGGGCGCGGCGGGCGGGATGTCGGCATCGCCCAGCGGTCGATCGGTCGGGAGCGGAGCCGCGCTGTACTGGCTCGCGCCAACCGTCCCGGCGTCGGTGACCGGAGGTGGCGTCCCGACTGGTGTCGTCGGCACCGGCGTGGCGGTCGTGTCCAGATCCGGATCGGTCGTCGGATCGTCGACGGGTCGTTCGAAGTCGGTCATCGCTGGTCTCCTTCGGCGCCTAGCGCCGACCCCCCATCAGGCTGCCGAGCGCACCGCGTCGACCGCCTCCGGAAAGTTGCTTCATGAGCTTCTGCATCTCGCTGAACTGCTTGACGAGCCGGTTGACCTCCGGCAGATCGGCGCCCGCCCCGGCCGCGATGCGGCGTCGGCGCGAACCATTGAGGACGGTGGGATCGCGGCGTTCGGCCGGGGTCATCGCCCGGATGATCGCCTCGGTCCGCTTGAGATCGCCGCGGTCGACCGCGGCCTGGGCCTCACCGGCCATGTTGCCCATGCCCGGGATCATGCCCATGATCTGGCCGATCGGGCCCATCTTCTGGACCTGCTGGAGCTGCTCGAGCATGTCCTCGAGCGTGAAGCTGTTCTTGCGCAGCTTCTCTTCGAGCTTCTGCGCCTGGTTGACATCGAACGTTTCCTGGGCCCGTTCGACGAGGGTCAGGATGTCGCCCATGCCGAGGATCCGCCCGGCAAGGCGATCGGGATGGAACACTTCCAGCGCATCGGTCTTCTCGCCGGTGCCCAGGAACTTGACCGGAACACCGGTGACCGCGCTGATGCTGAGCGCGGCGCCGCCACGGGCGTCGCCGTCGATCTTGGTAAGGATGAGGCCGGTAACCGGCACCGCGGCGACGAATGCCTGGGCCACGGCCACCGCCTCCTGGCCGGTCATCGCATCGACCACGAGGAGGGTCTCGATCGGCTTGACCGCCGCATCGACGGCGGCGATCTCGGCCATGAGGGCGTCGTCGACGCTCAGGCGTCCGGCGGTGTCGAGGATGACCACGTCGCGGACCTGGCGCCTGGCCGCCTCGACACCGGCACGGGCGATGTCCGGGACGGACGTCCCCTGGGGCGCGCGGAAGACCGGGATGTCGAGCTGTCGGCCGAGCGTCTCGAGCTGGTCGGCCGCGGCGGGCCGGTACGGGTCGGCCGCGACGAGCAACGGTCGACGGCCCTGCTTGACGACGTGGCGGGCGAGCTTGGCCGTGCTCGTGGTCTTGCCCGAGCCCTGCAGCCCGACCATCGCCACCACGGCCGGATTGCCGCTGAGGTGGAAGACGCGGTCGCCTGCGTCGAGCAGCCCGACGAGCTCGTCATGGACGATCTTCACGACCGCCTGCCCGGCGGTCAGGCTGGCCAGGATGTCCTGGCCGATGGCCTGCTCGCGGACGCGAGCCACGAAGTCCTTGACGACCTTGAAGTTGACGTCGGCTTCGAGCAGCGCGAGCCGGACCTCGCGCATGGCGGCATCGACGTCGGCTTCGCTGATCCGGCCCCGGCCGGTCAGGGTGCCGAGGGTCGCGCGCAGCCGTTCGCTGAGGGTGTCGAACACGGTTCGGACGGGACTCCGTGGTGATTGGGTGGCCCGGGCCCGCTCGTGACGGCGCGATGCGGGGCCGGGTGGTGCGCGGGTTCTGACGCACCGAAGCGTGGGCAGTGTAGCGCAGGGTCGGGCGAACCGCGGCCCGGACGATGGTCCGGTGCGCGGGGACCACGCGGTCGTATGCTGCGCCATCGTGCGTAACCCGTTCGCCTCCCCGCTCTGGCGCAATCAGGCGTTCGTCCGCGTGTGGAGCGCGGCGAGCATCTCGATCTTCGGCTCGCTCATCACCCGGATCGCGCTGCCGCTGGTGGCCATCCTGTCGCTCGGCGCCGGGCCGCTCGAGGTGGCCCTGTTACGGAGCATGGACCTGATCGCGGCGCTCGTGGTCGGCCTGGTGGCCGGCGCCTGGGTCGATCGACTCCGCCGGCGACCTGTCCTCATCTGGGCCGACCTGATCCGGGCGGTGTTGCTGGCGACGATCCCGATCTCGTACGTGCTCGGCTCCCTCGCGCTGTGGCAACTCATCGCGGTGGCTGCCACGGCCGCGGTCCTCACGACCTTCTTCGACGCGGCGGACAACGCGTACCTGCCGACCATCGTCGAGCGGGAGCGGCTGGTCGAGGCGAACAGTGCCCTGGCCGCGAGTGGCTCCGTCGCCGAATTCGCCGGGTTCGGGATCAGCGGCTTCCTCGTCCAGGCGCTGAGCGGTCCGATCACGATCGTCATCGATGCGCTGACCTACCTGGTCTCGGCGGCGCTGCTGCTGACGGTCCGTCACCCCGAGCCACCTCCGCCCGATCAGGCCGATCGCGAGCCGGTCCTCGCCGAGATCCGGCACGGCCTCCGGCTCGTCCGTCACGACCCGATCCTGCGCGCGTTCGCCGGCGCCCAGATGCTGATGTCGATGCTGTGGGGCGTCTTCGGGGCGACCTGGTTCCTGTTCGCTCTCGAGGACCTTGGCGTGGGTCCGGCGCTGGTGGGGATCGTGGCCAGCGCCGGCGGGGCGTCGTCGTTCATCGGCGCGGTGGTCGCCACCCGCGCGACGAAACGATGGGGCGTGGGGCCGGTCGCGATCGCGGCGATGCTCCTGGCCGCGCTCGGCAATGCGTTCATCCCGCTGGCGCCGGCCGGGATCCCCATCCTCGCCGTGCTGTTCCTGCTCGCCCAGCAGCTCATCGCCGACTCGGCCATCACGGTCTACGACGTGACCGAGACGTCCGTCCGGCAGACGCTCGTCGCCGATCGCGAACTGGGTCGCGTCGCCTCGACCTTCCAGGTGGCGTCCGCCGCCGCCCAGCTGGTTGCCACCATCGCGGCAGGTGTGCTCGCGGAGGTCATCGGCTTGCGGGCGACCGCGTTCCTCGCCCCACTCGGCGGGCTGCTGGCCGCGGCGGTCCTCTACTGGTCGCCCGTCCGGTCGCTCCGGGACATCACCGGGCTCGACGTCCGTTCGCCCGCCCAGGTGGTCGTCGACGTCGAGCGCGATCAGCCGGTCGGGGCCTGAGCGGGATCGTCAGGCGAAGAGCGCGTCGACGAACGCATCGGGATCGAACACGAGGAGGTCCGCGACGCCCTCCCCCACCCCGACGAAGCGGACCGGGATGTCGAGACCGGCCTCGATGGCGAAGACGATGCCGCCCTTGGCGGTCGAATCGAGCTTGGTCAGCACGATCCCGGTCAGGCCGACGGCGTCATGGAACGCCCTGGCCTGGGCCAGCCCGTTCTGGCCGGTCGTCGCGTCGAGCACGAACAGCGTTTCGGGCCGGGCGCCCGGCAGGCGCTTGTCGATGATGCGGCGGACCTTGGTCAGCTCGTCCATGAGGTTCGACTTGGTGTGGAGCCGGCCGGCGGTGTCGGCGATGACCATGTCGGTCCCACGGGCGACGGCGGCGTCGATCGCGTCGTACACGACGGCGCCCGGATCGGCGCCGGGCGCGTGGGCCACGACCGGCACCTCCGCCCGTTCTGCCCAGATCCGGAGCTGGTCGATGGCGGCCGCCCGGAACGTGTCCGCCGCTGCCAGGATGATCGACTGTCCCTCGGCTCGATAGCGGGCCGCGAGCTTGCCGATCGTCGTCGTCTTGCCCGTGCCGTTGACCCCGACGACGAGGACGATCGCCGGCCCGCCGCTGGCTGCGGGCTGGGGAGACCAGTCGAGCTCGCGCTCGACCAGCAGCGCCTGGAGGCCCTCGCGGATGGCCGCCTCCGGCCCGTCGGGATGCCGTCGTCGACGGGCCGCTTCGACCAGGTCGATGGCCAGGCTGGCACCGACGTCGCCGGCGATCAGCGTCTCCTCGACCTCGTCCCACTGCGGCCCGTCATCAGCGCCGAGGTAGCCGCGGAGCTGGGTCATGAAGCCGCCGCGCGTTCGCTCGAGGCCCTGGTCGAGGGTGTGCGCGGGGGCGACCGCGAGGAACGCGGTCGGATCGAATGGCGCGATGGCTGGCTCGGCGGGCGGTTCGGCGAGGGGTTCGGCAGGAGCCGGCTCGGTCGCCTCCGTGGGCGCGTGCTCGGGTGCCTCGGGCTGTAGGGGCGGCTCAGGCGGCGGCGTCGATCCGATCGGTTCCGACGGCTGGTCTCGGCGGCGTCGCCAAAACGACATCAGCCGGCGGCGCCGAGCTCGCGGTCGGAGGTCGCCAGCGCCTGCGCCTCGTCGAGTCGGAGGCTGATCACCCGTGACACCGAGTCGTCGCCGACGGTCACCCCGTACATCGCGTCGGCGGCCTCGATCGTCCCGCGGTTGTGGGTGATGACGATGAACTGGGTCTGGTGCGACAGGCTGCGCAGGGCGTCGGCGAAGCGCCCGATGTTCGCCTCGTCGAGCGCGGCGTCGACCTCGTCGAGCACGCAGAACGGCACCGGCCGGACCTCGAGCATCGCGAACAGGAGGGCCACGGCCGTGAGGGCGCGCTCGCCACCGGACAGCATCGCCAGGGCCTGCGGCTTCTTGCCCGGTGGCCGCGCCACGATCTCGATCCCTGTCGAGCCGAGGTCGGACGGGTCGGTCAGCGACAGCTTCGCAAAGCCGCCACCGAACAACTGCTCGAAGCGTCGCTCGAAGGCGGTCTCGAGGGCGCTGAACGTCGAGTGGAACTGATCGGCGATCATCGTGTCGAGCTCGGCGATGAGGGCACGCGTGCTGGCGATCGCCGACCGGAGGTCGTCGCCCTGCGTGTCGAGCGATTCGAGCCGTCCCCGGAGCTCGCCGTATTCCTCGACGGCGAAGGGGTTGGCCGCACCGAGCTCGTGGTAGCGCCGGCGGAGTTGGGCGAGTCGACCGGGAGCGGGCGGCGTCGCCGCTGGCGGCTCCGCAACCCAGCCCTCGGCGAGTCGGGCGAGCGCGACTTCGAGCGCAGCCGTGTCGTCGGCGACCGCTCCGTCGCCCGCGTCGTCGGTCGCGTCTGGGGCCGGCGCAAGGGCCGCATCGACGGGCACCTCGACGGTCAGCTCGCCCTCCACGCCGAGGGCCGTCAGACCGAGGTCGCCCATCCCGGCCAACTCGACGAGGATCCCCTCGCGCAGGGCGTCCAGCCCGAGTCGCGCTTCCAGCTCGGCGTGGTCGGCGGTCCGCAGCCGGTCATCGGTCGCGCGCAGGTGCTCCCGAGCTCCGGCCGCTGCGCGTTCGGCGTCGGCCAGCCGTGATCGGTCGGCCGCGTCGGCGGCGCGCAGGGCGGCCAGGGCCTCACGGGCGGTCCGTTCGGTGGTCGTCGCGGTCGCGACGGCCGTGCGCAGCGCGTCGCGCTCGGCGGCGAGGGCGACCTCGCGCTCGGCGACGGCTGCGGCGTCGCGTTCGGCACGCGCGACCCGTTCCTCGGCCATCGTGGCGGACGCCTCGGCTCGTGCGACGCGATGCTCCGCGTCCCGACGCGTCCCGTCGTGCGCAGCGAGTCGAACGGCGAGTCGATCGCGCCGCTCACGCAGGCCGGCCGCGCGCGTCTCCCAGGTCGCCAGGGCGGCCGGCTCAGCGGTCGCGCCCGGTGCCTCGGCCATCGTGCCGGGAGCCTCGGCATCGCTCGGGTTGGCGCCGGTCGCCGCCGGCGTCACTGCCTCGGCACTCTCCCGCAGTCGTGCCACGTCCGCCGTTAGCCGGTCGCGCTGGGCTTCGTGCCATGCCGCCTCGCGCACGATCGCCTCGTTGGCCCGTGCCGCCGCCCGTTCCGCTTCCTCTGCCCGCCGACGCTCGGCGCCGAGTCGTGTCTCGTCGGTCCGGGCCGCCTCGAGCGTGGCACGAGCCGCCGCAGCGGCCTCGTCGATGGTCGCGACTTCGGCGCGCGACGCCTCGAGCTCCCCGTCGAGGCGCTCCAGATCAGTCGCGAGCCGGGCGTGCTCGGCTCGTCGTTCGAGGATCGACTCGGGTGCCCCGAGCAGCACCCCGGAGTCGTCGACGACGGCCGACCCGTCGCGCGGCACGGCCACCCAGCCCGGCACGAGCATCGGTTGGATCGCGAGACAGGCGGCGAGGTCCGGCAGCCAGACGGCCCGGGCAAGCAGGCGACGGACGACACCCGCCCCGTCACGGCGGACGGCATCGGCCAGGCGGCCACCGCCGGCGGTGGCGACGGCGTCGAGACACCGGCGACTCGCGGCGTCAGGGTTCGGCTCGGCGCCGGACAGCCGCTCCTCCACGAGCAGCCGCCCGCGCTCACCCGACAGCTGGGTCACGCCGGCGGCTCGGATCAGGTACGCCCGTCCGCGATCGGCGAGGGCGGCTTCGACGGCAGCGCGCAGGTCCGGGTCGACCGCCAGATCCTCGTCGAGCCGACGACCACCGGATCGGCGCGCGGCACGGGCGATCGGTCGACGCTCGTCCTCGTCCAATCGCTCGGTGAGCGCCCCGAGGCGACCCCGGACGGCCGCGGCCGTGGCCGACACCGTGGCCAGCCGGTCGGCGGCGGCACGCCGGTCCGCGTCGGCGGTTTCGAGGGCGACCCGCGCGGCTTCCCGGGTGGCGCGTGCGGTTCCCTCGGCGGCTGACGCGAACTCGAGGGCGCGGCGGGCAGCATCGAGCGCCGTTGCCGCGGTCCCGCGGCGCGACACGGCTTCGTCGGTCGCCACCCCTTCCTCGGCGGCTCGACGTTCTGCGTCGGCGAGCCGTCGACGGGCCGTCTCCGCCTCGGCCGCTCTGGCAGCCTCCGCGCGTCGCAGGGCAGCCAGCTCCTCGCCCCGTTCCTGGGAGGCACTGCGCAGGGTGGCGAGCTCGGCCAGCGCCTCGGCCAGCACGCGGTCGGCCTCGGTGACGGCAGCCTCGAGATCGAGATCGCGTGCCGGTACGGGCGCCGCCATCGCCCGACGCTGGGTCGCGGCCTCGGCCTCGGCCGTCGCTCGTTCGTCGGCGAGGCGACGCCGGTCCCGCTCGAGCGCCTCGAGTTCGGCGGCGAGGCGTCCGTCCCGCAGCTGGAGACCGGTGAGGGAGGCCCGCGCCGCGTCGTATGCCTCGCGTCGCTCCCGCTCGACGTCGGCGCGGGCGGCCAGCTCCCCGGCCAGCGACGACGCCGTCGCCTCGGCCGCCTCCAGCTCGGCCATCGCGCCCGCCGCCTCGGCCTGCGTCCGTTCGCGCCGCTTGGTGGCCTCGGACAACCGGCCGGCGGCCTCGTGCCAGCGCCCATGGCTGGCCGCCAGCAGCGCGGTGATCAGCTCGTCGCCGACGCTCGAGCGGGTCGCCTGCTGCTCCGCCTGGGCAGCCAGACGCCGGACCTGGGGCCGGAGCTCCACGACGATGTCCTCGACCCGCGCAAGGTTCGCCTCCGATTCGATCAGCTGATCCTCGGCCTTGCGCCGGCGTCGCTCGTGACGACGGACGCCGGCGACCTCCTCGAACAGCGGCCGCCGCTCCTCCGGTCGGAGGGCCAGGGCCTGATCGACCATCCCCTGGCCGATGAACAGGAACGCGTTGTCGGCGAGATGAGCGGCATCGAGCAGGTCCACAAGGTCGCGCAGTCGGATCCGCTGTCGGTTGAGGAGGTACTCGTTCTCGCCGCTGCGGAACAGCCGCCGACCGAATTCGAGTACCGAAAAGTCGACCGGCAACAGCCCGTCTGCGTTGTCCAGGACCAAGGTCACATCCGCCATGCCCTGCGCCGAACGTCGTTCCGAGCCCGCCCAGATGACGTCCTCGGCCTTGCGCGAGCGGAGCGCCCGTCCCTGCTCCCCGAGTGCCCAGCGAAGAGCGTCGGCGAGGTTGCTCTTGCCCGATCCGTTGGGCCCGACCACCGCGCTGATCCCGCCCCCGAACTCGACGTTCGTCCGTTCCGCGAACGACTTGAAGCCCTGCAGGCGCAATGCCAGCAGGCGCGGCGGCGCCGGGGTGCCGTCGCCATCGGCCGAACCCGGCTCGTCACGCAGGAGACGGTCGGCCGTGGTCATGCCGGTGTCGACCCGTCGGCGGTCGGCGCGGACCGTCGCTCGGCCCGGATCCGGTCGATGGCTTCCGCAGCGGCAGCGGTCTCGGCCACCCGTCGTGACGGCCCCTCACCGACCCCGAGGACCGTGCCGTCGACCCGGACCTCGACCCGGAACGATCGCTCGTGGTCCGGACCCGTCGCATCGACGAGGCGGTACTGGGGCCGCTCGCCCGTCCGCCGTTGGGTGTATTCCTGCAATCTCGACTTGGGGCTCTTCAGCGAGAACACCGGCGTTTCGAGTGACAGCTCTGGCTCGGCCAGCTCGACCAGCCACGTCCGGACGCGCTCGTAGCCGACGTCGAGATAGAGCGCGCCCGCGAGCGCCTCGAATGACGAGGCGAGCAGCGACGGACGACGCCGGCCGCTCCGGCGCGACTCGCCCTCACCGAGCAACAGGTACGACCCGAGGTCGATCCGACCGGCCAGCCGCGCCAACCCGGTGGTCGACACGATGGCCGCCCGACGCGCGGACAGGGCGCCCTCGTCCTCGAGCGGATGGCGCGCGTAGAGCGCCTCGGAGATGCTCAGGTTCACGACGGCATCGCCCAGGAATTCGAGGCGTTCGTTGTGGCCGCGCGCTGCGTCCGGGTGCTCGTGCAGCCAGCTGGAATGGACGAGTGCCTGCTCCAGCAGGTCAAGGTCCCGGACCGGGAGGCCCAGACGCTCCGCGACGGCCTGTCCGGGATGCACCCGAGACCCGGCCGTCGATCGGCTACGTGGAGCGCTCGTCGATGTAGTCGACGGCGTCCTGGACGGTCCGGATCTTCTCCGCGTCCTCGTCCGAGATCTCCGTCCCGAACTCTTCCTCGAGGCTCATGATCAACTCGACCAGGTCGAGCGAGTCCGCGTTGAGGTCGTCGACGAACGACGCCTCCGGCTTGACTTCATCCTCGTCGGCGCCGAGCTGCTCGACGACGATCTTCTTGAGCCGATCGTACGTTGTGGCCACTGACTCCCTCCTCGGAGCTGGGTGCGGGGGAGACCGTCCCAAGAACGCCATTCAACAGGCGTCGCATCGGGTCTCCGCTGTACGTGCGTGCCAGCTCGACCCACTCGGCGATGGCCACCCGGGCCGGCGTGGCGGAGTGTAGCACCTCACCAAGGGCCGTTCGGAGCAGTGCGCGGTCCATCCTGGCCAGGCCCGTGACGGGATAGCGCGGGGCGACCTCGCCGATCCGGGCATCGATCGCATCGCGGTGCTCGACCACCGCGGCGACCAGCTCGCGGGCGAGGGCGGCCGCGGTCTCGTCGCGCTCCGTCTCGGCCAGGTGTCGCTCGAGGACGGCGTCCGCGGTGCGCTGACCGAAGTCGGCCTCGAAGATGGCGGCCAGCGCGAGTCGACGTCCCGTCCGTCGTCCGCGCTGGCGATCAGCCTCCGACCCCATCGACGATGACCGTCACGGCCCCCAGATCGAGCCCCAGGAACCGTTCGACCGTGGCAGCCACCGCGGTCCGGACCTGGGCGGTCAACGGGCCGAGGGCGTGACCGGGCCGGGCGACCAGGCGCAGCCGGACCAGGACCCGATCGTCGCTCACCCGGACCTTGACGGCAGGACCGGCCAGCCAGCCACGCCACGCCGGACCGCCGTGGCCGACCCGGGCGACGCCGGGAACCTCGAACGCGGCGGACCGCACGAGCTCCGCGATGACCCCCCGTCCGACCGTCAGTTCCGGACCTGTCATCGGGCGATCTCCTCGGGCTGCGGCGGGTCGATGCCGGAGTCGGCGGCTGCGGCGATCCGGGCGCGTTCGGCGGCATCGCCGGCGAGGGCCTCGGCGATGAGGTCCGGCACGCGCGCTCGCGCCGTTCGGGCCGCGACCTCACAGGCGAACGTGATCATGCGCCGCCTGGCGCTTCCGTGGGTGATGATGACCGTGCCGCGGACGCCGAGCAATGGCGAACCCCCCTGCGTCTCGTAGTCGAACACGGCCCGGATCCGGGCGATCCCCGGGCGCATCAGCAGGTAGGCGAGCCGTCCGCGCCACGACCGCCGGAACTCGGCCCGCCACAGGTCGAAGATGAACGTCGAGAGGCCCTCGAAGAACTTGATGACGACGTTGCCCGCGACCGCGTCGGTGACCACGACGTCGGCCAGATGCTGCGGCAGATGGCGACCCTCGACGTTGCCGACGAAGCGCAGCGTCGAGGCATCGATGAGCTCGGTCGCGCGCTGGATCCGGGCGTCGCCCTTGCCCTTCTCCTCGCCGATGCTGAGCAGCGCCACGCGGGGCTCGGCGACGCCGAGGACGCGCTCCGCGAAGATCGCCCCCATCCGGGCGTATTGGGCCAGGTGCTCCGCGGTCGAGTCTGGATTGGCGCCGATGTCGATGAGCACCATCGGCCCCGATTCCGTGGTCATCTGGACCGCCAGGCCCGGCCGTTCGACGCCGGGGAGCCGACCAAGGCGCAGGATCGCAGCCGCCATGCCGGCCCCGGTGTGACCGGCCGTGACCACGGCATCCGCGTCTCCGGCCTTGACCAGGTCCGTGGCGACCAGGATCGAGCTGTCCTTCTTCTCACGCAGCGCCAGCGCGGGATGCTCGTCCATGCCCACGACCGAACCGGCGTGGACGATGCTGATGTTGGAGGGCATCGTGTCGATGAGCCCGCGCAGGACCGTGGCATCACCCACGAGGATCAGCGAATCGAGCGGGTGGCTGCGGGCGTAGTCGAGGACGCCCGGGACGATCTCGGCGGGACCGTGATCGCCACCCATCGCGTCGAACGCGACGCGAACGGCGGCGGAACCGGCCGCGGACGGGACGGACCGCGGCGTGGTCACCGGGTCAGCGAGGGGCGTCGTCACCGCCGCTGCTCGCCGGCTTCGGCGGCACGGCCAGTCGTCCCTGGTAGTAACCGCAGTTGGGGCAGACCCGATGCGGCAACTTCATCTCGTGGCAGTGCGGACACTCCTCGAGCTTGGGCAGGTCGATCGCAAGATGCGAGCGACGCTCGCCCTGACGCGCATGCGAGACGCGTCGCTTGGGTACACCCATGGGGTCGTGGGCTCCTTGTATCGTGTCGTGGGGCGCTGTCGCTCTCGGGACTGGCGCTCGGGATATCGATGCGCGCGGACGGCGCCGGAGGCGGAGTCTACCGCGAAATCGGACCCGCCGTCCGCGTCACGAGCCGAGCGACGCGAGCGGCAGCGGCCCGCGGATGGTCAGGCTCATGCCGCGCGTCGTGTACCCGAGTCGCTCGTTGAGCGCGCGCATGTCGGCGTTGCCGACCTGGGTCCAGGTGTAGATCTCGCGGATCCCGTTGGCCGCGGCGAACGCCAGGGTGCGGCGCTTGAGCATCGATGCGAGGCCGCGCCGTCGCCACGACCGGGCGACCGCGGTGAACGCCTGCTCGGCTCGATCGGGTCGGTCGTCGTCACGCTCGAGACCGGCGCAGCCGACGATCTCGTCGCCGGCCAACGCCAGGAACATCGCGGCGGGCCAGGCCAGCCACTCGTGGCGCCATTCCTCGCGGGTCACCAGCACCGGGCGGTGGGTCGCCATGTCGGCCACGACATCGAGGGCGAACGGATCGAATGCGGCGTCCCACAGCTCGGGCCGGTCGGCGACCGTCACGACGTCGATGCCAGGCGGCACGTCCGGCATCGGTTCGTGTCCGACGAGCCGGACCTGCTCGACCTGGCGGTCGATCTCGCGAAACCCGAATCGCTCCGCGAACGCGAGCGACCCGACGTCGTCGACGGTCGAGCCGGCCTCGTTGAACCCGGCCGTGACGACGTGTCCGGCGAGGCGCGACAGGAGCGCGGTCCCGACGCCGCGGCGGCGTGCCGCTGGGACCACCCGCACATGCAGCCCGGCATAGCCGAAGCTCGAGCGATTGGCCAGCCCGGAGCCGACCACCGCGCCGTCCAGCGCGGCGATAAGGAACCATTGCGGCTCGGCCCCCACGCGCATCTCCGCCACCGACGGCGCTCGTTCGCTGGGCAGGACGGCCAGGCGGACCTGCCGCCACGCCTCGAGGTCGGCGTCGGTCCGGGCCTCGCGGATCTCCAGGGTCACCCGGCGGCACCCTCGTCGTCGGCGGCCGGCTCGAACGAGCGGAGCGCCTCCAGCCGGGGGTCGATGTCATCGGTCGGGTGATCGTGGTCACCCTCGTCGAGGGGCAGGCCGCAGACGATGCAGAGGCCCGGGCAATCGGGCCGGTCGAGCGGCGCGATCGGCTCGGCGATGATGATCGCGTCGCGCACCGAGGGCTCGAGGTCGAGCTCGTGGTGATCGGTCAGGCGCAGCGCCTCGGGCTCGTCGTCGCTGGGCACGGGCCGTCCGCTGGTGAGGTCGATCGACGGCAGGTACTCCTCGTCGAGGACGATGTCGATCGGTGTCGTCAGCGGTCGCAGGCAGCGGGCGCACTCACCGGCCAGCGACGTCGTCAGTCGGGCGTCGGCGAGGACACCGCGATTGGTCCGCGTGATCCGGACGCGCCCACGGATCGGCTCTGCCAGGGTCAGCCCATCCGGCAGCTCGATCCGCGCGTCCTCGACCTCGTACGAGCGGACCGCACCGGCGGCGTCGGCCAGCAGACCCGCGACGTTCCAGGTGAGCGGCGATCCGGCCGATGGCTGGCTCATCGCCGCCACATCACGTGTGGGCGGGTGCCTGGGCGTCCTCGGGCTCGTCCTGCCAGTCGCCGTCGTCGAAGTCGTTGTGGTCGTCCGGCAACGGGGCAGGCGCGGGCAGCAGCGCTGCCCGCCGGTCGTCGAGCATGGCGATGCCCTTCTGGATGCTCTGGAGCGTCTTCTGGACGTCGCCCTCGAGCCCTTCGAGGACCCCGACGGCATAGTCGTCGGCGCCCGCCCGGATCTTGTCGGCGTCGACGTGGGCGTCCTCGATGATCCGCCGGCTCTCGGCGTCGGCCGCCTGGGTCAGCCCCCGTTCGTCGATGAGGAACGCCGCCTGTTCCTGGGCACGGGCGACGATCCGCTCGGCCTCTTCCTGCGCCTTCTCGATGATCCGCTCGCCCTCGGAGTTGATGCGCTTCGCGGCGCGGACCTCCTCGGGGACGGCCACACGCAGCTCGTCGACCAGCCCGAGCGCGGCGTTCTGGTCGACGACGACGTTGGTCGTGAGCGGCAGCTTCTTGCCGTTGGCGATCAGCGATTCGAGGCGCTCGACGAGGAAGATGATGTCGATGGCGGGGGCCCTCCTGCGCCGTCGATTATGGCACGGGGCGGTCGCTCAGCGACGGGCGAGCGCCCGCTCGACGGCGGTTCGCGCGGCCGGCGGGAGCATCGCCGAGACGTCACCGCCGAACGACGCGATCTCCTTCACCAGGCTGGAGCTGACGTAGCTGTTGGCGATCGAGGTCATGAAGAAGACCGAGTCGATGCCCGGCGCCAGGACCCGGTTGTTGTGGGCGAGCTGCATCTCCATCTCGAAGTCGCTGATGGCGCGCAAGCCCCGCACGATCGACGTCGCCCCGTGCTGCCTGGCGAAGTCGACGGTCAGCCCGTCGAACTCGGCCACCTCGACACGGTCGAGCGGCGCTCCGTCCTCGCCGAGGGCCGCGCGGATGACGTCGAGCCGCTCGGCGACGCTCAGGAGCGGCGACTTCTTCGGGTTCGCGAGGACCGCCACGATGAGCGTGTCGAACACGTTGGCGGCCCGGCTGATGATGTCGAGATGGCCGTTCGTGACGGGGTCGAACGAGCCGGGATAGACCGCGACGCTCATGCGTCCTCCGTGCGTCGATAGAACGTCAGCGAGGTCTCTCCGAAACGACGCTCGCGGTCCGATGCTAGCAGTCCGACCCGTGCCGGCGGGGCGTCACGCCAGAAGTGCTTGGCGACGACCCGAGCGCCCGGTGCGAGGATGGCCGGCAGGTCAGCCCGGGCGGTCAGCGCGGTCAGCGCGGCGAGGAGCAGCTCCCCGTCCGCATAGGGCGGATCGACGATGACGACATCGAACGACGGCCCGGTGCGGCGAGCCGGATCGGTCAGCCACGCGACGGCGTCGGCCCGGATCAGCGTGGCGCGATCGGCCAGTCCGGTCCGCTCGAGGTTGGCCCCGATCACGCCGACGGTGCGTGCATCGCGCTCGACGAACGTGGCCGAGGCGGCCCCGCGCGACAGCGCCTCGATCCCCGCGGCGCCGCTGCCGGCGAACAGATCGAGGACGACGGCGCCGCGCAGATCCGGCTCGAGGATCGCGAACAGCGTCTGCTTGACCCGGTCGGCGAGCGGTCGCGTGCCGGGACCCGGGCCGTCGAGTCGGATCGAGCGGGCCGTGCCGGCGATGACCCGGCCCGCGTCAGGCACTTGGCACCCGCGCCCCGCCCGTCCGGCCCATCACGACCCGCTCGTGGGTTCGGCCGAGGCCAGGTGGCGCAGCCAGCCGCTCGCCAGCTCGCGGCCCAACGGCCCGAGGTCCGCCCGGGACGGGTCGAGGCTGCCGGTCGCGTCGACCAGCGCCTCGGCATGCTCCCGGGCGCGCACGGCGAGCGCCTGGTGGTCGCGCCGGACGAGCGACGCGACCCGCAGCCCGGGCAGACCGCTTTGGGCGAAGCCGAGGACGTCGCCCTCGCGGCGCAGCTCGAAGTCGCGCTCGGCAAGCTCGAAGCCGTCCGACAGCTCGGTGATGGCCCGCAGCCGCGCGACGGCGGTCTCGTCGGTCGCGTCGGACACGAGCACGCAGAACGATTCGGCCGTCCCCCGACCGACCCGGCCGCGCAGCTGGTGCAGCTGGGCGAGACCGAACCGGTCGGCGCCCTCGATGATCATCATGGTCGCGGCGGGGACGTCGACGCCGACCTCGATGACGGTCGTCCCGACCAGCACGTCGAGCGCGCCGTCGCGGAAGCGTCCCATCTCGGCATCGCGGTCGGTCGGTTTCATCCGCCCGTGCACCAGTCCCACCCGGAGCGGCGCCAACAGCGTCGTCAGGCGGACCGCCTCGGTCTCGGCCGCGACCGCGCTCGACGAGCTGCCGTCGTCGCTGCCATCGCCACCTTCCTCGACGAGGGGCACGACGACGAACGTGCGGTGACCCGCGGCGGCCTCTGCCCGGACTTTCTGCCACGTCGCGTCGAGGCGATCGGGCGTGCGGATGCCGGTCCGGACGGGGATGCGACCGGCCGGTGGCGTGCGCAAGTCCGACACGTCGAGGTCGGCGTACAACACCTGGCCGAGCGTCCGCGGGATGGGGGTCGCCGTCATCAGCAGCACGTGGGGCGTGACAGCACCACCCGCCTTGGCCTCGAGGAGCCCGCGCTGTTCGACACCGAAGCGGTGCTGCTCATCGACGATCGCCAGCCCGAGGCGGGCGAAGGACACCGATTCACTGAACAGCGCATGGGTGCCGACGACGACCGAGGCCTGGCCGTTTGCGACCGCCTCGTTGGCACGCGCTCGCTCGGCAGACTTGAGCGAGCCGGCGACGAGCACGACATCGACACCGACGTCCGCGAGCAGCGCCCCGACCGTCTCGAGGTGCTGGCGGGCGAGCAGGTCCGTCGGGGCGAGCAGGGCGGCCTGGTGGCCCGCCCGTGCCGCCGCGGCCAGGGCATAGGCCGCGACCGCCGTCTTGCCCGATCCGACATCGCCCTGCAACAGGCGCAGCATCGGCGTCGGACCGGCGAGGTCGACCCTGATCGCGTCGATCGCCGCGTGCTGATCGACGGTCAGCGTGACCGCGCGTCCGATGCGGCTGGTCAGGGCCGTCGTCAGCGCCGAACGGATCGATCCGTCGGTGGCCGCATCGAGGGCGATGCGCGGCGCCAGGTCATGGCCGCGTGCCCGGCGCCGCCCGACCATGCCGATCTGCAGGGCGAGCAACTCGTCGAAGGCAAGCCGCTGCAGCGCGGCGTCCTTGTCCTCGAAGGTCAGCGGGTAGTGGGCCGATTCGAGCGCCGGCGCGATGCCGACGAGCCGCTCCCGATCACGGAGGTCCGGGGGCAGGTACTCCGGGTAGGCGTGACCGGCCCGGTCGAGCGCCTCGCGCTCGGCGATCCGCAGGCGGGCTGCGGTCAACCCCGCCGTCAGCCGGTAGACGGGCACGATCCGGCCGGCGTGGAGCACCTCCCCGTCGCCCTCGATCGCCTGGAACTCCGGGTTGTCGATCGTCAGCTTGTGCCCGAAGCGCTTCAGTCGGCCGGACACCACGATGTCGTCGCCGGTGTGCAGCCGCTTCTCGATGTAGCGCCGGCCGAACCAGGTCGCGTCGACCTCGCCGCTGGCGTCGGTCAGGCGCGCGACCGTGCGCTGGATGCGCCGCCGGAACGACGCCTCGACCCGGATGTCGGCGACCCGCACCCGGGCCGACACGACGGTCCCCTCCTCCGCCCAGACGAGGTCGCCGAGGCGGGACAGCTCGCGCAGGTCGTCGTAGCGCCGCGGCAGATGGAACAGCAGGTCGCGGACGTCGTACCAGCCCAGCCGGATGCCCGCTTTCCGGAGCAGGTGCGCGGCACCCAGGCCGGACTTCGCCAGCGGCGTCGACAGGAGCTCGACCGGATCGGCCGGCGGGTCCGGCGCTTCGGTCGAGGCGCGTCGTCGGGTCGTCGCCGGCCTGCCCATGGGCCGCCCTATTCCGCCGCGATCAGGTACCGGTAGAACGGCTGGCCGCCATGCCGGACCTCGATCTCGGCACCGGGCATGACCCCGCCGATGCGCCGGGCCATCGCCTCCGCGTCCGCCAGGTCGGCGCCGTCACCGTAGAACAGGGTCACGAGCTCGTATCCGGGGCGCAGCGTCTCCATCGCGGCAAGGACCGCCTTGTCGCGCCTCGCGTTGACCGCGACGAGCCCGTCGTCGGGATCGAGCACGATCGTCTGGCCACGTTTGACCTTGCGCCCGCCGATGGTCGCGTCACGGACGGCATCGGTGACGACCAGGGTCTGGACCGAGCGGCCGGCCTCGGTCATCGGCCCGACATTGGCGGCCGCGTCCATCGCCGGCTCGAGTGCGAGCAGCGCCGCAAAGCCCTCGGCGGCGTTGCGGGTCGGCACGACCTCGACCGGGCGCGTCGTCATCGACGCGACCTGCCGCGCGGCGAGGACGACGTTCGGATTGTTGGGCAGCAACAGGATCTGGTGCGCCGGGACCCGTTCGACCGCGGCGAGCAGCTCACCGGTGCTCGGGTTGGCCGATTGCCCACCCTGGACGACGCTGGCCACCCCGAAGTCGCGGAAGATGGCCGCCAGGCCGTCGCCGGCAACGACGGCGACGACGGCCAGGTCGGGGATCGAGCCGGCGACGGACGGCGTCGCGGCGTCCGCCTCGCCGGACCCCGACCCCGACTGCGGTGCCGCGGTCGGGGCGACGCCCTCGCCGGTGAACGCCGCGGCCCGGGTCTCGCGCACGTCGCGTGCCTGCTGGTCGAGGTTCTCGATGCTGATCCGGCTCATCGCCCCGATGCCGAGCCCGTAGGCGAGCACGAGATCGGGCCGCTCGTTGTGGACGTGGACCTTGAGGGCGCGCTCGTCGCCGGCCACGAGGACCGACTCGCCGATCGTCTCGAGGTGGTCACGGATGGCGTCGACGTCGAGCGGTCGATGGCCGTTGGCCTGGAGCAGGAACATCGTCTCGTAGCCGAACCCCTCATCGGCATGGGCCACAAGCGTCGACGGCTTTGGCCCGACCGCCGCACGGCTGCGCCGCACGGGCGCGCTCCCGGCGAGGTGGAGCAGCGCCCCCTGGAAGAGCCGGTACAGGCCCTGGCCGCCCGAATCCACCACGCCGGCCTCGCGCAGGACCGCCAGCAGCGTCGGCGTGCGCGCGACCGACCGCTCCGCCGCGGCCAGCGTGGCACCCAGGACCACCTCGATGTCGTTGTCGCGCTCGGCGGCCTCGACCGCCCCGGCGGCCGACTCCCGGATGACCGTGAGGATCGTGCCCTCGACCGGCTTGGCGACTGCGCCATACGCGGTCCGTGCGCCCTCCGACAGGGCGTGTGCCAGGTCGAGCCCGTTGAACCGGCGCTTGCCGCCGAGCGCCTCCGACATGCCCCGGAAGATCTGGCTGGTGATGACGCCGGAGTTGCCGCGGGCGCCCATGAGCGCGCCGAAGCTGATGGCAGCGGCGATCCGCTCGGCCGACTGGCCGGCCACGTGGTCCGCCTCGTCGAGGGCGGCCTTGACCGTGGCGAACATGTTCGAGCCCGTGTCGCCGTCGGGCACCGGATAGACATTGAGGCCGTTGATCTCCTCGACGTGTGCCTCGAGGTTCGCCACCGCCGCCCGGAAGGTCTCGAGGAGGCCGTCCCCGTCGCACGACCGACGGGGCATCTAGGCGACGTCCGTGCCGCTGTCGGCCAGATCGCGCGCCCGGACCGCATCGGCCGGGGTGGCGGGTGCGATCGGGGGCGTCGCACCGCCGGTCGGCACGTGCAGCCCGTCGATGTGGATGGCGATGCGCGCCACATCGCGATCGAGCGCCCGGCGGACGGCGTAGCGCACCGCCGAGTCGACCTGCCGCGCCACCTCGGCCACGGGGACACCCAGCGCGATGGTGAGGTCGAGGTCGATGTCGATGCCGTCATCGATGCGGACGGTCAACCCGGGCTGATCGAACCCCAGCCGCTCCACGAGACGGCCGAGCGCGCCACCGGGTCGCCCGGCAAAGCCGGTGACACCGTACGAGCCGATGGTGGCGAGCCGAACGATGTCGCGCAGGGCGCGAGCGGTGACGAGGGAACGGCCGGGTGTCGGACGGATGGCCACGCTGGCGGGGTCCTCCCTTGAGGGCGGCGTGCGGCGGGCTGGCCGGGGGGCGTGTGCTATCATACCGCCCCGTTCGGGCGCCCCCGCCCGTCGCTTCCACGTGTCTCGTCCCTGAGGATACCCATGGCCCGCTCCTGCGCGATCTGCGGCAAGACCTCGATGGGCGGCTTCAACCCGCAGTCGACGGGCATGAACCGCGTCCGAGCCCACCGCCGCATGCAGCCCAATCTCCAGCCGCTCGTCATCGAGCAGAAGGGTTCGCCGGTCAAGGCGCTCGTCTGCACGCGCTGCCGCCGGACCCAGCTCAAGGCCTCCAAGTAGGCTTCGGCCGGCGGTGCCGCCGGCCCGTCAGCGCTCGTCCGTGTCGAGCCAGATGGTGAACGGTCCGTCGTTGCTGAGCGTGACCGCCATCTCGGCCCCGAATCGACCGGTGGCGACCTCCACCCCGAGCGCGCGCAACCCGGTCACGAAGACCGCGTAACAGGCCGCCGCGTGGTCCGGCGCGGCCGCGCGGGTGAACCCCGGTCGACGCCCTCGCCTGGTATCCGCGTAGAGCGTGAACTGCGAGATCACGAGCGCAGCCCCACCGACCTCGAGCAGCGAGCGGTCCGTCCGGCCGCTCGACGGATCGCGAAAGATGCGCAGTTCCGCCACGCGGCGGGCGAGTCCTTCGGCCGTCGCGTCGTCGTCGAGCGGACCGACGCCGAGCAGGATCACCAGGCCCGGACCGATCGCCCCGACGCGCTCCTCGCCGACGGTCACGTGCGCGCCGGTGGTCCGCTGGAGGAGTGCCCTCACGCCGGCGCGGGGAACTCGGCACGCCAGGCCTCCGCCGCCTGCTCGAGACGACCGCGGCTGTCGCCATGGTGCTCGACGACGTGACGCTCGACGCTGGCCGGCACCAGCAGATCGTAGTCGCGGACCCCGTCGGGGTTGATGCGACCCTCGCCCCGGAGCATCACGACCGGGATGCCCGTCGCCTCGATCTCGGCCATGAGCTGGCGGGCGAGGTGCTTCGGGAGTCGGGCGAAGGCGACCATGCGATCGCGTGGGATGGGCGGCTCGCCCTCGTTCGGGCCGTACTGGAAGCCCTCGTCGGCAAGGGCGCGGATGAGGCGGATCTCGCGCCCCATGTCCCGCCCTCGCACGAACAGCGCCGAGCCGACGACGAAGACGTCGACCCCGTGGGAGCCGGCGGTCTCGGCCGTCTCGCGGTTGATCCCGCCGTCGACGTGGACCTCACCGCCATACAGCTTGTGCTTGAGCAGCTCGCGCGCACCCGGCGCCTTGGCCGCCAGCACGTCACCCATGAACGCCTGCCCGCCGAAGCCCGGTTCGACCGTCATGATCAGCACGATGTCGAGCAGACCGGCGTACGGCGCGAGGGCCGCCAGGGGCGTTCCCGGTCGGACCGCCAGACCGGCCGCCCGACCCGCCGCACGGATCCCGCGCAGCGTCGGTTCGATCGGCTCGTCGATCTCGACATGAAGGGTGATCGAGTCGCAGCCGGCATCGAGGTACTCGTCGAGGTAGCGGCCGGGCTCGCTGATCATCAGGTGGGCATCGAACGGCAGCCGCGTGCGACGGCGGAGGGCCTTGATGGTCTTCGCCCCGAACGTCAGATTGGGGACGAAATGGCCATCCATCACGTCGAGGTGGACCCGGTCCGCCCCAGCTCCGGTCACGCGTCGGACGGCATGCGCGAGGTTGCCCAGGTCGGCATCGAGGATGCTCGCCGCGATGCGCGCCCGCCCAGTGGTCACGGCCACTCCCCCGTGCCGCTCGGGGCCGGTTCGGCACTGCGCTCGTCACGGAGCGCCGCGGCACTGGCCTCGACGAGGCGCTCCCGTCGGCGGGCCACGGCCGGCGCCGGTGGCTCGCCGGCCCGTTCCGCCGCAAGCTGGCCACACGCCGCCCCGACCTCCTGACCGCGGTTGCGTCGGATGGTCGTGCTGATGCCGGCCGCCCGGAGCGTGCCCGCGAAGGCATCGATGACCGGCATCGGGCTAGCCTGCCACGGGGTGTGGGCGACGGGGTTCATCGGGATGAGATTGACGTGGGCATGGTCGCCTCGCAGCAGCTCGACGAGGGCGGTCGCATCCGCCTCGGTGTCGTTGATGCCGCCGATCATCGTCACCTCGTAGCTGATCCGTCGCCCCGTGGTCCGGGCGTGGTCGCGTGCCGCCGCGACGACCTCGGCGACCGGCCAGCGCCGGTTGAGCGGCACGAGCACGTCGCGCAGGGCGTCGCGGGCAGCGTGCAACGAGATCGCCAGGGTGAATTGCGGACCGAGCGCCGTCAGGCGACGGATGCCGGGCACGACGCCCGAGGTCGACACGGTGATGTGGCGGGCCCCGAGCCCGAACCGGGCGGGGTCGTTGAGCGCCTCCACCGCCGCGAGGACTCGGTCGAGGTTGAGCAGCGGCTCGCCCATGCCCATGAACACGATGTTCGTCAGCCGCTCACCGCGCGAAGCCAGCCGACGCTGGGCGGAGCGCACCTGGTCGAGGATCTCGGCCACCTCGAGATCCCGTCCGAACCCGAGTTCACCGGTCGCGCAGAACGGACAGCCCACCGCGCAGCCGGCCTGGCTCGAGATGCACAGCGTGTGCCGCTCGCGTGATCCGGCCCGGGCCGGGTAGTGCATCAGGACCGATTCGATCAGCGACCCGTCATCGAGTCGATGGAGCGCCTTTTCGGTGGCCCCTCCGTCGCCGAGCCGGATCTCGGTGTCGGCCACGGTATCGAGGCGGAAGTCCGCCGCCAGCGAATCGCGCAGGGCCACCGGCAGCGTCCGGAAGGCATCGATCCCGGTCGCACCGCCCCGTCGCCACACGGCATCGGCGATCTGGCGGGCGCGAAAGGCGGGCTCGTCATGCGCCGCGACCCAGGCGTCCAGGTCCGCCGACGTCAGCCCGGCGATGCCCGGGCGCGCAGCCGTCGCTGCCGGTGTCAGGATGGGCAGGCTCGTCACGGGCACGATGCTAGCGCAGGCTGGTTCACGGGCCCGTCAGGACCCGGCTCCCGACGATCGTCGGGCGGCCACGCACGTATGCATCCCAGGCCATCGGCCGGCCACCGGCTGGCTGGACCCGCAGCAGCTCGAGCAGCTCCGGCTTGGCGCCGTCGCCCACGACCAGCCCGTCGGGCACGAACGTGCCAGGTTCGACCCCGGCAGTGGCGGGATCGCCCCGGTGCGGCCGGGCCGCGTGCACGGCCAATCGCCCGAGCACCGTGTCCACGAACGTGCCCGGCCACGGCTGGTACGCCCGCACCTGGCGCTCCAGCTCGCGCGCCGAGCGGATCGCATCGAGCCGGCCGTCCGCGCGGCGCAACGGGCGGCTGAGCGTCGCTCCCGTCCCGGATTGGGGTCGCGCCACCAGCGCGCCGCGCAGCCACGACCCGAGGTGCTCGGCCAGCAGCTCGGCGGCCATCGACTCGAGATCGGCTTCGAGCTCGGGGGCTGTCTCGGTCCCGTCCAGTGGCCGCCTGACCTGGGCGATGATCGGCCCGGTGTCGAGGCCGGCGTCCATCCGCATCAGGCTGACCCCGGTCGCGCTGTCGCCCGCCAGGATCGCCGCCGCGATCGGCGTGGCGCCACGGTGGCGAGGCAGGAGCGACGGGTGGAGATTGAGCGCTCCGTGGGGCAGCCCGAGGAGCTCGGCGGGGACGATCTGCCCGTAGTCGGCAAGCACGACGAGTTCCGGCCGCAGGGCAGCGACGTCGGCCAGCGCTTCGGGCGCTCGCAGTCGCTCGGGGGTGAGCACGACCGGGATGGCCAGGCTGTCGGCCAGGACGTTGATCGGCGTCGGGCTGGTCCGGGCGTGCCGGCCGGCCGGCCGGGGCGGTGCGCTGACCACGCCGACGAGCTCGACCTCCGGCGCGGCAGCCAGCCGACGCAGGGTCTCGCGACCGAAGGCGCCGCTCCCGATGAAGACGGACCGGGTCGGTCCCGCCGTCACGCCAGGGCGCCCGTCGCCTCGCGAACCTCCTCGTCGTCCTCGTTCGAGGCACCGACGGGCACGAGTTCGTCCATCGACTCCAGGTAGTCGATGTACAGCTTCCCGTCGAGATGGTCGAGCTCGTGCTGGAGCGCCCGCCCGAGCAGGCCCGACCCGGCGACCTTCATCTTCTTCCCGTGGCGATCCTGGGCGACGACCCACACCCGCTCGCGGCGGGTCACGTAGGCGACGTAGCCCGGGATGGACAGGCAGCCCTCGAGGTCGGTGTCATCGCCGGTCGAGCGGACGATGCGCGGGTTCACCAGCTCGTACAGGTGGCTCTCGACCTCGATCACGCAGGCCTGCAGCGCTTCACCGAGCTGGGGGGCCGCAAGACCGACACCCGGTGCCGCGCGCATGGTGTGTGCGAGATCGTCGAGGAGGCCGTGCAGGTACTTGCCGAAGCTGTCGACGGGCTGGCCCTTGAGGCGCAGGCGCGGATCGCCGAGCAGCACGATGGGACGAACGCTCATGACCGGAGTATATGGGCCGTCCCCGAGGTCGTCAGCGCGGCGGACTGGGTGGCGTCCGGCCGTCGCCGGCCGGACGCGCCTCGATCACAGCGGCGGGTCGGTCCGGGCGATATCGTCGGCCGCATCGTGGATGGCGTCACCGACATCGCCGGCCGCGCGCTTCGCGTCGTCCGCCGCGTGTCGAGCGGCATCGCCGACGCTGTCGGCCGGGTCGATCGGACCGCCGGCGCCACCGCTCATGGTGTCGCGCATGTCGGCCGCCCAGGTCCGCGACTTCTCGGCCAGCTTGCCACTGGCATCGGCGGTCACCTCGCCCGCGCGCTGGACGATCGGCGCCGCCTTGTCCGCGGCGACGGCCACGACCTCGGCCGCCTTGACCGACAGCTCGCGCACGACCGGAGCGGCCTTCTCGGCCAGATCCTCGACGGCGTCGCGGATGGACTCGAGCACGTCGCTGGCGCGGCTCTGGGCATCACCGCCCGCGTCGCCGGCCGGGGAGGTGTACGCCGGGTCGCGCGGGCCCTCTGCGGGTTGGTCGTGATGGGGGGTGGTCGGATCGGTCATGGCTCTGGCCTCCTCAGGTGGGAAGCGCATCCTCGCACGAACCGTCGCCCAAGGCACGGGCCGTTCGGCCCCTGCGCGTATCATCGGCGCGACGGAGGGTCCGCGACGGACCCGGATCGCGGGAGGTGGCCGATGACCGCAGCGGCGTGGACGTACGCGGACCTCGAACCCGATCAGCTGGCACTCGTCCAGGAGGCGGAACGGACGCTGGGCACGGCCGTCGTGATGGCCTACCAGCCGAGTGCCTACGGCACGATCGACCCGGACGCGCTGCCCGATGGACTCGAGCCGGCGTCGCTCGGCCCGACCGATCTCGAACGGCTGCAGGGCGTCGAGCGTCGAGTCGACGGGGTGCTCGTCGCGTACCGGTTGCGCGTCGACTGAGCCTCGCTCCTACAGCAGCGACTCGGGGTCGACATCGACCGACCACGGCGGGCCGGGATCGCCGCCGAGCGTTCCGATCGGGTCCTCGCCGCGCAGGACCAGGTGGTAGCGCCAGCGGTCGTTGCGCCGGGCGATGTAGGCCGGCGCCGGGCCGATGACCGTCGTGCCCCGCGTCGCCGCCCGGGCCCGGAGTCGCTCGGCCATGGCCTCGCCCTCGCGTTCCGCGGCCTCGCGATCGGGCAGCGCGACCGTCAGCTTGACGAGACGGCCGTAGGGCGGCGAGCCGAACCGCCGTCGTGACGCGAGCTCGGCGAGATAGAACGTCTCCCCATCGCCCGTGGCGACCGCCCGGATGACCGGATGGTCGGGCTGGTAGGTCTGGAGGATGGCACGGCCCGGCCGATCACCTCGACCGGCCCGCCCGACCGCCTGGCTGAGCAGCTGGTAGGTGCGTTCGGCCGCTCGCTCGTCCGGCAGGTTCAACGCCACGTCCGACGACACCACCCCGACGAGGGTCACGGCCGGCACGTCGAGGCCCTTGGCCACGAGGCTCGTCCCGACGAGCACGTCCGTGTCGCCCGCGCTGAACGCGTCGAGTACCCGTTCGGCGGCGCCTCGCCGGACCGCCACGTCGCGGTCCAGCCGAGCGACCCGCAGCCTCGGGTGGTGGGCCCGGACTTCGCGCTCGACGCGCTCGGTGCCACCGCCGACGTAGCGGATCCGGGGCGAGCCGCAGTTCGGACAGCGGGTCGCCAGCGGCGTGGCCCGGCCGCAGTGGTGGCAGCGCAGCGTCGTCCCGGCCTGGTGGTACACGAGCGGCCGTTCGCAATCGGGGCAGGCCTGGACGTGGCCGCAATCGCGGCACAGCACGACGGATGCGGTCCCGCGTCGATTGAGGACGAGGATCGCCTGGTCTCCGGCCGCGGTATCGAGCCCCGCAAGCGCCTCGTCGAGCGCCGCCGACAGCAGACCCCGGTTGCCCTCGGCGAGCTCGGCACGCATGTCGACGACATCGATCCGGGGTGCCGCTCCGGTCGGGCGATCGGGCAGGACGATCCGATCGTACGTGCCGTCCAACGCGTGCCCGAGGCTGTCGACCGCAGGGGTCGCCGACCCGAGGACGACCGCCGCTCCCGCCAGCGAACCGAGCCGGATCGCAGTGTCACGGGCCTGCAGGCGCGGCGTGCGGTCGCTCTTGTACGCCGGATCGTGCTCCTCGTCGACGATGACCACGCCCACGTCAGCGAGCGGAGCGACGACCGCCAGCCGGGTGCCGACGACGATGTCGATCTCGCCGGCCCGGATGCGACGCCATTCGTCGGCACGTTCGCCCTCGCCCAGACCGGAGTGGACGAGGGCGATGGCGGCATCGAGATCGGCTCGCAACCGATCGACCAGCGGCAGCGCCATCGCGATCTCGGGGACGAGCACGAGCGCGGTCCGGCCGGCTTCGAGCGCGGCCGCGATGGCCTCGACGTAGATGGCCGTCTTGCCGCCGCCGGTCACGCCGTCGAGCAGCAGCGGCCGCGCGTCGCGGGCACCGATCGCGGCGCGGATACGAGCGACGGCTGCCGCCTGGGCATCGGTCAGGTCACTCAAGACCGGGCGACCTCCCCGGCGCCCCGGAGCGCGCGTCGCGAGCGGACGCCGTGGCCGTTCCTGCACCTCCGCCGAGATGAGCCCGCGACGCACGAGGCCGGCGACCGCCGCGCTGCCGTGCCGCCCACCGACCACCGGTCCCGACAACCCGTCGGGGGCCGCGGCGACCTCCGCGAGGGCGGCGATCTGGCGCACGCCGAGTGGTCGGCCCTCCACGCGGCCACCGCCCGCCACCGCCGCCGTGGCGGCACCGCCCGCCTCGGTGAGCCGCAACCAGCGCTCGTAGCGGGGGCCGGCCGAGGCCCCCAGCAGGGTCCAGTCGAGCGTCACCCGGTCGGCCGCCTCGAGCCCTCGCAATCGACGCAACAACCCAGCCCGGCCGTCGGGCGCTGCCAGCTCCCGGACCGGGCGAGCGCCGGAGTCGAGCTGGTCGAGGAGGTCCACATCGACCGCATCGAAGGCCGCGCCGTCGCCCTCCCGGCCGGGGCGGCGTTCGGCGACGAGCTCCAACCGCTCGAGGAGGCCGGGCGGGACCAGCGAGCGGATGACGAGCGCCGGCGGCGCGAGGTACTCGCTGGCGATCCAGCGAGCAAGCGCGAGCGTGAGTGGCGGCAGGAGCGGACCATCCGCCCGGACCCGCTCGAGGATCGGCTTGACCGTGACGGCGCCGGGGTCGTCGGCCGGACCGAGGATGACGCCGAGTGCCTGGCGTCGCCCGAAGCCGACGAGGACCGCCTCGCCCGCTGCGAGGTCGTCGAGCCGCTCCGGCACCGCATACGTGTAGGGGTGTGCGCCGCCGGCCCCCGCCGCGTCGATCGCGACCTCGACAAGGCGCTCGCCCGACCCGCTCGGCGGTCCCGTGCCGGTCGACGCGTCCGACCGGTCATCCCGCTCGGGCGCCAGCCCGAGGGTCACCGCGAACCCCTAGACCCGGACCCGGCGGTCCGGATGCGCCCGGCGCTCGGCGGCGATGATCGCCTCGAGCCGGTCCGCGGTTCGCTCGACCTGGCCGGTCTCGTTGACGACCACGTGGTCGTAGTCGTCCTGGCGCGCCAGCTCGATGGCCGCGTTGCGCTGACGGAGCTCGAGCTCGTCGACCGTTTCGGTGGCTCGCGCGCGCAGGCGCGAGAACAGCGTCTCGAGCGACGGTGGGATGACGAAGATGAGGAGCGCCTCGGACACCTGCTCC
This sequence comes from Candidatus Limnocylindrales bacterium, assembly GCA_036844985.1. GTDB lineage: Bacteria > Chloroflexota > Limnocylindria > Limnocylindrales > CSP1-4 > SPCO01. Next base: position 27,936 of record DAIUES010000004.1, read on the forward strand.
TTGACCACCTGGGCGCCCTGGACGTCGATCTTGAGGATGACGTCGTGCCCCGCCGCGAGCGCCTCGCGGACCTGGTCCCGCGGCGAGCCATACCAGTTGCCGTGGACCTCGTTCGCCTCGAGGAAGCCTCGCTCGGCGCGGATGCGCAGGAACTCGTCGCGGGTCACGAACCGGTAGTCGGTCCCGTCCACCTCGCCGTTGCGCGGGGCACGGGTCGTGACCGTGACCACGTAGTGTCGGTCGCCGGGATGCCCGCGCTCGATCTCGCGCCGTCGCATGACGTCGATGATCGTGTCCTTGCCCACCCCCGACGGCCCCGAGATGATCACGAGCATCGCTCCCGGCGCGCCCTCGATGACGAAGTCGGGACGACCGGGATCGTCGGAGACGTGCGCGGGCTCGAGCAGCAGCGGGCTGTCCTCGGCGCGCTGCTCCCGGGTCATCGGGCAGCGTCCGCGGCGCGCAGTCCGGCCACGACCGCCTCGAGCGCCGGCGGCAACTCGGCGGTGGCCCGGATGAGATGGCCGTCCGACGGTGCCGCCAGCTCGAGGCGCCACGCGTGGAGGAACAGTCGATGCAGCCCGTCGGGTCCGCGCCGTGACGTACCCGTTCCGTAGACAGGGTCGCCGGCGATCGGATGGCCGATGGCGTCGAGGTGGACCCGGATCTGGTGCGTCCGACCAGTGATCAGATCGAGCTCGAGCAGGGTCCAGCCGACGAACCGTTCGCGCACTCGGTAGCCGGTCGTCGACGGGCGGCCATCGGGCACGACCGCCATCTTCGTGCGGTGCTTCGGGTCCCGCCCGATGGGCGCCTCGATGCGCCCGACGGCCGCCGCCACGCTGCCGAGGACGAGCGCCAGGTACGTCTTGCGGACGCGCCGGGCCTTGAGCTGGGCCATCAGCGATGCCTGCGCGGCGTCGTGCTTGGCGACCATCAGCAGCCCGCTCGTGTCGCGATCGAGGCGATGGACGATGCCCGGCCGGGCGACCCCGGCGATGCCACCGTACTCGGCGCCGCCGGCCCGGGCCAGCAGGGCGTTGACCAGCGTGTCGCCATCATGGTGTCCGGCCGACGGGTGGACGACGATGCCCGACGGTTTGTCGATGATGAGCAGGTCGTCGTCCTCGTAGACGACCTCGAGCGGGATGTCCGGCGCCGGCGCCAGGTCGAGCGCGACCGGCTCCGGGACGTCGAGTCGGACGTCGGACCCGGCCGCCACGATGGCATTGGCCCGCACCGCGACCCCATCGACGGTCAGCCGCCCATCGGAGATGAGCTTCTGGACGTGACTGCGCGACAGGCCCGTCGCGTCGGCCACGATGCGGTCGATCCGACCGGGCCGTCCGTCGGGGACGCGGACGGTGCGCACCCCGGCGATCACCGGCGCCTCAGGCATCCAGCCGCTCCGGGGCTGCGTCGGGGTCGGTGTCGGGCTGGCGCTCGCCCGAGGCGTCTGGCGGTCGCACGGTCGTGGCGGGCCGACCATCCAGGCCCGGCAGGAACGCCATGACGAGCAGGAGCAGGATCGCCACGCTGATCGCCGAGTCGGCGACGTTGAAGGTGTAGAAGCGCGTGTCGCCGATGCCGGCGTCGACCCAGTCGACGACATAGCCCAGCCGGAACCGATCGATCATGTTGCCGATCGCCCCGCCCAGCAG
>DAIUES010000005.1:0-29232 GCA_036844985.1 Candidatus Limnocylindrales bacterium
TCCGACGCGATCCGCAGAACCCGCTCGTCATGCTCAAGACGACGTCCCGTGCGGAGTACGTGTTCGCGCGCCTCGAGGCGCGCCGGGCTGGCGCCGACGACGCCCTGTTCCTGACGGTCGACGACGACCTGTCCGAGGGGACGTCGGCCAACATCTTCCTCGTGCGCCGGGGCGCGGACGGCGTCCTCGACCTGGCGACGCCTTCGCTCGACTGCGCCATCCTGCCGGGAACGACCCGGTCGTGGCTGCTGGACTGGGCGCGCGGGGTCGGCTTGCGTCCGGTCGAGGGACACCTCGGTCGCGGGGACCTTGCCGGTGCCGACGAGGCGTTCCTGTCGTCGAGCGTGGCCGGGGTCCTGCCGGTGACGGCGTTCGATGGAGCGCCGATCGGCAGCGGTCGGCCCGGCCCGTGGACGCTGCGTGCCCGCGCCGACCGCGAGGCGATGATCCGGGCCGAGGAGGGACGATGACCCGCGACGAGCTCATCGTCGGCACGCGCCGGCTGATCGACGAGGCCGACCGCCTGCTCGCCCAGCCGTCGCTCGGGGCGATGCAGCTCTGGCTGCAGCTGTCGGATGACCTGCTCAAGACGGCGTGGGGCAGCATGGACCGCTATCACCTCGCCTGGCTCATGGTCGGCAAGCCCAAGGGCATCGTCCGGGGACGACCGATGACCGCCGACGAGGAATCTGCGTATGTCCGGGAAGTCGTCCGCCAGAAGCGCGCCGCGCTGGAGATGAGCCTCGACGCCGCCGAGCGGCAGGGGATGCCGTTCGTCGGCGAGACCGGCAAGCCCGGCACGATCAAGGGTGCCGGCGCGACCGCGAGTGCCGGCGCGGACGGGGCTGCGGGACCCGGACCGGGACCGGCGGCGACTCGCGGCGGCCTGCGCCCCGATCCCGAGCTGGCCGAGCGCCTGGCCGAGGCGCGCCGACGAGCCGACGAGCATCGCGACCACGGAGAGCGTCGGGCCCCGCGCCCCGATCGCATGCAGCGGTGACGACCCACTCCTCACTGGTGCCCGCGGTCGGCGGCACGCGCCGGGTGCCGGCCCCCGACCCAGTGGCGGCCGACTACCTCCTGCTCGCGCTGCGGCTCGACCAGCACATCCCCGGGCTGGTCGATGGCTACTTCGGCCCGGCCGATCTCAAGGCCCAGGTCGACCTCGAACAGCGCCGCGCCCCGGTCGCCCTCCGCGCGGACGCGATGGCGCTGCGCGATCGCGTGCTGGCCGAGGTGACCGACGAGGGGCGTCGCGCCTGGCTCGCGGCCCAGGTCGACGCACTCGAGGCCCAGGCGGCCGGACTGGCCGGCGATCCGCTGCCGTATCTTGACCTCGTCGAGCGATGCATGGGCTTCCGCCCGCCGCGCCACGCCGACATCGCGTTCGAGCGGGCCGCGGCCGAGATCGAGGCGCTGCTCCCCGGGGATGGACCGCTGGCCGAGCGGATCGATGCGTGGGACCGTACCCTCGAGGTGCCGCTCGAGCGCCTGCCGGGCGTGGTCGACTGGCTGATCGCCCGGTTCCGAGAGCGCGCGGCGCGCGACTTCGGACTGCCCAGTGGCGAGGACGTTCGGGTGTCGTTGGTGCGCGGCCAGCCGTGGACCGGCTACAACTGGTTCGACGGCGGGCGTCGGTCACGAGTCGATATCAACACGGACCTGCCGATCTCGGCGCCGGGCCTGGTGACGACCCTCGCTCATGAGACGTACCCGGGGCACCACCTCGAACACGCCTGGAAGGAAGCCGACCTGATCGATCGGCTCGGCCGTCTCGAGGCGTCGATCCTGCTCATCAACACACCGGAGTGCCTCATCAGCGAAGGGCTGGCCGACCTCGGCACATCGTTCGCCGCGCCGGAGCCCGAACTGGCCGACCTGCTGGTCGAGCTGTTCGAGCGTGCCGGCCTGCCGATCGTGGGCGATGCGGGGGCCGCGCGCGCCACGGCCGAACGCACCGTCGAACTGGCCGGCCCGCGTCGCGCCATGGCGGCGATCCGCGGCAACGCGGCGCTGCTCCGCCACGCTGACGGTCGATCGCACGACGAGGTACTCACGTATCTGCGCGAGGTCGGGCGGTATCCGGGGGAGGTGGCGGCCAAGCGCCTGGAGTTCATCGAGCACCCACTGTGGCGGACATACGTTTTCGTATACACCGACGGTGAGGCGCTCCTGCGGCGCTGGGTCGAGGTCGTGCCCGCGCCCGATCGGATCGCCCGGTTCGAGCGTCTGCTCCACGAGCAGATCACCCCGCAGCTGGTGCTCGGCGAGCTTGACGCCGCCGGCTCGGCTACAGCTCCCGGATGAACACCACGCGGTCGTCGTCGGGACCGTCGTAGTCGGCGTACGCCGGCGTGCCGTAGATCCGTTCCGTACCGGCACCGTCGTCGACCGCGAAGCCAAGGGCCCGGTGGAAGTCGATCGATGCGCGGTTGCCCGGCCAGGTGATCGCCACGATGCGGCGCACCCCGCGCGCGCCGAGGTCGTCGAACACGTGCTCGTACAGTGCCCGGCCGATGCCGGCCCGGCGCCGGTTCGGGTCGGCCGCGATCATGTGCACGTAGCCCGTGGTCGGCTCGTCGGCGCTCACGAACGCCACGATGAACCCGGCCAGCCGACCCTCGCCGTCGTCGGCGATCCACGACGTGCCGCTGAAGTGCTGAAACCAGAGGCGGGGCAGCAGGTGGCGGAGCCGTCGACCACCCCACCAGTCATCGATCACACCGACAACGCGCTGATGATCGGATTCCGTCGGGCGCCGAAACGCCAGGTCCGCCGTCGGGCCGGCGGTCATCGAGCCGTCCACCACGCGGCGACGGCCGCGAGGACCACCTGCAACGGCACGAGGACACCGAACGTCTGGGCCAGGTAGTCGGGCAGACCGAGGACGCCGCCCTCGGTCCGGGCGTACAACCACAGCCCGAGTTGGCCGAGGAGGATGGCCGCGACCGCCAGCATGACCGGCGGGGCCCACCGCCAGCGGATGACGGGGTTCTTGCCAAGCCCGACCAGCATGCCCGTCGCGACCCCGTAGCCGATGGCGACGGCGATGACCAGCAGCCCGGCCGAGATGGCGAGCACGCCACCGAGCACGACGATGACAACGGCTCCGACGATCGCCGCGACCAGCCCGAATGCCAGGCCGCGGGCCCCCGAGGTCGGATCGGCGGGGCGACCGGGATCGGCGGGGGGATGTGACGTGGCGGGGCGACCGGAGACGGGATCCGTGACGTCGCTCGCGCCTGCTTGGCGGTATCGGTCGGACGGGGGTCGCGCGAGGCGGCGTTCACGGGGTGTCGTCGGCTGGGTGGACGGCGTCGATGGCGTCGATGGCGTCGGTGGCGTGTCCGGGTCGTCGTGCATCGCCGCCATCGTAGCCGGGGCGGCGCGAGGCGGGCCGAGCGCGTAGCTGGGACCGCGGCCACGGCGACCGCGCCCGCCACCCACAGCACATGGCGGCCGCCGTGACCGGACGCTAGACTTCCGATCGTGAGCCACCCGAGCCTCGGCCTCCCTCCGCTCGACCTGACCGCCGGATCGAGCGACGCGGCGCAGCGCATCCGCGACGGTCTCCCGCGCGTCGCGGCGCAGGCCCTTGCCGCCGCCCTCGATGCGGACCCGACGATGCGCGAGCGCAACGACGAGGTGGGCCTCCGCCAGCGCCTCCGCGACGCCGAGTTGCTGGCCGAGCGCGTCGCGCTGTCCGTCGCCGCCGGCGACCCCGAGCTGGCGAGCGCGTATGCCGATTGGACGTCGCCGGTCTACCGACGCAAGCAGGTGCCGCTCGCCGATCTCATCGCCCTGTGCGAGGGGCTGCGGATGGCGCTGCCCTCGGTGCTGCAGCCGAACGAGCGTCCGTTCGCCGAGGCAGCGCTCGACGCCGCCATCGAGCAATACCGCTGGCACAAGCGACTGGCCGGCGACGCCGGCGAGAAGAACGCCTTCGTCCAGTTCATCTACAAGGGCGCCTGAGCGATATGACCATCAAGTGGGTCCAGCAGGATCCCCTCGTGATGAACGGCGAGCCGTTCTGCTACGGCTCGCGCCTCACCGTTCGCCAGCTGCTCGAGCTACGGGCCAACGGCTACGACCTCCGCCGGATCCAGACGGACCACCCCGAGCTGCGCCGGCTGGGCGTGGCCGCGGCGTTCACCTACGCGGCCGATCACCGGGAACGCTACGCGGACTTCTTCGAGGCGGATGGATCACTGGCCGGGCCGGGCTACTCGGAGGCGGAGGCCGCCGGGTTGCCGCAGCAATACCGACGACCGGGAATCGTGGTCAAGGCGGAGGGGGTAACGGAGCCGGCCGCGGGCTGATCCGGGGCCTGCCTGTGGGGCCGGGCTCATGAGGTCCCGTGGCTTACGGACCCGTGGCACTCGGAGCCCGCCTCCCTCGGTACGCGGACCCGCCAACCGGCTGCCGTTGCCCCTCAGGCATCGATCCGGGCGCCAACCGTGCTCGAGGCAGACGAATCCTCCCGATCGATGCCTCTGTGGCAGCGTTCGGCTCCGGAAGGGCCACGACCGAGCCCGGATCCTGTCGCTGGTCGCGCCCGGGGGACGTCATGTGCCGGAATCGTTGCCTCTCCGGCAGCGGGTGGCGGCGACGTGGCTGCCGAGGCACGTTATCTGCCGGGATCGTTGCCTCTCCGGCAGCGGGTCGCGGGGGACGTGGCATACGGGCTCGTCGGCCGTGCCCGCCGGCCGTGGTTCGCCGGCCCTGCTCGCCGACGTGATCGCCCCCGCCAGCGGCCGCGCCGCGCCGCGCATCGGCGACCCGTCACGAAGGCCTCACCAGGGTTCAGATCGCACTCGGTGATAGGCTGTCCTTCCGCACGCTCCGGAGAATCGACACGCATGACCGACACCAGCACCTCCACCACGGACACGACCACCGCCCCGAGCGGTGAGGCGACCGCCGATGCCCCGGCCTTCGATCCAGAGCGGCGCGCGACCGAGCTCGCCATCCTCGATGCCCTGCGCGCCGTCGTCGACCCCGAGATCGGCATGAACGTCGTCGAGCTCGCGCTGATCAAGCAGATCATCCTCGGCCCCGAAACGACCGAGGTCAAGATGATCCTGACGACGCCCTTCTGCCCGTACGCCGGGTCGATGATCGCCCAGGTCAAGGAACAGGCCGAGTCCGTCGTCGAGCACGACGTCAAGGTCACCCTGCTGGCCGAGCGCTGGGATCCGCGTGACGCAGGCCTGATGTGGTGAGCGCGCACCGCTGAGCCACGCACTCCGGTAACGCTGACCGTCCACCCGAAATCCCGTCTGGTACCGTTTTCTGCATCGCTGCAGCAGGAGCACCCCACCCATGAGTGACCCGCGCGTCTCGAACCCGTTCGCCACGCCGAACCCGGCGGGTGGACCGCTTGCCACGCCGTCGTCGGTCGGCGTCCGACCCGACGCCCGCCTCGCCCAGGCCTTCCTCACCCAGGCTTTCCTGTGGATGTTCGTCGGACTGATCGTCAGTGCCGTCGTCGCCTACTTCGTCCAGTCCAACGAGCGGCTGCTCGACTTCGCGGCCAGCAACATCCTGCTGCTGTTCATCGGTCAGCTGGCGCTCGTGGTGGCCATCGGCTGGGGGATCAACCGCATCAGCGCGACGATCGCGCTCGGCCTGTTCTTCGTCTACGCCGCCACCCTCGGCTTGACCATCGGCCTGATCGTGTCGGCGTACACGGGTTCGTCCGTCGTCACCGCGTTCCTGTCGGCCTCCGCGATGTTCGGCGCCGCGGCGATCTACGGTCACGTCACGAAGCGGTCGCTCGCCAGCCTCGGCGGCATCCTGTTCATGGCGCTGATCGGCCTGATCGTTGCGTCGGTGTTGAACATCTTCCTCGCCAACGGCGCGCTCGGATGGATCATCTCGATCGCCGGCGTGGTGATCTTCACGGCGCTCACGGCGTACGACGTGCAGCGCATCCAGAACGGGGACCTGGCGGTCGCGACCGGATCGATGGAGAAGGCGGCCGTCCTCGGCGCCCTCCACCTCTACCTCGACTTCGTCAACCTGTTCCTGTTCCTGCTGCGGCTGTTCGGCAACCGCAACTGACCCTAGACGACCCGCTTGAGCGGCCGCGTCGCGCGGCCGATGGGTCGCGTCGCGCGGCCGGCCCGTGAGCGCAGCAGGGCGGCGGTCCTGGCGGCGGGTACCGGCCGACTGAACAGGTAGCCCTGCCCGAGGTCGCACCCGAGCTCGCGCAGCAGCGCGGCCTGGGCGTGGGTCTCGATGCCTTCGGCCACGACGCCGATCCCGAGGCCGTGGGCGAGCGCGATGACCGCCTCGACGATGGATCGGTCGGCGATGGCGTCGATCCCGGCCACGAACGAGCGATCGATCTTGATCGTGTCGAGCGGCAGGTGCTTGAGGTACGACAGCGACGAGTAGCCGGTCCCGAAGTCGTCGAGCACGAGTCGCACCCCGAGCGCTCGCAGGTCGCGCAGCGCCCGGATCCCCGCCTCGGACTGGTCCATGACGACGCTCTCGGTGATCTCGAGCTCGAGCGCGCTCGGATCGAGCCCGGCCGCGTTCAGGGTCAGCGCGACGTCCTCGACGAGGTCGGCCTGGGTGAACTGGCGGGCCGACAGGTTGACCGACACGAACAGCGGCGCCCCACCGTCGGCGCGCCACGTCCGGTGCCAGCGGGCGGCCTGGCGGCAGGCCGTCTCGAGCACCCACTTCCCGATCGGCACGATGAGCCCGGTCTCCTCGGCCAGCGGGATGAAGTCCAGCGGCGGCACGAGCCCGCGGGTCGGGTGCTGCCACCGCACGAGCGCCTCGAACCCGACGACTCGACCGCCGTCGAGCGCGATGATCGGCTGGTAGTGGAGGCGCAGCTCATCGCGTTCGAGGGCCAGGCGCAGGTCGCTCTCGAGGTCGACCCGCTCGAGGGTCTGCTCGCTCATCGACGGCTCGAACACGAAGTGGCGGTGGACCGGATCGACCTTGGCGCGGACCATCGCGATCTCGGCCTCGCGCAGCAGCTCGTCCGGCGTCGATCGCTCGCCCTGGGCCAGGGCGAGGCCCATCGACGCGCTGACGAACCAGTCGCGCCCGTTGAGCGGGAACGGTGCGTGCAGCTCGGCACCGATCCGCTCGGCGATCGCGTGCAGGTCGGTCGCACCGGCGACCGGGTCGAGCACGATGCCGAACTCGTCGCCACCGAAGCGCGCCACGGTGTCGGACGGACGGAGCGCGTGGACGAGGCGCTGGCCGACGGCCATCAGCAGCCGATCGCCGGCCACGTGCCCGAGGCTCTCGTTGATGACCTTGAACCGGTCGAGGTCGAGCAGGATGACCGCGACCGACTGGGCGTCGTCCGACTGGCGGCTCGCCAGCGCACGGCCGATCCGATCGATCAGCAGGTCGCGATTGGGCAGCCCGGTCGTCGGATCGTGCAACGTCCCGCGCTGGGCGACGTCGACCAGGCGAGCGTTGTCGAGCCCGATCGATGCCAGCTTGGCGAAGCTCGTCAGCGCTTCGACGTCGCGTGGGCTCCACTGTCGCCGGCCATCGCCCGATGACAGGCCCAGCGCGCCGATCACCCGGCCGCCCGACACGAGCGGCACCGCGACGCTCGAACCGAGCAGCCCGGTCGGCATGTCGCGGGCACGCCGATCCCAACCATCGTAGTCATCGAGCACGATCGGCACGCCGTCGCGTACGACCGCCCCGCTGACGCCCTCGTCCGCCCCGATGCGCAGGCCGAGCAACGGCGCGAATACGCCCGTCCCGACCCGCAACACGAGCCCGCCGCCATCCGGCTCGACGAGATCGACGAACGCGTGGGGCGTGCCGAGCAGGGCCGACGCCCGAGCCAGGATCGTCTTGAGCAGGCCCTCCTCGTCGCGCCGGTCGAGCAGCGCGAGGGCCGTCTCGTCGAGGGCGCGAAGGTACGGGTCGGCGAGGACCCCATCGAGTCGGCCGCGGTCGCTCGGCTTGACTTGGTACAGGGCACGGTCGGCGACCGTCACCAGCTCGTCGTTGGTCCGCCCGTCGTCCGGAAAGCAGGCCACGCCCGCGCTCACCGTCACGAGTGGCCGCGGGTCGCCGCCCTGCTGCGCCAGCGCGTCGGCCCGGTCGCGGACCGCCCGCCGGATGCGCTCGGCGACTTCGTGGGCGACCAGCCGGTCGGCGCCGGGGAGCAGCGCCGCGAACTCGTCGCCGCCGTAGCGGTAGAGCCGATCGCCGCTTCGTGTCGCGCCGCTCATCGCCTCGGCGATCTCAACGAGCAGCCCGTCACCGGCCGGGTGGCCCATGGCGTCGTTGAACACCTTGAACGCGTCAAGATCGAGCATGAGCACCGCGAACGGCTCGCCGGCCGCGATCGCCCCGCGCAGGTCGAGCTGGAAGGCGCCGTGGTTGCGCAGCCCGGTCAACGCGTCCTGCTCGGCCCGGACCCGGACCTCGCCGTGGGCCTCGGCGTTCTGCATCGCGATCGAGGCCTGGCCGGCGAACAGCTTGGTGAGTTCGAACTCGTTCTCGGTGAAATGGGCCTCGGCCTCGCCCATCCGGCCGATGTTGAGCGTCCCGATCGTGGCGCCCTTGACCAGCAGGGGCACGACGATCATCGACTCGGGCTCGAACGGCGTCCCGGGCACCTGCACCGAGCGCGGGTCCAGGTGCGCCTGGTTCGACAGCACCGGCTCACCCTCGTCGATGACCCAGCCGGTGATGCCTTCGCCGAGCGCGCTCTCATGGGCGAGGATCTGGTCGGCGAACGCGTCGCGCGACAGGACCGCCCGGCGCACGTCGGCCGCGCGGTCGACCTGGTAGATGGTCATCGAGTCGTACGGGACGATGGCCTTGAGCGAATCGGCGATGAGCTCGAGGACGCCGACTGGATCGAGCGTCGAGAGCAGCCGCTCGTTGACGTCGAGGAGTCGACGCTGGCCGTCGAGCTGGTGCTCGAGCTCGGCCTGTTGGCTGCGCAGCCGCTCGAGGTTCTCGGCGTTGACCGCCGCCTGGACTGCGGTGGCGGCGAAGATCGACAGGGTGACCTCGTCGTCGGCGTCGAACCGGTCGCTGCCCCACGCCGACACGACGATCACGCCGCGGACGACGCCCTCGTGGACCATCGGCATGAGCAGCATCGATTCGGGTTCATCGCGCGGACCGAGGATCACGCCGCGCGGGTCGCTGGTGGCGTCCGCGAGTCGGAGGGCCCGCGCGTGGGCCGCGACCCAGCCCGTCAGCCCGTGGCCGATGGGCATCCGTAGCGTCGCCATGTCGGGCTCGGTGCTGCCGAGGAACGTCCCGGCGAATGCGATCGGCTCGCACATCCCGGTCTCGTGATCGACCGCGTACACCCGGATCGTGTCGTGGCGGATGAGCCGTGTCGCCTCGCTGACGATAGCCCCGGCGATGGCCTCCAGGTCGTGCAGACCGCTGAGACGCCCGGTCAGCTCCGAGATCGAGGTCAGCCGGTCGGCCAGGCTCCGGCGTGAGTCGGCGAGCCTCCTGCTGCCGATAGCGGTCGCCATCTGGTCGCCGAAGGCTCGGGCGAGGGCGCGTTCGCTGCGGGTCCAGGCATACGACTCGCGGTGGTACAGCACGAGCAGGCCGAGCGCCTCGTCGCCGAAGACCAGCGGGACGAAGCAGATCGTCCGCACTCCGATCGTCCGATAGACCCGCCGCAGTGATGGGGTGGTCGCGCGCATCGCCCGATCGAGCACGCGCACGCGTCCCGTGCGTAACGCGTCCATCCCGGCGGTCGGAGCATCGTGGGGCAGGTCGCTGATGGTGTCGACGATCTCATCCGACAACCCACGCTGGGCCGCGATGGCGAGTGGCCGCGGGCGACTCCCGTCGTACAGCCACAAGCCGGCCCGATCGACCCCGAACAGCACGAACGCCTCGTCGATGATGTCGTCGAAGAGGCCGGCCAGATCGTGCCGGCCGCTGACCTTGGCGGCGATCCGACCGAGCGCCTCGGCTCGGGTCGGGGCGACGGGCGAGTCGACCCGGCGGGCGGGCGCTGACCGGCCCGCGGACGACCGGCGACGTGACGTCGGACCTGGTTGCTGGGCGAGGGCCATGGGTGGCGGCGGGTGCCTCCGGACTGGGGTCGGGACGAGGTCGGTTCGGCCCGATCGAGGCCGGTACGCAAACGGTACGGTCTGGGGCGGTGTGGTTCGATAGCCCTTCCGTACCAGCGAGCCGTGACGGGCGGCCGCCGCCTTGGCGATGTCAGGAGGTCGGCGGCAGGAGCGCCTCGACCGACTCGAGGATGCGGTCCGCGGCGTGCAGGTCGGCCCGTGCTCCGATCCCGGTCAGGACTCCCAGCACGAGTCCCGCGCCGGCCGCGCGGCCCATCGCCATGTCGGCGGGCGAGTCGCCGACGACCGCGGTCCGCGCCGGCTCGACGCCACAGCCACGGGCCAGGTGGACGACCATGTCGGGCGCTGGCTTGGCGGCGATGCCGTCGTCGGCGCACACGGTCGCGTCGACCAGGCCGTCGATCCCGAGCGCGATCAGCGTGCGCTCGGTGGGCGCGCGATCGTCCGTCGTCGCGATGGCCGTTCGCCGACCGGCTGCCCGCTGCGCCCCGAGGAGCGCTCGCAGGTCCGTCAGCGGGTGGGCCAGGGTGACCGGGTCGGGCGCGTGCCAGGCCACGGCCAGAGCGGCCTCGGTGGCGTCGGGTGCGATCCCTTCGGCCTCGAGCACCCCGGCCGTCAGGTCGCGCAGGCGGGCCATCGGGGTGGCGATCAGCGCGCCGCCGGCGTGGGCCCGGCCGACGTCCGGGTCGTAGCCCAGCATCGCGAACAGCGGCCCGCGCACCGGGCGCCCGGTCGCGACCTCCAGGGCGTGGACGGTCGCCTCGGTCCAGCCGCTCCACATCGCGTGGAAGTCGATCAGCGTGCCGTCCTTGTCGAAGACGACCAGGTCGATGCCGCTCAGGTCGACGGTGTCGGCGGATGCGCGGTGGGCTACAGCATCGCCTCCGCGGCCGCCAGCGCATCGGCCTCGACCGTCACCGCGTCGCGCGCGAGCACGAGGCAGGCCTCCGGCGGGAACGTGATCGATACTGCCGAGCCCGCGTTGGGCACCGCGAGGTTCGGGTTGTTGAACGTGTCGACGTTGAGGAGCGTGGCGTCGCTCCCGACCCGGACCCTGAAACGCACGACGGAGCCGAGGAAAGCGACGTCGTCGATCGTGGCCGGCAGCCGGTTGGTGGTATCGGACGGCTCCGGCTCGATGCCCGCGAGCGAGATCATCTCCGGCCGGATGGCGACCATCACCTCGTCGCCGGGCTGCCCGCTCAGCGTCGAGCCGGTCCGCACGTCGTGACCGCCGAACTCGATGCGGCCGGCGGCGGGCTCGACGATGCGCGCCGGCAGCGCGTTGAGGGTCCCGACGAACGACGCGACGAACGCGGTCGCCGGGAAGTTGTAGATCTCGAATGGCGTCCCGATCTGTTCGACCCGGCCCTCGCTCATGACCACGACCCGATCGGACAGCTCGAGCGCCTCCTCCTGGTCGTGGGTCACGTACACGGTGGTGATCCCGAGCTGGCGCTGGATGTCGCGGATCTCGTGGCGGAGGGCGACCCGGATCTTGGCGTCGAGCGCGGACAGCGGCTCGTCGAGCAGGAGCACTGTCGGCTCGAACGCGAGGGCACGGGCGAGCGCGACCCGCTGCTGCTGGCCGCCCGACAACTGGTACGGATAGCGGCCGCCGCGATCCTCGAGATGGATGAGCTGGAGCAGCTCGTCGACCCGCCGGCGGCGAGTGGCCGAATCGCGACCGCGCATCTTCAGCCCGAACGCGATGTTCTCGGCGACGGTCATGTTGGGGAACAGCGCGTACGACTGGAAGACCATGCCCACATTGCGCCGGTTGGGCGGGGCGTCGGTGATGTCCTTGCCGTCGACGAGGATGCGCCCGGCGGTCGGTTGCTCGAAGCCCGCGATCATCCGCAGGGTCGTGGTCTTGCCGCAGCCCGACGGACCGAGGAACGACACGAACTCGCCGGCCTTCGCCTCGAGATCGAAGTCCTTCACGGCGAGCACCGGCCCGAACCGCTTCTGGACGCCGGTGAGCTGCAGGAAGGTCATGGTCTCCTCGTCTCGTTCAGCGTGCGCCGACGACCTGGACGCGCTGCCGGCTCGACCTGCCGATGAACGCGATCATGCCCATCGCCAGCCAGGTCAGCGCGAAGCTGATGAGTGACACCGCGGCGGGCTGATAGGGCTGGTTGCGGCCGAGCAGCGACAGGTACGGGCCGAACGCCTCGTTCCGGGCGAGCACCGTCGCGATGGTGTACTCGCCGATCACGATGGCGAGGGTCAGGAACGCGCCCGACAGGAGTGCCGTTCGCAGGTTCGGGAAGATGACCCTCCACAGGATGCGCACCCAGCCGGCGCCGAGGCTCTGGGCGGCCTCGGTGAGGGTGCGCACGTCGATCGCGGCCAGTCCCGTATCGACCGCTCGGTACATGTACGGGAACGACAGGATCACGTAGGCGGCGACGAGCAGGAAGTCGAGGCCGACGTCGGTCCGGGCGATCGGCAGAGGCCCACCGCTGTAGATCCGGATGATCCCGAACGACAGGACGATGGGCGGCACGACGAACGGCATGAGGGTCAGGAACTCGACCACCGGGCGCAGCCGCGGCACCTTGAGGCGGACCCAATAGGCGGTCGGCACGATGAGCGTGAGGCTGACCACGATGGTGATCAGGCCAACGACGAAGGAGTAGCCCAGACCGAGGAAGAACTTGGGGTCGTCGAGCACTTGGCGATAGGCCAGGAAGATGTCCGGCCGGGTGCGGATCGAGTGCAGGAACGTGGCGATGAGCGGGACGATGAAGTAGATCGCCCCGAGGATGAAGATGATCCATGCCCACAGCGACCCACCGGGCCGGCCAAGGCCGCGGCGTCGCTGCGGTTCGTCGGTCATGACCGAAGCCACCGCTCGGCCCGACGCTGGAGGATCGAGTACAGCGTGATCGAGATGGCCATGATGGCGACCATCCCCATCGCCAGGGCGTAACCCAGACCCGGGTTGTGGAGCACGTCGCCACGGATCTGCGAGCTGATCACGAGCGTGACGATGTTGAGGGTGCCGCCGGTCAGCTGGAACGCGGTCGCCTGGGCGCCGAACGAGTTGCCGAACAGCAGGATCATGGTGCCCAGGATCGACGGCGTGAGGATCGGCAGGGCGACGTGGCGCCAGTACTGGGCGGGCGAGGCGCCCATGTTCTCGGCGGCCTCGCGCCATTCACGCCGCAGGCCCTCGAGCGCCGGCGCGATGATCAGGACCATGAGCGGGAACTGGAAGTACATGTACACGACTTCGAGGCCGAGCTTGGTCAGCAGCCGGAAGCCGGCCGCGTAGATGTCGATGCCGAAGTCCTTCAACAGGACCGTCACGAAGCCGAGCTGACCCAGGGTGAAGATGAAGGCCAGGGCGAGCGGCACGCCGGCGAAGTTCGAGGCGACACCGGAGAACGTCATCAACGCCGTCCGCAGGAACCGCGGCAGGCCGCCGAGGATGACGCTGTAGGCCAGCAGCAACCCGAAGATGCCGCCGCCGATGGCGGTCACCAGGCTGATCTCGATGCTGTTGGCGAAGGCGTCCGGGATGATCCCGGTCGACAGGTCGGCGTAGTTCTGGAGCGTCGGCTGGCCGGTGTTGTCCTGGAAGCTGCCGACGATGAGGAACGCCGTCGGCAGGAGCATGAACAGGGTGGCGAAGGCGAAGAACGGCAGCAGGCCGAGCCACGACCAGCCGAGGCGTGGACGAACAGGGCGCGCGGATGGCGCGCCCTGTTCGCGAGGCGTCACGGTGGCCATGGCGGGGTCGCCGCCGGCCTGACGATCAGGCCGCTACTTGATGTTCGCTCCGACGACCGTATCCCACTGCTCGGTGATCAGCTTCGTCGCGGCGTTCAGCTGGTCGAGCGAGGGGAACACGGCGCCCTCGACATCGGGGAGCTTGTCGAGCTGCTCCTGCGGCACCTTGTTGTCCGTGACGAGGTTCTCGTAGCGGATCGGGTGGCAGTAGCCCTTCAGCCAGATGTTCTGTCCTTCATCGGAATAGAGGAACTCTTCCCACAGCTTGGCGGCGTTCGGATGCGGGGCGAACTTGCTGATGCCCTGGACGTAGACGCCGGCGAAGCGGCCGGATGCCGGGACGACCACCTCGATGGCCGGGCCCCCGCTGGTCGCGGTGGTGTCGCGGTTCGACAGCGCGTTGTACGTCCAGCGGATGGTGATCGGGGTCTCACCGGCCGCAACGGTGGCGGCGGTGGCGATGATCGGCACGAGGTTGCCGGCGTCGTTGAGCTTCTTGAAGAAATCGAGCCCTGGCTGGGCGTTGTCGAGCGAGCCGCCGTTGGCCAGACCCGCCGCGAAGACGGCCTGGATGGCCTGGTTCGACGTCCGCGGGTCGCCGGCGAGGGCGACCTTGCCCTTGTATTCGGGCTTGAGCAGATCGGCCCAGTCCTTGGGGACGTTCTGGATGATCGCGGTGTTCACCTCGAACGACAGGACGCCGTAGTAGTCGCCCCACCAGTTGCCGTCGGGGTCCTTGGCGCTGTCGGGGATGGTGTCCCAGGTCGCGACCTTGTAGGGCTGCAGCAGCCCCTCGCTGGTGGCCGCCGGACCGAACGACAGGCCGACGTCGATGACATCGGGCGCGGTCGGACCGGGGTTGTCCTTGTTCGCGCGGATCGCCTCGACCTCGTCACCCGAGCCGGCGTTCGGATCGAGCTCGTTGACTTCGAGACCGGTGCGCTCCTTGAACACGCTGATCGACTCGCCGTAGTTGCACCAGTCGTGGGGCAGGGCGATGGTCGTGAGGGTGCCCTCGGCCTTGGCCGCATCGAGCAGTGCCTGATCGGGGGCGAAGTTCTCGTAGGAGCCGGCCGCAGCCGACGGGCTGGTGGCTGCCGATTCGCCGGCGGACGCCGATGGTGCGACGCTCGCGGCGGTCGATGGGGCGGTCGTGGCGCCGGGGGTCGTGCTGCAGGCGGCGAAGGCGATCGCCGACGCAGCCAGGAGACCCATGACGCGGGTGAGGGTGCGCTTGGTTGTCAACGTGGTTCCTCCAGATGCACGGATGGCAGTGATCGCAAGCCGGGCCCGGGCCCTCCTCAGCGCGGGCCGCCCCGGACGACCGGGGGCGTCGTCGATGTCTGGATGGTTCGGTGCATTCCACCGCCAACGTCAGCGATGCGTCAAGACCCTGCGACGGCGTTGTCGACGCGGCGTGCGCGCCACGATAGCGGGTCGCGGTCGCCCGCGCGAGGGGTCAGGACCGAAGTCGGATGCCGTCGGGATCGAACAGTGGATCGCTGGCGACCGTTGCCGGGAGCGGCTCGCCGAAGTAGCGGATGGTCACCGCCCGTCCGGGCTGGGCGACCGCGGCCGGCAACCAGGCGTAGGCGATCGGCGCATCGATCGAGTAGCCGTAGCCAGCGCTCGTGACGTGGCCCGCCGGCCGATCGTCCACGCGGACCGGCTCCCTGCCCATGACCACGGCCTCGCGGTCGCCGATCACGAGCGGCACGAGTCGCCTGGCGACGGTCGCGTCGGACCGTCCCGCGAGCGCCTCGCGGCCGACGAAGTCGCCCTTGTCCATCCGCACCGCGAAGCCGAGGCCGGCTTGGTACGGGTCGTCCTCGGTGGTCATGTCCGTGCCCCACGAGCGGTAGCCCTTCTCGAGGCGCAGGCTGGCGAACGCCCCGCGTCCCGCGGCGATGATGCCGTGCGCCTGGCCGGCGGCCCACAGGCTGTCCCACAGCTTCGCCCCGAGGTCGGCGGTCGTGGTCAGCTCCCAGCCGAGCTCGCCGACGTAGGACAGCCGGACGGCGATCGCCGGCACGTTGCCGACCCACAGCTCGCGCGCCCGGAAGTAGCCGAACGCAGCATTCGACACGTCCGCGTCGGTGACCGATGCCAGGACGTCTCTCGCGCGCGGGCCCCACAGGCCGATGCAGCACGTCCCGGCGGTGGTGTCGCGGACGACGACGCTGCCGTCGGGCGCTGCCGCCCGGCGCAGGACGGCCAGGTCGATGGGGCCGTTGGCGCCGATGACGAATCGATCGGCGGCCAGCCGGGCGACCGTGAGGTCGCTGCGGATGCCGCCGCGTTCGTCGAGCATGAGGCTGTAGGTCACCGCGCCCACCGGCCGGTCGACGCGGTTGGTCGTGAGCCGGTCCAGCAGCGCGAGCGCCCCGGGGCCGGTGACCTCGATCCGCTTCAGCGCGGTCATGTCGATCAGCGCGACGGTGTCACGCACGGCGCGCGCCTCCGCGCCGACGATGGGGTGCCAGTAGCGGGCGGCCCACGCGTTGCGGTCCGGGATGTCGTAGCGGCCGAGGAGCGCCTCGTTGACCCCGTACCAGTGCGGTCGTTCCCAGCCCGCGGCTTCGAGGAAGTACGCCCCCAGCTCCTGTTCCCGCTCGTGGAACGGCGACAGCCGGAGCGGTCGCGGCGACTCCATCGGCTGGAGTGGATGGACGATGTCGTACACCTCGACGAAGTTCTGGATGCCCCGTTCGGCGATGTACTTCGGGGCCAGCTGGTGCGGCTCGAACCGGGCGATGTCGCACTCGTGAAGGTCGGTCGTCGACCCGCCCTCGACCAGCCACTCGGCCATCGCCTTGGCGACCCCGGCCGAGTGGGTGACCCACACCGCCTCGGACAGCCAGAACCCACCGACGTCGGGGGACTCGCCGAGCAGCGGCATGCCGTCGGGCGTGAACGAGAAGATGCCGTTGATGCCGTGGTCGATGGCGGCGCCCGGCGCGCGCAGGGCCGGCACGAGCTCCTGCGCCCAGGCCCACGTCTGGGCGAACGTGTCCGGCGTGAACGCCAGCACCGATGGCATGACCGGCGCGTCCCGCGGATGCCGGATGTCGCCGGGATCGATCGGCATCGGAACGTGGCCGTACCCGCCGACGGCGAGATGGTCGGCGTATTCGCGGAGGTACATGTCGCGGTCCTGGACGCGGATGTTGGGATGGATCGCCTCACGCTCGGGCGGGATCCGAAACGCGACCACCTCGGGCAGGACCGTCGTCCAGGTGAGCTGATGGGCCAGTGGCTGGAGGGCCACGGTCATCCCGACCATCGCCCCGATCCGGGGTCCCCAGATCCCGGCCGCGCAGACCACGATGTCGGCCTCGATCTCGCCGTGGTCGGTGATCACCGCACGGACCCGACCGTCGTCGGTCCGGATCCCCGTGACGGTGTGTTCGCCGAGGAATCTGGCTCCGGCTTCCATCGCGCGGCGGGCCTGTGCCTCGGACACCCGGACCGCATCGATCAGGCCGTCGGTCGGCAGGTGATAGGCGCCGAGGATGGCGTCGCGGTCGACGAGCGGCCACAGATGCGCGGTCTCGTCGGGATCGATCACGCGGCCGGTCAGGCCCCATGACTCCACGACGTCGCGGCGCCGGTGGAGCTCGGCCATCCGCTCCGGCGTGAGGGCGAGCTCGAGGCTGCCGACCTGGTCCAGACAGGGACTGCCGTCGAGACGCAGCGACGCAGCTTTCTCGATCGTGTAGCGGGCGAAGCCGGTCATCGTCCGGGAGGGGTTGGTCTGGAAGATGATCCCCGGTGCGTGGCTGGTCGAACCACCGGTCTGGAACAGCGAACCCTGATCGATGACGGTGACGTTCGACCAGCCGCGCAGGGCGAGCTCGTCCGCCAGCGAACACCCGACGATGCCCGCTCCGATGATCGCGACGCGCGGCGTGGTGGCCATGAGGTCCGGTCAGGATACCGACGCGAGCGGCGCCGGGCTGGTCGTGAGCCGGTCCGGCCGCCCTATACTCGGTCGCGTGCCCGCCCTGGCGGCAGCGCAGCACGCGGGAAGGAACGTGATGGCGACCGACCCTGGCGTCCCCGGCGTCCCCGGCGTCCCTCGCGAACCACGCGATCCGCGAACCTTGGCGGATCCGCTCGCGGAGTCCCTGCGCGTCGTGGACATCGCCGAGGCGGCCGGCTTGACGGTGCGCCTGATGGGCGGCATGGCGGTCCGCGCTCACGCCCCGGACTGGACGGCACGGACCCGTCGGACCGAGGTCGATCTCGACTTCGTCACGACGTCGCGCGACCGGTCGGCGTTCTACGAGCTGCTCGCCCGTGAGGGCTACACGGCAGATCGCCAGCACAACGCGCTGTTCGGCGGCAAACAGGCGTACTTCGTCGACGTGGCCCGGAATCGACCCGTCGACGTGATCGTCGACACGCTCGAGATGTGCCATCGCCTGGACTTCGGTCGGCGGCTGGATCGCTCGCGCCCGACCCTCCCGCTGGCCGAGCTGCTGCTGTCCAAGCTGCAGGTCGTCAACATCAATCGAAAGGACGTGCTCGACGCGCTCGTCCTGCTCGCCGAGCATCCGCTGGGCGACGACGACGGCGCGCCCGACGCGCACCAGGGGATGGGGTCCATCAACGTGCCGCGCATCGTCGAGATCACCGCCAACGACTGGGGCTGGTGGCGGACGGTCACCCGCAACCTCGAGGTGCTCCGCCAGTACCTCGCGACCGAGTTCAAGCCCGACGACCTCGATGTGGGCCAGAACCGGGCCGTGTTGTACGACCCCGCGGCCCAGATCGCGGCGCTCGAGGAGGCGATCGAGGCCACACCGAAGTCAACCCGCTGGAAGCTGCGGGCACGCGTCGGCGACCGTGTCACCTGGTACAACCAGCCCGAGGAAGTGGGGCACACGCCGCCATGAGGATCTTCTTCGCCACCGACATCCACGGCTCGGATGTGTGCTGGCGCAAGTTCCTCAATGCCGGGACGTTCCACAAGGCGGACGTGCTGGTGATGGGTGGCGACATGACCGGCAAGGCGATGGTTCCCATCGTCGACGCCGGCGGCGGGTCGTGGGAGCTGACCCTCCAGGACCAGCAGCATCAGCTGACTGGCGATGACGAACTGGGGGCGATGGAGAAGCGCATCGCCGATCGGGGCTACTACCCGGTCCGGATGGGTCGCGACGAACTCGCCGAATGGTCGTCGGATCCGGCCCTCGTCGACCGCCGCTTCAAGGAGGTCATGCTCGCCTCGGTCGAGCGCTGGATGGCGCTCGCGGACACGAAGCTGCAGGGCACGGGCATCCGCTGCATCGTGTCGCCGGCCAACGACGACATCTTCGAGATCGACCCGCTGATCGAGGCGGCCGAGCGGGTCGAGCTCGGCGAGAGCAATGCGATCGCGCTCGATGGCTTCAGCCTCGTCTCGACGGGCTGGGCCAATCCCACGCCATGGAAGACCTATCGCGAGCTGCCCGAGGACGAGCTGCGCGCCCGGATCGACGGTCTCGTGGCGGCCGTACCCGACCCGCGCCGGTCGATCTTCAACTTCCACGCCCCGCCCTACGGCTCGAACCTGGACTCGGCACCGAAGCTCGATGCCGACCTCAAGTACGTCGCCGGCGGGCAGGCCCTCATCCCGGTCGGATCGCGGGCGGTGCGCGACGCCATCAGCGACTACGGACCGGTCCTCTCCCTGCACGGCCACATCCACGAGGGGCGCGGGGCCGTCAAGATCGGCCGGACCCTCGCGGTCAACCCCGGCAGCACCTACGAGGACGGAGTGCTCCAGGCCGCCATCGTCGACCTGGACCCGAAGAAAGGCGAGGTGAAGCGCTATCTGCTGATCAACGGCTGATCGAGATCGTCCTGGAGGGAGGGGGGTCAGAAGGAGGGGGGCAAGAGGAGGGAAGCATGGCTTCGGGTACCAGCGCGAACCCGGCGTTGTTCCTGAGGAACGCGACGGGCCTCGTGAAGGGGTGGTCCGGTTTCGACGCGTTCACCTACTCGTTCATGTCGGTCAACCTCGTCACCCTGGGCATGTTCTACAGCCTGGCGGTGTTCGCCTACGTGCCGGCCGCCTCGCCGGTGTTGTCGATCGTCCTTGCGGCGGTGGCGGTCACGTTCCTCGCCATCGCGTATGCCGGACTCATCGCGGTCATGCCCAGGGCCGGCGGTGACTACGTCTGGCAGAGCCGTATCCTCGACGGACTGCCGGGCATCGTCGCCGGTGCCATCGTGTTCGGCGTGGCCGGCTACCTCGTCGGTGGCGCGTTGGGCTTCGACGGCACGACGTCGATCATCGTGGGCGTGATCGGCCTGCTCGTCGGCGGCTGGATCGGCAGCCTCAAGGGCGGCATCGGCTTCGTCCTTGCCGCGACCGGCTGGTGGTTCATCCTCGCGATGTGGGCGCCCATCTACGGCGCCATCCTCAAGCTCGAGTTCTTCCAGCCGCTGGCGGCACTGTTCGGCTCGAGTGCCGGCGTCGACTTCTTCGGCTCCGACAGCGGCACGCTCGTCGTGTCGCTGATCGTCATCGCCCTCACGTCGGGCCTGGTCGCCCTCGGGATGGCCGGCTATGCCCGCATCCAGCGCTGGTGCCTGTACGCCGGCCTGCTCGGGCTGGCCATCATGTTCGTGCTCATGCTGGTGTCGTCGCAGGCCGACTTCCAGGCCGCGTTCGACCGGGCGTCGAGCTCGCTGTTCGGCGTCTCGGGTGCCTATGACAAGACGATCGCCGACGCCGCGACGAACGACGCGTTCACGGGTTCGCTCGACCCGCTGGCGATGGGGTCCGACTTCGGCGCGACGATCCAGGCCACCCTGGCGATGATCCCGTTCATGCTGTTCTGGATCCTGTACCCCAACTGGGGCTCGACGCTGTACGGCGAGGTCCGTGGCTCGGGCGACTTCCGCAAGGTCCTGCGCGGCATGCTCGGCGGGATCTGGGTGACGGCAGGCCTGGCCGTGGCATTCGTGCTGCTCGCTGCCAAGACGTTCGGCTGGCTGTTCTTCAACGCCACGAACGTCAACTTCATCAACTGGTTCTATGGCTACACGACGACCGATCCGACGGTCCCGATCTGGAGCTACCCGCCGCTCCTCGCCTCGTATCTCATCGACAACCGGATCTTCCAGATCGCCATGGTCGCGTTGTTCGCGGCGTGGTTCCTCGGCTGGTCCGGGACGCTGTTCCTGTCGTCGACGCGGATGATCTTCGCGGCGGCGTTCGACCGCGTGCTGCCCGAGAGCGCCGCGCGCGTCACCGAGCGCCGGGCGGTGCCCATGGTCGCCTTGTTCTACATCATGGTCCCGGCCATCATCGTCAGCGTCCTGTATTCGTACTCGGCCGACGTCCGGGCGTGGACACTCGACGCGACGCTGGTGATCGCGGTGACCTTCCTCGGCAGCACGGTCGCGGCGACCATCCTGCCCTGGTACAAACCGGGCCTCTTCGCCAACTCGTCGGTGGCCCACCTCAAGGTCGCCATCAGCCTGTCCGCCCTGATCATCTCGGTGATCCTGGCGTGGGCCGTCTACCTGTGGCTGACCGACCCGCTGTATGGCATCGGGGTCGGCAACGCCGAGTCGATCAAGTTCCTTGGTGTCGTGTACGGCGCGGCCGCACTCCTGTATGTCGCCTCGCGGCTGTACCGCAGGTCGCAGGGCATCGACCTCGATGCCATCCACGCGGAGATCCCGGCGGAGTAGGGTCCGGGCCGTTCAGCGGGGGCGTCACGTTGCGTGGCGCCCCCGTCGCCTCTCTGGCTGCCGTGCCTCCGGCCCGGCAAGCCGTCAGTCCGGGCCGGCCGGACCTGACCGTTACTCGCCGAACCAACCCGTCGGGGCGGGTGCCGTGTTCTGCCAGATGTGCTTGGCCTCGCGGTACTCGTCGAGGCCGCTCGGACCGAGCTCGCGTCCGATGCCCGACTGCTTGAAGCCGCCCCACTCGGCCTGCGGCAGGTAGGTGTTGTAGTCGTTGATCCAGACCGTGCCGTGGCGGAGTCGGCCGGCGACGCGCTGTGCCCGACCCGCATCGGCCGTCCAGACGGCCCCGGCCAGGCCGTAGGTCGTGTCATTGGCGAGCTCGACCGCCTCGTCCTCGGTCGTGAACCGTTCCACCGTGAGGACGGGCCCGAACACCTCCTCGCGCACGATGCGCATGTCGCGGCGAACGTCGGCGAAGACCGTCGGACGGTAGAAGAAGCCGGCCTGGAGGTCGGGCTCCGTCGGGCGGCGGCCGCCGGCGACGAGACGGGCGCCGGCATCGATCGCGCCCTGGACGTAGCCCTCGACCTTGGCCCGATGCTCCTCGGAGATGAGCGCCCCCGCTTCGGTCGCGTCGTCGTTGCCGTGGCCGAGCCGGATCCGCTCGGCACGCTCGGCTACGGCCGCCACGAACGCGTCGTGGATCTCGTCCTGGACGATCGCCCGGCAACCCGCGCTGCAGACCTGGCCGGAATGGACGAACGCGGCGGTCAGCGCGTTGTCGACGGCAGTATCGAAGTCTGCGTCGGCGAAGACGATGTTCGGGCTCTTGCCGCCGAGCTCGAGGGCGACCCGCTTGACGTTGACGGCCGCGCCTCGCAGGAGCGCCCGCCCGGCCTCGATGCCACCGGTCAGCGACACCAGGTCGACGTCGGGCGAATCGGCGAGCGCCTGGCCGACCCGCCCGCCCGGCCCGAGCACGAGGTTGACGACCCCGCGCGGGGCCCCGGCCTCCTCGAGCAACCTCGTCAGGTGGATGGCGGTCAGCGGCGTCAACGACGCGGGCTTCATCACGGCGGTGTTGCCCGCGGCCAGCGCCGGAGCGATCTTCCACGACAGCTGGAGGAGGGGGTAGTTCCACGGGCCGATGAGCCCGCACACGCCGACCGGCTCGTAGACGATCCGCGACAGCGCCGTCGGCGAGCTCGTATCGACCAGCCGGCCGGCCTCCTTGTCAGCGAGATCGGCGTAGTAGCGGAAGACGCGAGCGACGTCGGCGATGTCCCAGCGGCTCTCGCGCATCGCCTTGCCGGTGTTCGCGGTCTCCTCGCGGGCGAGCTCCTCCTGGTCGCGGTCGAGCAGGGCCGCGACACGGTCGAGCAGGGCCGCGCGTTCGCCGGTCGGGGTCCGCGGCCAGTCGGTCGCGTCGAACGCGCGGCGAGCCGCGGCGATGGCCGCCTGGACCTGGGCGTCGGTCGCCACGTCGACCTCGGTCACGACCGAGCCGTCACTGGGGTTGATGACCGGGCTGCACGTGCCGTCGCCTGACGCGACCCACGCTCCATCGATGTACAGGCTTGGCACGGTCTCGGTCCTTTCGCTGGGTAGGACAAGCGTCCGCGGCCGAGCGCCAAGCGTCAAGGCGCCGGTCCGTGGGCCGGGCCCGCTCCTCAGTTCACGGTCAATCGGCGGGTCGCCGCCAGCAACTCCCCGATGAGCCGCGCCACGTTGTCGTCACCCATCCGCATCAACGGCACGTTGAGCCCGAGCGCGGCCACGCACGCCCCGCCGGCATCGAGGATCGGTACCGCCAGGCCGCCGGCTTCGGCGTTGAGCTCGCCGCGGTTGTCGCCCCACCCTCGCTGGCGGGTCAGCGCGATCACGTGGCGCAGGGTCGCGGGGTCGATGATCGTGGCCGGGGCGTAGGCGTCGAGCGGCCCGCGCAGGTAGGCCTCCACGTCCGCCTCCGGCATGTGGGCCAGGAAGACCTTGCCGGCAGCGATCGCGTGGAGGCCCGCGCGCTGACCCGTCCGGGTGAAGGCGCGCACCTCGTTGGTCCCATCGATCGTATCGACGAACACCGCGGCGTCGCCGTCGCGAACGGCCAGATCGGCGCTCTCCCCGGTCGCCGAGACGAGTTCGGCCATGATCCGTCTCGCCTCCGCTCGGATGTCGAAGCCGTCGAGCGCTCGCGTCCCGAGCTCGAACAGGCGCAGCCCCAATCGGTAGCGCTGGCTGACCCGGTCGTGCTGCAGCCAGCCGACCGCCTCGAGCGAGCGCGCCAGGCGCCAGCCGGTGCTGCGATCGACGCCGAGCTCGGCAGCCAGATCCGCCGCGCTGATCCAGCCCCGGGCACCGACGACCTCCAGGGCCGCCGCGACGCGGTCAACCCCGGGTCGGCGGCTGGACGGGTTGCGTTGCTCGTGTACCATCGCAGTAGTGTCGCAGATGTGACAACGCCGTTGCAAACGATGCAACGCACGCGCGATGAGCGACCCGGACAGCAGAGGATGCAGATGAGCACGCTCCCGGCACGCGCCAAGGTCGTCGTCATCGGCGCCGGCATCGTGGGCAACAGCATGGCCTACCACCTGGCCCGCCTCGGCTGGCGCGACATCGTCCTGCTCGACAAGGGCCCGCTGCCCAACCCCGGTGGTTCGACCGGTCACGCGTCCAACTTCATCTTCCCGACCGACCACTCGAAGGAGATGACCGCGCTCACCCTCGATTCGGTGGCCCAGTACCAGGAGATGGGCGTGTTCACGCGGAGCGGCGGCATCGAGGTCGCGCGCACGCCCGAGCGGATGGAGGAGCTGAAGCGCCGGATGGCGTCGTCGCACTCGTGGGGCATCGAGTCCGAGCTGCTCGACCCGGCCGGCGTCAAGGCGCTCGTCCCGTACCTCGATGAATCGGTCATCCTCGGCGGCTTCCACACGCCCGAGGTCGGTGTGGTCGACTCGCTCCGCGCGGGCACGATCATGCGCGAGCGTGCCCAGGAGCTCGGCGCGCTGACGATCTCGGCTTCGACCGAGGTGACCGCCATCGACGTGGTCGATGGGCACGTCACGCGCGTTCGGACGGATCACGGCGAGATCGAGACCGACACGGTCGTCGTGGCTTGCGGCGTGTGGAGTCCTCGCATCGCCCGGATGGCCGGGGCATCGATCCCGCTCACCCCGGCGGTCCACCAGATGATCAGCGTCGGGCCGGTCCCGCAGCTGGCCGACACCGTCGGCGAGATCTCCTTCCCGATCGTGCGCGACATGGACACCAACATGTACGAGCGCCAGCACGGCGGTGACCTCGAGGTCGGCTCGTACGCCCATCGGGCGATCCTCATGGACGCCGACGACATCCCGTCGATCGCCCAGTCGGCCCTGTCGCCGACGGAGCTGCCGTTCACCCAGGACGACTTCGAGCCGCAGATGGAGGACGCCCTTGAGCTCGTGCCCGACGTCCTCGGTGACGAGCGGGTCGGCATCCGCCACGCGATCAACGGCCTGCTATCGCTGACACCCGATGGCATGCCGATCCTCGGCGAGACGCCCGAGGTGCGCGGCCTCTGGTCGGTCGCCGCGGTCTGGATCAAGGAGGCGCCGGGCATCGCCCGGGCCGTGGCCGAGTGGATGACCCACGGCAGCTCCGAGATCGACCTGCATGCCTCCGACATCGCCCGGTTCTACGACCACCACAAGACCGCCCGCCACATCGCGGCGCGCACGTCCGAGGGTTTCAACAAGACCTACGGGATCGTCCACCCGATGGAGCAGTGGGCGAGCAACCGCAACGTGCGGCTGAGCCCGATCCACCGTCGCCAGGTGGAGCTCGACGCGACCTTCTTCGAGGCCGCCGGCTGGGAACGGCCGTTCTGGTACGGCGCCAACGAACGGCTGCTCGAGGAGTACGCCGATCGAGTCATGCCACGCGCGGCCGAATGGGAGTCGCGCTGGTGGTCGCCGATCATCAACGCCGAGCACCTCGCGATGCGGGACCGGGTGGGGATGGTCGACCTGGCGGCTTTCGCCATCTTCGACGTGACCGGTCCCGGCTCGATGGCCTATCTCCAGGGCCTCGTCGTCAACCAGGTCGACGTGCCCGTCGGGCGGGTGATCTACACGCCGCTGCTCAGCCCGGCCGGCGGCATCGTCGCGGACCTCACCATCATCCGTCTCCGCCACGACCTGTTCCGCGTCGTCACGGGCGGGGGCATGGGCATGCGCGACCTCAAGTGGTTCGTCGATCACCTGCCGGCCGACGGCTCGGCCCAGATCCACGACGTCACGTCGGCCTGGTACACGCTTGGCGTCTGGGGACCGCGGGCACGCGACCTCGTGGCCTCGGCCACGAGCGACGACGTGACGAACGCGAGCTTCCCGTTCGGCACCGCGCGAACGATCGATATCGACGGCGTCCGGGCCCTTGCCTCGCGCATCTCGTACGTGGGTGAGCTCGGCTGGGAGATCTACGCGCCGATGGAGCAGGGCCTGCGCCTGTGGGACGCGCTGTGGGAGGCCGGCCAGCCGTACGGGGTTGCCGCGGTCGGCATCGGCGTGTACGGCACGACCGGTCGCATCGAGAAGGGCTATCGCGCCCATGGCGCGGAGCTCGAGCACGAGTTCGACCTGGTCGAGGCGGGGATGACCCGGGCCAAGGTCAAGGACGCCGACTTCGTCGGCAAGGGGGCCTATCTCGAGCAGCGAGCCGGCGAACCAGCCGCGATCCTGTCGACGCTCACGCTCGACGACCCGCGTTCGCCGGCCGGCGTGGCGCGGTACATGCTCGGCAAGGAGCCGATCCTCGCGCTCGACGGCAGCGCGCTGGTCGACGCCAAGGGCCGCCGTTCGTACGTCACCAGTGCGGGCTCGGGACCGTCGGTCGGCAAGCACCTGCTGATGGCCTACCTGCCGCCCGAGCAGGCGGTGGCCGGGACGAAGCTGCTCGTCGAGTACTTCGGCGATCGCTATCCCGTGACGGTCGCCGTGGCCGGCAGCACCCCGCTGTTCGATCCCGACAACGAGCGGATCCGGGGCTGAGGCGGGGTCCTGATGCGCATCCTCGTCTGCGTCAAGCGCGTCCCGGCGACGGGCGGCCAGATCAGCCTGACCGCCGATGCCCGGGACATCGACACCCGCTACCTCGGGTTCACCATCAGCCCGCACGAGGAGTGCGCTGTCGAGGAGGCCGTCCGGATCGTCGAGGCACAGGGCGGGACCTCGGTCGTGCTGACGCTCGGGCCGGACAGCGCGGTCGACCAGCTGCGCGACGCGATGGCCATCGGCATCGAGCGGGCGGTCCTGCTCGAGACCGACGGGAGCGATTGGGACCCGGGTGCCACGTCGGGTGCGCTTGTGGATGCGATCCGCGATCTCGAGGCGGCCGACGGTCCGTTCGACCTCATCCTGTTCGGGAACGAATCGGCCGATTCGGGTGGCTTCCAGGTCGGCATCCGGGTGGCCGTCGCGCTCGACCGGCCGATCGTCACCGGCGCCAAGGGACTGGCCATCGATGGCGGGTCGGCGACGGTCCGGCGACAGTCGGCGGGCGGCTGGGAGGAGTTCGACGTCGCGCTGCCCGCGGTCGTGTCGGTCCGCGAGGGCATCAACCTGCCGCGCTACCCATCCGTCCCCGGACGACTGCGAGCGAAGAAGAAGGAGATCGAGCGGATCACGCCCGAGCGGCGACCGCTTGGACCGGAGCTGATCCGGCTGGCCGTGCCGGTCGAACAGACCGAGACGGTCGAGATCCTCGGCAACGGACCGGAGGCCGCGCCGCGGGTCGTCGAGATCATGCGCGAGATCGGTGTCCTGTGAGCGGCATCCTTGTGCTCGTCGAGCACGACGCCGGGCGAGCGGATCGGCTCAGTCTCGAGGGGCTGGCGATGGCCGGCGATCTGGCCGGGCGGCTTGGCGCGCTGGGGTCGGGCGCGGTGGCGGTGGAGGCGATCGTCGTCGGGCCCGGTGCCGACGCGGTGGCGGCGGGGCTCGGTGGCTACGGCGTATCGACCGCGCACGTGGTGGAACACGACCGACTCGATGCCTACGCACCGGCGGCCTGGGCGGCCGGACTTGCAGCGGTGATCGAGGCCGGGTCGTACGACGCGGTCATCGCCGCGGGCAGTGAGCGAGGCACCGAGGTTCTCGGCCATGTCGCGGCCCGGACCGGGCTGCCGCTGGCCGCCAACGTCGTCGCCGTCGCGCCCGGGGATCGTTGGCAGGTCACCCGCCAGCGCTGGGCGGGCAGCCTGCTCGAGGAGGCGTGGCTTGATGGCGCGCCCCATCTGCTGACGGTCGCGCCACATGCGGTCGCCGCTCGCGAGGCGGATGCCACCGCGCCATCCGCTGCCGTCGGAGCAGTGACGCCCGAGTTGACCGATGCCGACCTGCGCGTTCGGGTCGCTCGGACCGTGCCGGCGGCCACCGACCGGATCTCGCTGACCGACGCCAAGGTCGTGGTCGGTGGTGGTCGAGGCATCGGCAGCGCCGAGGGCTTCGCGATGCTCGAGGAGCTCGCCGGCCTGCTCGGCGGGGCGATCGGCGTGTCGCGGGTGGCGACCAGCCTCGGCTGGCGACCGCACGCCGAGCAGATCGGCCAGACCGGGGCACGCATCGCGCCGGACCTGTACATCGCCTGCGGGATCAGCGGGGCGATCCAGCACATCGTCGGATGCAAGTCGGCCAAACGCATCCTGGTGATCAACAAGGATCCCGAAGCGCCGATCTTCGGCCGGGCCACGTACGCGGTGGTCGGCGACGTCCACACGATCGTCCCGGCGATCTCGGCTGAGATCCGTCGCACGAGCTGAGCTCGGGCCGGGCCGGGCCGAGCCGGATCGGGCTGGCTCCCGAGCCTCGCCGGGCTCTGGTCGGTCGGATCGAACCCCGTGGCGGTACACTCCCGGACCACGGGAACGATGGTCGATGACCGGGAGGGCATCCGATGGGCTTCATGACTGGTGTGGTCACCGGTGTCGCACTGGCGGCTGGCGCTGCGGCCTGGTACATGTCGCGCTCAGGTGAGCGGTTCCGCGATCAATACCGGGTGGATCGAAAGCTCGGCGAACTCGGCGATCAGCTCGAGTCGCGAACGCGGGAGATCCAGACCTCGGTGAATGCCCAGCTTGCCGACATGCGCACGAAGTCAAAGGGGGCCGAGTCGACCGCGGCCGATGCGCTCGATTCGCTCGATTCGGCCCAGGCCTCGGCGGCCGAAGCCGCGGCCGAGATCGCAGCGGCTGTCGAGGCCAAGGCAGCCAAGGTCAACAAGGCGGCGAAGGCCTCGACCGAATAGCGCGGCGTCAACGACGGGGTCCGTCGGCCCGCGTCGTCGGTCTCGAGGTCACCGGCCAGCGGTCGGCGCCGGGTCCCCGCCAGCGGTCCCCGCCAGCGGGCGGCGCCGGGTCCCCGCCGGCGGGCGGCGCCGGGTCCCCGCCGGCGGGCGGCGCCGGTCCCCCCAGCGGTCCCCGGCCGCGGTCGGCGCCGGGTCCCCGCCGGCGGGTCGATGCCGTTGCGGTTGAGGCGTCCCTCGGCGTTCCTCGGGGTTCATCGGCGTGCGAGCGGCGTCATGCAGAGCGTGGGCGTGCACGTGCGGTGTTCATTTCGCCGGCATGCTAGTCACTAGCAGTAGGACCGCGGCCCTCACGTGCCCCTTGGCGCGCCAGATGCACACCGCCCGTGCATCCAGGCACCAAGGTCATGGTCTTGGGGCTCGAAACAGCCCAGAGGATCTGGCTAGCGCCCTG
>DAIUES010000006.1:0-18645 GCA_036844985.1 Candidatus Limnocylindrales bacterium
TCGGCGTGTACTCGAACTTCCTCGAGGCCGAGGGCGAAGATCGCATCCGCGAGGCGTACCCGCAGGCGACCTATCGCCGACTGGCGGACGTCAAGCGCCGCTACGACCCGGCCAACGTGTTCCACCTCAACCAGAACATCCGGCCGGCCGCCGTCGGCTGACCTGCGGCCTGGCAGCCTGTCGCGCGGGTCCTATGACTCGCGCGAGAGGATGATCATCGAGTACGGTCCGACGCTGACGAGCGCGCTGTGCGGCCTGCCATCGGCCGGCTCGCCGTCGGCGTCGGTATCGAACGATTCGTGGCCGCCGAACAGCGGCGAGTAGGCGTTCGAATCGGAATTGAACCGGACGCGCCAGCGGCCCGCCGCCGGGAAGCCGATTCGCAGGTCGTCGGCGAAGCGATCGGCGAGGTTGAGCACGACGACCACGTCGTCGCCCGGCCCGCCCTCGTGCCAGCGGTGGTACGCGATAACCTTCGCTTCGGCGTCGGCGTGCAGGATCTCGACGTTCTCACCACGCAGGCCGCGGGTGGCGCCATCGACCGCGCGACGCAGGTGGATCAGGTCGCGATGGAGGCGAAGCATCCCTTCGAACCGCTGCTCCTTCGACCAGTCGAGCGCGACCGTGTCGTCGAACCAGCGGTCCTCGAGCAGCTCCTGGCCCTGGAACAGCATCGGGATCCCGGGCGACGTCAGGACCAGCCCCGAGCCCAGGTTGGCGCGCTTCCTCGACCACCACGAGCCGGCATCGCCGGGCGCGATGGCCTCGGGCACCCGAACGAAGTCGTTGGCCACGTCGTCGTGCGACTCGGTGTAGATGACCCGGGTCAGCGCCGCCCCACGGTCGATGCCGGTGATGGCGGCGACGACCGCATCGATGTCGCGCGCATCGTCATCGCCCGTTTCGAGCGCTGGACGGACGCGGCGAAGGAACCCGGCGTCCCATTGCGCATCGAACCCGGCTCCGCCGTCGGTCGTTGGGGCGACGATGGCCGGATCGTTCTGGATGTCCTCGGCGATCGTCAGCTTCCACGGCATCCGCTCGTGGATCTCGTCGTTGACCCAGGCCATGAACGACCACCCGTCGGGCAGCTCCCCGCCGGCGTCGCCGTCGACGGCCCGGATGTAGACCGTGGCGTCGAAGCGCAGCCCGTCGCACTGGAACTCCTCGAGCCAGGTCAGCGCGCTGTCACGCAGGAACGTGCGGACCTCGCCCCGTCCATAGTCAGGTCGCGTGTTGCCCCACGGTGTCCGCGCCCGGTCGTCGTTGTAGAAGTAGATGCCGCCGCCGTCGCCGTCGGCCCAGCCGTCGAACCGCCACAGGTCGAGGTCCGACGGGCCAAGATGGTTGTAGACGACATCGAGGATGACCGCGATCCCGTGCTCGTGGGCCGCCCGGATGAAGCGCTTGAAGGCGTCGGGCCCGCCATAGCCCGACTCGATCGCGAACAGATGGGCCGGGTTGTATCCCCACGACACGTCGCCCGCGAACTCGAACGGTGGCATGACCTGGACCGCGCTGATGCCGAGATCGCGCAGGTAGGGCAGGCGGCGGATCGCCCGGTCGAAGTCGCCGCCACGCTCGGTGCTGCCGGCGAACGTCCCGACATGCAGCTCGTAGATCACGAGGTCGTCGCGGGCCGGCATCTCGAAGGCGTGGTCGCCCCAGTCGAACGCCGCGGGGTCGTACACCACGCTGTTACCGACCGAGTTGGTCACCTGGCGGGCGTACGGGTCCATCCGTGACAGGTCGCCCTGGGCGGTCCGGACGGTGAACCGGTACTCGGCGCCCGGAGCGACGCTGTCGATGTCGGCCGACCACGTGTCGGCCGTGCCGCGCTCGTCGCGGGCGAGGGCGTTGCGGTCGATCGCCCAGTCGTCGAACGAGCCGGTCACGAAGACGGCGTCGGCGTGGGGAGCCCACACCCGGAACGTGGTCCCGCCGTCGTACGGCAGGGCACCCATCCCGGAGCGCGGCGACGGCGCGACCGTCACTTGGCCGTGAACGATGGCATCGATGCTCCTTCCCCGAGGACCGCGGCTGGTGGCGCCGCTGGTAGCCTAGGGCTTCAGGCCGTGACAGGTGGAGGTGATCCGGATGGCCACGGAGACCGCAGCCGATGCCTACATCGCCGGCTTCCCCGATTGGCGCGGCGAAGCGGCCGCAGCGGCCCGCGACACGATCCTGGCGGTGGCGCCCGAGGCTCGGGTGTCGATCAAGTGGTCGCAGCCGGTGTTCGAAGCGAACGGGCCGTTCGCCTACATCAAGGTCTTCCGGTCGTCGGTCAACGTGGGTTTCTGGCGGGGCGCCGAGCTCGACGATCCAGATCACCGCTTGCGCGGTGACGGCGATCGCATGCGGCACCTCAAGCTGACCGGCCCCGGTCAGTTGGATACCGAGCGGTTGGCCGCCTGGGTCCGCGCTGCCGTGGAGCGCAACCGCACGAGTGGCGACCCGACACGTCGCCGGTGAATCCGGTGGCGCTTCAGATCGCCTCGATCCGGCGCGGTGACAGGCGCGGCCCGTAGCGCGGGATCGGTGGACCGCCGTGCTCGATGAGGCGGATCGCCAGGGCACGCCGGCCGCGGTAGGGCTCCAGCAGCTCGAGCATCCGGTCGTCGTTCGCGCGCGGCTCGCCGGCCAGCGTCCAGGCGACGAGGTTGGGCAGGTGGAAGTCGCCGACGCTGACCGCGTCGACGTCACCCAGGGCACGGACGGCGACCTCGGCCGCGGTCCATGGCCCGATCCCGGGAACGGACCGCAGCCGGGCGTGGGCCTCGTCGAGCGGCAGGTCGACGATCGCCTCGAATGCGCCCGGTCGGGACGCGATCGCCCGGATGAGCTCGGCTCGTCGTCGCTCGAGGCCGAGCTCGTGGTAGGACCAGTAGGGCAGGCGTGCCAGCGTGGTCGCGGAGGGGAAGACGCGCAGGCCGGGTTCGGGCCCGGGCGCGTCCTCGCCATACCGGCGGACGAGGCCGTGCCACACGCGGTGCGCCTCGCTGCCGGTCACCTTCTGCTCGACGATGGCTGCGACCAGGTTGTCGAGCACCGATGCCGTGCGCAGGAGACGGATCCCGGGATGCTTCCGGGCTAGGCGGCGGACCGGGCCGTCCGGCGCGTCGGCGAGCGATCCGGTTGCGGCCCTGAACAGGCCGCCACACCGGTCCAGGGCGGACGCCGCGCCCGGGCCCCACGCCTCGGCGACTACCGCGCCGGGTCGCGACGTCAGGCCCACCGTGGCCGGTCCGTCTGCAGTTCGGGTCGTCAGCCAGGCCCGCTCGGCGGTCACACGGATGGTTCGATCGCCGTTGCCGCGCACGAGCGGCGACAGTGTCGAACGCAGGTCCAGCGGACCGTCCAGCGGGAGTTCGATCGGCCCCATCGGACGCAGTCTGTCATGGATTCGATATGACACGAAGCTTGCCGAAATCCTGCCGGCAGGCGTCATCGATGGTAAGGTCGCCCAGACGTGCGACGCCCCAACGTCGTCGCGAGCGTAGCGCTCATCGCTGCGGTCGCCGCGGTCGCCGTCCCCGGATCGGTGGGTTCATGGGTCCCCAGCCCGGAACGAACCCCCTCCGCGGATCTCTTCGCTACGGTGGAGATGGTCGCGGCTGTCCGTGGGCCGGAGACGACGACACAGCCGCTCGATCCAGGAGCGCGTTCCGACGCGGTCCTCGATCACCGCTCGACGATGTACGAGCCAGCCCCCGCGACCGAGCCGCCCGAGGCTCGGCCGGCGGTCGCCCAACCGGCTCCGTCGGTCGGGACGATCCGGCGCGATCGATGGCGCCATGACGGCAACGTGTCGTGGTACGGCCCGGGGTTCTATGGCAAGCGCACGGCCTGTGGCCTGGCTCTGACCAAGACCCTCGTCGGCGTGGCCCATCGGAGCCTGCCGTGCGGCACGATGGTGACCTTCCGCAACCCCGCCAACGGCCGCGTGGTGACGGCGCCGGTCGTGGATCGCGGCCCGTATGTGAGCGGCCGCCAATGGGACCTCACCGGTGGCCTGTGTCGGAAGCTCGCGCATTGCTACACCGGGGCGCTCGACTGGCGGTATCCGTCGGGCAGTTGATCCGGGAGTTGGGGCATCGCTCGGACCGGGATCGCCCGGACATGGAAGGACCGCCGCGTGCGCGACGGTCCTTCGTCTGATTCCGGAGTGGGTTTCGGCGCGATTCGCGCCGCCGTTCAGCGGAAGGCGAACATCGAGTCGAGCGTGACCCGCGGATGGCCGGCCGTGCCCGACACGACGATCTTGACCGTCCGGGTCGCGACCGACGAATACGACTTCGAGAACACGAGGGCCTTCGTCTGGTAGGTCGACGAGAACAGGTTCACCGTGCCCACCAGCGTGCCGTTGATGTAGACCCGGGCAGTGCCCGAGGACGGGCTCCGATACGACAGCCAGCCGATCCGGTTGCCCGTCACGGTGAAGGTCGCGCTGGCGCCAGCGGTCTTGCTGTACTTCGCCTTGCCGTTGAGGTACGCAGTCGAGCTGGCCGTCGACCAGGTCCCGCGGTAGCGGATGGCCGAGTTGGCCTCCGAGTAGTTGCTCGCCTTGAACGACACGCTCAGCCGGTAGGAGCTCCTGTTGCCGGCATGATCGACGGCATACACCCGGAACCGGTACGTGTGTCCCGAAGCGAGGTTCATGTTGAAGAACGTCGTGGCCGGCAGACCGACCTGGACGTACGAGCCACCATCGATCGAGCGGGTGACGAGGTAATGGTCGAGGTCGCTCGCGGTGCTGGCCGTCCAGGCCAGGCGGAGGGGCACGCCGCCGCTCACCGGTCCGCTGATGGTGTGGACCGGCACGCCGCCCGGGCCGGGCGCGGTCGTGTCGCTGAGGGTGATGTCGTCGGTGACTTCGGCTGACGCATTGCCCGCCGCGTCGACGAACTTGACGTGGACTGTCTTGAGCGCGGGGAGGCCGCCCGGCAGGGTCCACGCGATCGAAGCCGCGAAGGGGAACGAGCTGGCGCCCGTGAAGTCGGCGCTGTTGGACACGAGGACCGTCGAGACCCCGCTCCCCGAGCCGTCCGTCGCCGCGGTCAGGTCAAGGGTGACCGCGGTCGTCTCGGTGGTCGCGTCATCGCCGTTGATCACGACGTCGCCGCCGGTCGGGGCGGTCGCGTCGACATCGATGGTCTCGGTGATCGGCGTCGACCAGTTACCGGCCGCGTCGCGCCACTGGATCCAGACCGTCTTGTTGCCCTCGCCGGCAGCCAGGGTCCAGGCGACGGGTGTCGCGTACGAGAACGAGCGTGCGCTCGCGTCGACGAGCACGCCACCGTTGACGGTGCCCACATTCGCGAGGCGGACCATCGTCACGCCGCTGCCCCCCGTGTCCGTTGCGGGGACCGCCACCGACACCGCCTGGACCTTGGTGAACGCCGCGTCGGCGTTGATGGACGCCGTGCCCGACGGTGCGGTGCTATCGCTGGCGACAAGGGCCATCTGGTTGTGGAGGTAGAACCGGGCGGCGCTCGGGTTGAGGTTGTTGGCGATCGCAACCAGCCCGGTGGCGGCCGTGACTGGCTGCTTGGTCGTGGACACGTCGTCGATGAGCGTCTCCGTCGCACTCTTGATGAACGGGGTGCCGAGCTGCACGCCTTCGTCAGCGGCCCCGCGGAACTCCAGGTCGGCCAAGGATGCGGACTTCCGATAGATCGTGCCGCCGCCATTGGGCGAGGTCAGCAGCACGTACGCCACGCCGAGCTGCTCGTCGAGCGCGATCTGGGCACGCGTCTGGCAGTCGCCGACCGTGGAGACGAGGTGGACCGACCACGTGCCCGCGGTCGTGCGCTTGAAGAACTCGATCAGGGGCTTGGTCGTGTTCGTCGCGCAGTTGGCGGTGTCCTTGCCGGTCTTGCCGACCGCGTAGATCGTGCCGTCGCTGCCGACCTTGACGTTGATGTGGTTGTCGGCCTGCTCACCGTCGGCTGGGCTCACGAGGGTCGGCAACTTGGTCGTGGTCCAATTGCCGGGGACCGTCGGATCGTCACCGGCCGCGATGGAGCCGAAATAGAAGGCGTTATCGGCGTTGTCCGGGGGTGCCGAACCACTGTGGTCACTCCACAGGACGCCGATGTTCGCGCCGAACGCCACCACCGCGACGGTGTCGCTCGTCGTGGTGGTCCCGTCGCCCTTGATCGGTGAAGACTGGGCGGGCAGATCTGCTGCCGCGCTCCAGGACGCCCCGTCGTCGGTCGACATCGAGTAGCGGATCTGGCCGAGGCTGTTCCAGGTGGTCCACAGGTCACCATTCGACGCCTTCGCGATCGTCGCGCTCAACGTTCCGGCGGTCGTGCCGGGGATGGCGGCAGCGCTGAGCCTCGTATAGACCCCGGCCGCGAACGAGAAGCGATAGAACTTGAGCCGGTCGTCGGTGACGGTCGGGTCGGCATTTCCTGGATGGGCCGACACGACGTACAGCTTGTTGCTGTCGAACAGGTAGTCAGCGTGTGACTTGTCGCGAACGTCCATCCTTGTCGAGGTGTCCGTGCCGGCGCCCTGGACCGCCCACGTGTGGGTCGCCTCGTTCAGCTTCCAGATGCGGAACTCGGAGTACTTCGGCGTCACGGTGGTGTTGTAGAACATCCCCGCCCACCACGAGCCACCGGCATACCACAGCTTCGACTGCGGCTTGTCGCTGCTGGGTCGACTGGCACCGCCGTAGCCGTGGTCGCGGTAGCCGACGGTGACCGGCGTCGACGCGAGGACCGTGCCCGCGGTGAACAGCGCGGCGACGGCGACGGACACGAGCGTGAGCATGGTCCGACGAGCGGAGCGTGGCAGGTACGCCATGGAACGGGATCCCCCAGTGATGATTGCAGGCCCTCCGGTCGACCGATACCGGTCGACATGGAGCAGCACGTAGGAGATCGCAGGATACGCGCTCGTCGCCGAAACGTGTCTTGCAAACTCCGTGGCCTGCAGCCTTGACGTTGCCCCCCGTCACCGGTGCTTCGGGCAGTCCTCAGGCAGACGGCTCCCAGCCGAGCGGCGCAAGCTCGAACCCATCGAACGAGAACGCCGGCGCGACGATGCAGCCGACCAACGTCCAGGTTCCGAGCGACCGTGCGGCTTGCCAGGTCCCGGCCGGGACCACGACCTGGGGAACGACCAGTTCGCCACCGAATGACCAGCCGAGCCGGTGGACGAGGAGCTCCCTGCCGTCCGCCGAGGTCCGCAACTCGAGCGGGGCGCCTGCCACGTGCTGCCAGATCTCGTCGGCGTCGACGCGATGCCAGTGCGACCGCTCGCCCGCCGCCAGCAGATACAGGATGGCGCTGCTCGACGGACGGGCATCGCCAACCGCTGGGGCGCGCCACGTTTCGGCATACCAGCCACCCTCCGGATGCGGCTCCAGTCCGAGCGTGGCGATCACCTCGGTCGCCTGACGCCCGTCCGCCGGAGGATCGACTTGGCGGGGAGTGGTCATCGGCCCTACCGTACTCGCATGTGCCGGAGCATCAAGACCCTCCGTCGTCCCGGGGAAACGGCGACGACCGGCGAACTGGAGGCAGCCGCCCGCCAGTACGTCCGCAAGCTCAGCGGGTATCGCGAGCCCAGTGCCCGCAACCGTGAGGCGTTCGAGTCTGCCATCGCCGAGGTCGCGGCGGTCAGCCTGCGGCTTGTCGAAGCGATCGGTGTCGACGTCGAGGAGGGACCGGACCGCTGGACCCCGGGGAGTGGCGCCGGCCGCTCCCGCCCGCGCGTCCTCGCGTGACGCGGACCGGGGCGTGACCACCGTCGTCGGTGCGCCCTGGTGGGTGCGTCCCGGGCTCGACGTCGAGGATGGCCGCCTGACGATCGCGGGGGTCGATGCCGAGTCGCTCGCGCGGGCGCACGGCACGCCGCTGTTCGCCTATGACCGCCGGCGGTTCGCCGAGAACGCCCGGGCGATGCAGTCTGCGTTCACCGGGACCGGCCTGCCGTTCCGGCTGCGGTTCGCGCTCAAGGCCAACCCGCTGCCCGAGGTCCTGTCCGTGTTGCGCGACCTCGGAGAGCCGGGCAGCCGGCCCAGTGTCGGCATCGACGCCTGCTCGCCCGGCGAGGTGGAGCGGGCGCTGGCCTGCGGCTGGCGCTCGGATGAGATCAGCTTCACCGGCACGAACGTGTCGGAACGCGACCTCGACGTCCTCCTGGCCCACGGCATCCACCTCAATCTCGACGCCATCAGCCAGCTCGAGCGATACGGCCGGCGAGCGCCGGGGACGCGCGTCGGGATCCGCATCGATCCGGCCACCGGGGCGGGCTACAACGCCCAGCTCGAGTACAGCGGCGCGCGGCCGACCAAGTTCGGCATCGGGCTCGAGCGCCTCGATGACGCCATCGCGTCCGTGGGCCGCCACGCGCTTGTGGTCGACACGGTCCACTTCCACGCCGGGTCCGGCTGGCTCGGCGACGGGCTGCCCGCGTTCGAGGCGGCGCTTCCAGCGGCGGTCGAGGCGGTCGAGCGGCTGCGGGCGGCCGGTCATCCGATCGAGGAGGTCAATGTCGGCGGCGGGCTCGGCGTGCCCGCCCGGGCCGACGAACGGCCGATCGACCTCGACGCCTACGCAGCTGCTGTCAGCCGTCACCTCGGACCGCTCGGCGTGCGCGTCGCGGCCGAACCCGGCGACTACCTGTCCAAGGACGCCGGGATCCTGCTCGGCGAGGTCGTGACGGTCGAGCAACGGCGTGGCGTCACGTTCGTCGGCCTGGACATCGGCTGGAACGTCAACTGCGCGTACTTCATCTATGGCTTCGCGCAGGAGCTCGTGCTGTGTCGCGACGCCGCGGCCGAGCGGACCTGGACGGCGACCGTCGCCGGCCACATCAACGAGGCCAGCGACGTGTTCGCGGAGGCGTACCCGATGCCGCCGGTCGACGAAGGCGACTTCGTCGCGCTGCTCAACGCCGGCGGGTACCACCAGGCGATGAGCTCGACCCACTGCCTGCGGCCGATGGGCGGGGCGGTCTTCCTCGACCGGTAGCGCGAGCGGGCCGGCCGGTCAGGCCGCCGGATCCCGGCGACCGAGGTTGCCGATCATGCGGGCGGGGATGATGAACGCCTGGAACAGGGCGATCGCCCAGAACACGAGCGTGAGCGGGTCGGCCTTGAGCGATTCGGTGATGACTTCGACGACCAGGCCAAGAGGCTGGAGGACGTCGACCGACGCGCCCTCGGCGGCGAGCTCCTGGTTCACGATGTGGACCACGATCAGGTATTCGCTGACGGCCAGCGCCAGCAGGGTCAGCACGACGGAGATCGCCACGAGGGCGACGTGACCGTGGCGCCGTGCCCCGAGGACCACGCCCTGACCGACGAGGAATCCGACCGCGATGGCCACGATCCCGACCTGATACTCGGTCGCGACCACGACGCCGTACCACACGGCCGACGCGGCGATCGCGGCCACGGCACCGGCGAGCAACCCGCCGAGGATGTCGGCACCACTGGCCGGTCCGGCCGATGCGGGGCGGGTGAACGCACCGATGGCGCTCGAGGTGTCGCCGATCAGGCCGCCTGGCGCCACGCCCGACAGCGCCAACGATCCGACGCCGGCGCCCATCGCCGGCGACGCGCCGAGTCGGTCGCCGGTCGGAACCGGATCGAGGCCCGTGCCGGCGTTGGTGATGTCCCGCTTCTCGCGGACGTCGACGACCTCCCGCACCCCGCCGCAGCTGTAGCACGACGCT
Organism: Candidatus Limnocylindrales bacterium; assembly: GCA_036844985.1. Taxonomy (GTDB): domain Bacteria; phylum Chloroflexota; class Limnocylindria; order Limnocylindrales; family CSP1-4; genus SPCO01. Next base: position 9,694 of record DAIUES010000006.1, read on the forward strand.
GCCGAGTCACGATTGATCGACTTGCAGTTGTCACAGACCCAATCGTTCACGATTCCCCTCGTGGCAGCCGGATCCGGGGCCGGCCGTCGGAGTATCGCCGTCATGCCACCGTCGGACGACGCCCCGACGGTCACGGGGGTCACCAGTACACTCGCCGCGATGGCTGAACCGTCCACGCCGCCGACCCGCCACATCACGACCCGCTCGGTCGTAGCCGTGCGGGGCGCCTCGCTCGAGGTCCGTCCGGACCGCATCGTCGGCGAAGCACCACTCGAGATCCGGGCGGCCGGACCCGGTCAGGAACCAGTCGCCGTGGCCGTGACGATGCGCACACCAGGCCACGAGGCCGAGCTGGCCGTTGGCTTCCTGCGCAGCGAGGGCCTGATCGACGGCCCGGAGGTCATCGGGACCGAGAGCGGCGACGTGTCGTCGCTCAGTCAGCCCGATGACACGATCGTCGTGCGCCTGTCTCGACCGTTCGATCCCGGCCTGGTCGCCGAGCGGCACTTCATCGCGACCGCGTCGTGCGGCATCTGCGGCAAGGCCTCGATCGACGAGGTGGCGGTCCGCAGCGCGCCGCTGCCTGACGGGCCGGTCGTATCACGGTCGGTGATCCTCGCCCTGCCGGACATGCTGCGCGCCGCGCAGCGCGCATTCGATCAGACCGGCGGCCTCCACGCCGCGGCCCTCGTGACGCCGGTCGGGGAGCTGGTGGTCCTGCGCGAGGACGTCGGGCGCCACAACGCGCTCGACAAGGTCATCGGCGCGCAGGTGCTGGCCGGAGCGCTGCCCCTCCACGACCGGATCGTCATGGTCAGCGGTCGGGTCAGCTTCGAGATCGTCCAGAAGGCGGCCGTCGCCGGCGCCCCGATCGTGTGTGCCGTGTCGGCGCCGTCGGATCTGGCGGTCGAGACGGCCGAGCGCCTCGGTGTCACGCTCGTCGGCTTCCTGCGCGGTGACGGGTTCAACGTCTATGCCCATGACCGGCGGATCGATCTGCGCGACCTCACCGGCTGGGGCTGATCAGGCGGGCGTGGCGCTCCAGCCCTGCGCGCGATCCACGATGATCCGCAGCGCCGGCCGGTGCTCCAGATCGTGGCTGGCGTACTGCGGATAGCGAGCCCGGAGTGCGGCGATGACGGCGGCAGGTGGCGTGTCGGCGAGCGAGGCTGTCCCGACCAGCCGCAGCCACGCCAGCTCCGACCAATCCTCCGACCAGCGCTGGACCAGCAGCACGACCGCGTCTCGCGCGAGCACATCCCGCACGCGCGCCAGGGAGTGGACGTCGTCGACCGCCTTGGGCTTCTCGTCGAGCGGCGACCAGATCGCGTCGTCGCCATCGACCACGAAGCAGATGGGCACGAGCCGAGGCTGCCCGTCCGGCCCGACCGTCGCAAGGGTCGCGGTCCGCGCCTCCTCGAGCAGGGTACGGTCCGCGGCGGTCAGCGGGACCCGGTCGGACGAGGCGGCGTCCCCGGTCATCCCGCCAGAAGGCGCTCGAACGGACGCCGTCCGGGGTCGCTGGTCACGCGTCGGTCGTCGTGGTCGTCGGTCGTTCGTTCACGAAGTCGAACCCGAATCGGCCCTTGACGCACAGGTGCCCCTCGGTCACCGACGAGTCGAGCGGCGACGTGACCTTGAGGACGCGGTCGTCCTGGACATGCAGCTCGACCGGGCAGCCGACGCCGCAGTACGGACAGATCGTCTCGGTCACGGTCTGGGCCGCCGGGTCCCACGTGCCAGCGGCTCGCATGTCGTACTCGGGCTTGGCCATCAGGGCACCGGTCGGGCAGACCCCGATGCAGTTCCCGCAGTAGACGCACGCAGACTCGGGCAACGGCACGGCCTGCTCGGTCGAGATGCGGGCGTCGAACCCACGACCCGCGACCGCGATCGCGAACGTGTTCTGGGCGTCCTCGCCGCAGGCCTCGACGCACTTGTAGCAGAGGATGCACTTGGCGTAGTCGCGGACGTACAGGTCGTTGTCGATCTTGGTCGGCTGGGCGACCGTCGCCGCCGCGCCGTCGCCGGCCGGGGCATGGTGGTGTCCGGCCTCGTGCCGATCTCGCTCGCCGGCCGCGGACGGCGCCGCGGGCGGCCCGAACCGCGAGGGATCCGCGCCGTACTGGCTGATGTAGTCATGGATCGACCCGTCTGGCACGACCGGCCCGGTAAGCGACACGTCGACTGACGAGCCGAGGAACTCGAGGACGACCTTGCGTGACGTGCGGACTCGATCGGAGTCGGTCTGCACCTCCATGCCGGGCTCCGCCACGCGCGAGCAGGAGGGAACGAGCACGCGCGAACCGGTCACCTCGACGACGCACACCCGACAGACGTTGACCGGGGCCAGGTTGTCGGCGTAGCACAGGGTGGGCGTATCGATGCCCTGCTGGCGCAGCGCGGTCAGGATCGTCGAGCCGGCCGGTACCGACACTGGCGTGCCGTCGATGGTCAGCTCGATCCGGGGCGGGGCCTCGCGCGGCGGAGCCGTCGGTGGTCGGGACGACCGGGCCGGCGGCTGGAGGACGATCTCCGTCAGCGGCTGGGCGGCCGGCGGCTGACCGGCGTGCGGGGTGTGCGGATCGGGCGCCGGGTCGCGGGTCATCGACAGCCCGGTCGTGTCGTCGGTCACAGCGCCACCAGGCCCGGCACGCGCAGCGCCGATTCGATCGCGGACGAGGCGGTCTGGCCGAGCCCGCAGATGGACGCGTCGCGCATCGCCTGTCCGACCTCCCGCAGCAGCGCCAGCTCCTCCTCGCGCGAACGGACCTGCGAGCCCGCTGCCAGGCGCGCCAACAGCTCCTCCTGGCGAACGCTGCCGACCCGACAGGGCACGCACTGGCCGCATGACTCGTCGCGGAAGAACCGGGCGATCCGGCGGAGCGTGTCGACCAGATCGACGGTTTCGTCGAAGACCATGATCACGCCCGAGCCGAGGGTGGCACCGGCGGCCCGGGTCGCCTCGAAGGTGAGCGGCATGTCCATCGCATCCGGCCCGACGAACACGCCTGCCGCGCCGCCCAGCAGGATGGCCCGGATGGCACGGCCCCCGGGCACGCCCCCGGCGAGGGTCATGAGATCGCCGAGTGTCGCTCCGAAGTCGACCTCGTAGACGCCCGGGCGCTCGACGTTGCCCGACAGGCAGAACAACCGCGGACCGGTCGAGCCCTCCGTGCCGATCTGTGCGTATGCCTCGCCACCCATCTCGAGGATGAGCGGGATGTTGGCCAGCGTCTCGACGTTGTTGACGACGGTCGGCTGGCCGAACAGGCCGACCTCGACCGGGAACGGCGGCTTGTTGCGGGGTTCGCCGCGCTTGCCCTCGATCGATTCGAACAGGGCCGTCTCTTCGCCGCAGATGTACGCCCCGGCGCCACGGCGCAGCTCGATGTCGAAGGGAAAGCCGGAACCCAGGACGTCCGGTCCGAGGAGCCCGGCGGCGCGGGCGCTGTCGATGGCCGTGCGGACCCGCCGCTCCGCCTCGGGATACTCGCCGCGCAGGTACAGATAGCCGAGCGTGGCCCCGGTGGCGAAGCCCACGATCGTCATCGCCTCGACGGTGGCGAACGGGTCGCCCTCGAGCAGCACCCGATCCTTGAACGTGCCGGGCTCCGACTCGTCCGCATTGCACACGAGGTAGTGCGGCTGGGCGGACTGGCCAGCGACCGCCGCCCATTTGCGGCCCGTCGGGAAGGCCGCGCCGCCACGGCCCATCAGCCTCGAAGTCGTCACCTCCTCGATGACCCCGGCCGGACCGAGTTCGATCGCCCGCTGCAGCGCGGCGTATCCGCCGTGGGCGCGGTAGTCGTCGAGCGAGCCCGGGTCGACGACCCCGACGCGGCGGAGCAGCCGGAGTCCGGCGCTCCCGGCCTGGCGGAGCGCCGGGGCGCGCCGCTCCGCCACGGCCCCGTCGAGCCGGGCCATGACGCCGGCGGCGTCGATCGGTGCCGCGCTGGTCGTCGCCGGGGCGTCACCTGCCCGGGTGATCAGCGCCGCCGGCGCCAGGTCGCACAGGCCGAGGCACGGCGAACGAAGCCAGCCCACCCGACCGTCGCCGTCGGACTCGCCGTCCGGTCCGATCGCCCGTTCGAGGTCCTCGCAGATCCGCTCTGCCCCCGCGAGCCGGCACGCGATGTCATCGCACACGTGGGCGACGACCGGGGGACGCGGTCGGGTGGCATACAGGGCGTAGAAGGTGGCGACGCCGTACGCCTCGGCCGGCGGCACGGCGAGGCGGCGCGAGATGTAGTTGAGGGCCGGCTGGCTGATCCAGCCGATCCGTTCCTGGACGGCGTGGAGGGCGGGCAACAGTTCGGTGCGCCGGGCGCGGATGGCGTGCCCGCCGCGGGCGGCATGGCCGTCGACCGCCGCTCGACGGACGCCACCGACCCAGCCGGACTCGGGCGGTCCGAGCACGGCATCGACCGCGGCGCGCTCGGCGGGGGAGGCGAGTGGCCCGATGACGTGCAGGTCCATCGTGTCCGAGTGTAGCCACGTCGCTCGGGCCACGTCGGGAGACGTGGCGCTCGGGTCGCCGACCTAGACGTGGAGGACGCGGACGTCGAGTGGTTCGGTGCGGCCGCGCAGGGTCAGGTGCCGCGTCTCGAGCGATCCATCGAGACCGGCCAGGTCGGCCGACGCGAGGCTCACGAGGATCTCGCCGCCAGTGGCCGCCGATGCCAGGCGGGCCGTCACGTTGACCGAATCGCCGAGGGCCGTGAAGTCGGTCACGGTGTCGCCGATCGAGCCGACGTAGGCTCGACCGGTGTGGACGCCGACCCCCAATGGGGCCCACGGTCCGCCGGGCTGGCCGTGTCCGGTAGCGGTCAACAGATCGCGGGCGGCGGCCACCGCCCGATCGGCATGGTCGGCCCCGGCCAGGGCAGGGATGAACAGGGCCACGACCTCGTCGCCAACGAACTTGTCGACCACCGCATCGTGGGCGACCAGCACCCGGGTCGTCTCCTGGTAGAAGCGATTCATGAGCTTCTGGAAGGCTCCCGGACCCAGGGATTCGGCGAGTCCGGTCGACCCACGGATGTCGGCGAAGAGGAGCGACAGGCTGATCTCCGCACCACCGCGATTCCGTTCGAGCTGCTTGAAACAGAAACCGCAGACCGTCGGGTTCTTGTCCCACGGCCCCCGATCGATCAGTCGCAGGAACGGTGCGGCCGGGCCCTGGAATGGCGCGGCGCACAGCTTGCACCGCGGCGACCCTGGGATCACTCGCAGGTACCGGCGACCAGACCCGAACCCCGGGGACGTGCCCTCGAGGATCGCCCGCCACCCCGGGTCCGTCGTGAACGTCTCCGGGGTGTCGTCGGGCGGTTCCGTCGGGTGCGGGCGATCGGCCGGGTCTGCGCGCGTCGGATCAGGCAGGGACGGCCGCCTCGAGCTTTTCGATCCGGATCGCGGTCGCCTTGAACTCGGCAGTACCGGACTTGGGATCGGTCGCGTCGATCGTCAGCAGGTTCGTGGCGACATCGTCCTGGAAGTGGAGGGTCATGAACGTCAGGCCGGGACGCATGCTCTCGTGGATCCGGATCGGGACCTCGACCTGGCCCCGACGCGAGGTGACCCGCACCCGCTCGCCGTCGATGAGGCCGTATGCCTCGGCATCCTCGGGCGAGATGTCGAGCGTCTCCCCGCGCCGCAACGGCGAGGTGTAGCCGCCCGACTGGACGCCGGTGTTGTACGAGTCGAGGCGGCGTCCAGTCGTGAGCCGGACGGGATAGTCGGCGGTGAGCTTGTCGATCGGTGGGTCGTGGTCGACCGGCACGAACGGCACCCGGTTGCCGGGCACGGGATCCTCCCACAGACGCGAGTGCAGGAACAGCTCGCCCGGGTGGTCCTCGTCATAGCACGGCCACTGCAGCCCACCGAGCTCCTCGAGGCGTCGATAGCTCATGCCGGCGTGGACGGGCGACAGGCGTCGGATCTCGTCCCACACCGCTTCGGCGTTCGACTCGCCCCAGTCGCCACCCATCCGGTTGGCGAGCTCGAAGATGATGGCCAGGTCGTCGCGGGCGCCGGCCGGCGGCTCGACCGCCTTGCGCACTCGCTGGACTCGCCGCTCGGAGTTGGTGACGGTCCCCTCGCTCTCGGCCCACGACGCCGCGGCAGGCAGCACGACGTCGGCAAGCTGGGCGGTCCTGGTGAGGAACAGGTCCTGGACCACGAGCAGCTCGAGGCCCTTGAGGAGGTCGATGGTCCGGCGCTGGTCGGCCTCCGACTGGACCGGGTTCTCGCCGATGCAGTAGACCGCGGTCAGGTCGCCGCGCTCCATCGCGTCGAACATGCCCGACAGGTGCCAGCCGCGCTGGGGCGGGACCCGCACGCCCCAGGCATCGTCGAACTTGGCCCGCAGCTCGTCGTTCTCGACGTGCTGGAAGCCGACGAGCCGATCGGGCAGGGCGCCCATGTCGCCCCCACCCTGGACGTTGTTCTGGCCACGCAACGGGTTCACGCCGCTGCCGTAGCGGCCGACGTGTCCGGTCAGCAGGACGAGCGAGATCAGGGCGAGGACGTTGTCGACCCCGTTGTGGTGTTCGGTGATGCCGAGCGTCCAGCAGATCATCGCCCGCGGCGCGGTCGCCAGAGCATGGGCCAGCTCGCGGATGGCGGCCGCCGGGACGCCGGTCTCCCGCTCGGCGTAGTCGAGCGTGTACGGCTCGACCTTGGCCTTGTAGGCATCGAAGTCGACCGTCGCCCGTTCGATGAAGGCGCGATTCTCGAGCCCGGCCGCGATGATCTCGCGCCCGACGGCGTTGGCGAGCGCGACGTCACTGCCCACGTCGAGACCGAGCCAGGCGTCGGCCCACTCGGCCGACGACGTTCGGCGCGGATCGACCGCGTAGAGCCGGGCACCCTTGTGGACGGCCTTGAGGAGGTGGTGGAAGAAGATCGGATGCGTCTCGCGGGCGTTGCTGCCCCACAGGACGATCAGATCGGTGTCCTCGACCTCAGCGTATGAACTTGTGCCGCCACCGGCACCGAACACGGTCGCCAGACCGGCGACGCTCGGGGCGTGTCAGGTCCGGTTGCAGCTGTCGATGTTGTTGCTGCCCAGGATCGCCCGGCTGAACTTCTGTGCCGCGTAGTTGACCTCGTTGGTCGCCTTGCTGCAGCTGAAGGTGCCGAAGGTCGTCGGGCCGTGCGCCGCCTTCGCGGCCTGGAACCCGGTGACCACGCGATCGAGCGCCTCGTCCCAGGTCGCGGGACGCAGCTCGCCGTCCTTCGTGTCGCGGACGAGGGGCTGGGTCAGCCGTACGTAGGGTTTCGCCACTCGGTAGCCTCCTGCGGGGTACGACAGGCAACGAGTGTAGCGCTGCCGGCGCGGCGGGCTCGGTTCCCTCGCGGGGTTGAGGACGGTCTCCGGTCGGTCGGCAGGTCAGGGTCGCAACGTCCCAGCGAATACCTGCCAGGCGAGCAACGACTTGGCGATGAGGCTGAACAGCATGTATGCCCGCTCGCCATAGAGATAGTCGCGCCAAGGCCCGATCCGCCCGTACTGCAGGACCATATTGATCGCGAACACGTTGAAGGCGATGAAGAGCGAGATGTAGATGGCGATGACGAAGCCGGGGACCGGTGCCGCGCCGGGCTCGGTGATGCCGGTCAGGAGCGCGATGCCGATGACGATCCAGGGCACGGCGCCGGCGATACAGCCGAAGGCATAGTGGAGCCACTGGACCCGCTCCCGACCTTCGTTCGCGACCTCCATGCTCCAGCCGAACAGGATCATCGCGGCATTCACACCGAAGATCGCCGTGAGTGTGCCGACCTCGCGGACCCCGGTGAGGCTGGCGATGACGACGATCATGACGCTCGACGAGAATGCGTACTCGATCCAGCGAGCCGGGTTCTGTCCGCGCGCGAGGTGCCGCTCATACCAGCCACGGAATGGGACGGCGACCAAGAAGTGGGCGGTCGCGCTCATCAGGAAGAACAGCGCCACCGCCGGCCCGATCGGCAAGTCGAACAGCGACCGCTGCGCGTCGACGAGGGAGCGCGTCGCGGGATCGAACCGCAGGTAACTGCTCACGACCGGCGAACTGACGACGGGATCCTTCGCGAAACTCAGCAGGAGGATGGCGACTGCCTGGACCGCGTGGAGCACGGTGAGGACGAGGTTCCAGCGGAACAGGCTGTCACCCCGCGCGCGATCGATGCGGGCGGAAGGGTCGGTGGCCGTTGCGATGACAGGACCCATGTCTGACTCCAACGGAGCGTGGTGTGCGGTCGCCCACGAACAGGCGGCCGTGTCGATCTCCACGATACGATCGCCGGGGACCCATTCGAACGTGCCGTTCGGCCCGATCTCGGGGACTCGGATCGCATCGCGTTGCCGTTCATCGCTGCTCTCGTCGGGAAGCGAGTCGGACTGCCTCGGCGACACCGCCGGTCCATGCCTCGCCGTGGCCGGGTAGCACGTGCTCGGCCTCGATGCCGTCGAACCGACCGAGCGAGGCCAACGCCTGGGCGTTGTCGAGCGTGAAGTTCGGGAACAGCTGCGGACCGGTCGAGCCGTTGACCACGTTGAGCGTGATGAACGCGTCGCCCACGAGCAGCGTGCTTCGATCGGGCAGGTGGAAGGCGACGCTTCCGGCGGTGTGACCCGGGACATGGATGACCCGGGGCGTGCCGGGGACGTCGAGCGTGGCGCCGTCGTCGAACGTCTCGACCGCGCCGATGTGTTTCGTCCCGATGTACCCGCGTCCGATCCCGAAGGCGAGGAAGGTGATGATCGGCCACGGACGCATCGAGCCGCCGCCCTCGTTCTTCGGAACAGGCTCCCCGCGAGCCCGGCCGGCATCGTCGGCATGGACGCGGATCGGCACGCCGCGCTCGGTGCGTGCCCGCTCGGCCATGCCGATGTGGTCGTCGTGGGCATGGGTCAGGATCACGGCTCGCACGTCGTCGAGCGATCGACCCATCGCGCCGAGCTCG
>DAIUES010000006.1:18745-26252 GCA_036844985.1 Candidatus Limnocylindrales bacterium
GGTCAGGATCACGGCTCGCACGTCGTCGAGCGATCGACCCATCGCGCCGAGCTCGATGACGAGGTCGTCCCAGTAGCCGGGCAGTCCGGCGTCGACCACGGTGACACCGGACGGGTCGTCGATGAGGTACACGTTGACCTTGGGTGAGCCGATGCGGCGGATGCCGGGCGCGATCTCCATGCGTCGGGCGGCCTAGCCCGCGCTCAGTGCGACGGCCCCGGCCGCGGCCCGGACCTCGGCCCCGGCCGCGACACCGGCCGCGACACCAGCCCCCACCCCCGCCTCGACCCGGCCGACGACCCATGCCTCGACACCGGCACGCGCCAGATCCGCCAGCACGTCGCTCGATCGGTCGCTCGGGACGGCGCCAAGCAGGCCGCCACTCGTCTGGGGATCGTGGGCGACGGCCACCAACGCCGGATCGATCCCGGGCGCCACGGTCAGCGATCCGGCCACGAAGCGGCGGTTGTGCGCCGCGCCGCCGGTCTCGACGCCGTCACGCGCCAGCTCCAGCGCACCCGGCAGCGCGGGCAGGGCGTCGGCCACGAACACGAACCGGGTGCCCGACGCACGAGCCATCTCGAGGCCATGCCCGAGCAGCCCGAACCCCGTCACGTCGGTCGCGGCCCGGACGCCGCCAGCCACGAACGCCGCCGCGGCCTCCCGGTTCAACGCCCGCATCGAGTCGATCGCACCGGCCAGATCGGCCGCCGTCGTCCGACCCCGCCGATCTCCGCTCACGAGGATCCCTGTCCCCAGGCGCTTGGTCAGGATGAGGATGTCACCGGGCTCTGCCCCACCCTTGCGCAGGAGGCGATCGGGATGGGCGGCACCGACGACCGCGAGGCCGTACTTCGGTTCGGGATCGCGGATCGTGTGACCGCCCGCGAGCGTGCCGCCGGCCTCGCGGACCTTGGCCGAGGCGCCCTCGAAGACGGCCGCGAGCACGTCCCGCGGCAGCTCCTCGGGGAACGCCGCGATCGACAGGGCGAACAGGACGCGGCCACCCATCGCGAACACGTCGCTCAGCGCGTTCGCGGCCGCGATCTCGCCGAACGTCCGCGGATCGTCGACCAGCGGGGGAAAGAAATCGAGCGTGCCGATGATGGCCAGATCGTCGCTGACCCGATACGCGGCGGCGTCGTCGGGCGGGTGGAGACCCGCGATCAGCGCGTCCGGAGCCGCCTCGCCCGCGAGCCCACCGAGCGCATCCGCCAGCAGGTCGGCCCCGAGCTTGGCGGCGCAGCCGCCGCAATCGGTCAGCGAGGTGAGCCGGGATGGGGCCGGGGGGCGCATGTCGAGCGAGGTCACCGGCCGATGATAGGCCAGACCACCCGCGCTACCATCGAGCGTGGGAGCGGAGGGGTCCCGGTGGGTCTCCCGGTCTTCAAAACCGGTGACGCCGCGCTCGGCGTGGCGTGGTGGGTTCGACTCCCACGCGCTCCCGCCATCGACTACCGACGACCGATGAGGTATCGCCCGAGTGTCGACCACGCGACCCAGTCCGCCCAGCGTCGACTCGCTGCTCATCGCGGCCCGGGCGCGACTCGAGGTGGCCCGTGACCCGGCGGCCCTCACCGCCGCCGCCCGCGAGATCATCGATGAGGAGCGGACGGCCATCGCGGCCGGTGCAGCCCAGTCGCCACCCGACACCCTCGTCGACCGGCTCATCGACCGGCTGGATGCGTGGGTGGGCCACGACCCGCGGTGGGTCATCAACGCGACCGGGGTCATCGTCCACACCAATCTCGGCCGGGCTCCGTGGCCGGAACACGCGGCGGAGGCGATCGACGACGCCACCGACTACCTCCTCCTCGAGATCGACCGTGAGACCGGGCGTCGGGGTCGCCGGTTCCGTCTCGCCGAGGATCACCTCATCGCCCTGACCGGCGCGGAGGACGCCCTGGTCACGAACAACAACGCGGCCGCGGTCGCGCTCGCGGTCGGGCTGGCGGGCCGTGGCCGCGGCATCGTCGTGTCACGCGGCGAACTCGTCGAGATCGGCGGCGGCGTTCGGATCCCCGAGATCATCCGTCGCGCGGGCGCCAGGCTCATCGAGGTCGGCACGACCAATCGCACGCGCGCCATCGACTTCGAAGGGCCGTTGGCGGAGGGCCGAGCCCGGGTCGTGCTGCGTGTCCACCCGTCCAACTTCACGATGTCCGGCTTCACCGAGACGCCCGATGCGGCCGAGGTGGCCGCCCTCGCCCACCGCCACGATGCGATCGTCATCGATGACCTGGGTTCGGGTGCCCTGCTCCCGACCGAACGATACGGCCTGCCCCACGAACCCATGCCCGCGGAACGCCTCGCGCTCGGCGCCGATGTCGTGACGTTCAGTGGCGACAAGCTCGTCGGTGGCCCGCAGGCCGGGCTCGTCGTCGGTCGTGCCGATCTCATCGCCCGGATGCGCAAGGATCCGCTCGCCCGCGCCATGCGCCCAGACAAGGTGACCATGATCGCGGTCGCCAACACGCTCGGGCTGTATCGCGCCGGGCTGGCCCTCGATCAGGTCCCCGTCTGGGTCATGATCGCGACCCCGCTCGACGACCTGCGCGCGCGAGCGGACAGGCTCGCGTTCCGGCTTGGCGCTGCGACCGAGGTCGTGGAACTGCGGTCGACCGTCGGGGGCGGGTCGCTGCCGGGCGAGACGCTGCCGTCGTGGGGGCTGGCGCTCAGCGATGGCGCGGCGGACCGCACGCTCGCGGCGCTGCGGCTCGGGACGCCGATCGTCGTCGGTAGGGTGGTCGACGACCGGGTCGTGCTCGATCTGCGGACCGTGGACCCGGAGCTCGACGAGGCACTTGGCGACGCGATCGAGCGCGCTGGGCGCCCACGGACGTGACCCTCGTCATCGGCACGGCCGGCCATATCGATCACGGGAAGACGACGCTGCTGCGGGCGCTGACCGGGATCGATGCCGACCGCCTGCCGGAGGAGCAGCGGCGGGGGATGACCATCGACATCGGCTATGCCCACCTGACGCTCGATGACGGCCCCGTCGTCGACTTCGTCGATGTCCCAGGGCACGACAGGCTGGTCGGGAACATGCTCGTCGGGGCGGGCGAGATCGATGCCGCGTTGCTGGTCGTGGCCGCTGACGACGGGCCGCGGGCCCAGACGATCGAGCACCTCGGCCTGCTCGACGCGCTTAGGATCGACCGCGGGCTGGCCGTCGTGACGAAGGCCGACGCGGTCGAGGCAGATCGGGCGGCCGAGGTGGTGGCGGCGGTCGAGGACCTCCTCGCGTCGACGGGTCTCGCCGGTTCGCCGGTCATCGCCGCGTCAGGCGTGACCGGGGCGGGCCTGGCTGCGGTCCGGACAGCGCTGGCCGATCTCGCCGCCTCGACCGCGGACCGGCCCTCGGGACGGCCCGCCACCCTGGCCATCGACCGGACCTTCGCGGTAAAGGGCCGCGGCACGGTCGTGACCGGCACGCTCCGTGGGGGGGCGCTGACTCGCGGTGACACGCTCCGACTCGTCCCCGGCGAGCGGGACGTGCGGGTCCGCGAGATCCAGACCCACGGATCGACGACGGAGCGCGTGGACGGCGGCGGTCGCACGGCGCTCAACCTCGGTGGGATCTCCCTCGAAGAGCTGCACCGGGGCGACGTCCTGACCGCGGACCCGGCCGTGCGGACCACCAGCCGGATGCTCGCCACCTTCCGCGGGCCGGTGACGGACCGGACCCGCGGGCGCCTGCATACCGGCACCGTGTCGGTCGATGCCGAGGTCGGGCGGGCCGGGCGTGATGCGCTGGTCCTCCCGGACGGCACGATCGCAGGCATCCTTCGCCTGGCCCATCCGATCGCCGTGGCAGCCGGGGATCGGTTCGTTCTGCGGCGTGGGCCCGGGCGGTCGCCGATCGGGGGCGTCACCCTCGACGTCGATCCGGCGCGCGGCATCTCGCGGCGACGCCAGACGCCGGAACGGGTCGGCCGGCTCGCGACCGCGATCCGCGCCGGAGTCGGCCCCGATGAGGCCACCGCCGCGGCCGCGGCCGCCCGGCTCGACCTCCACGGGGCGCTGCCCGATAGGCTGGACGACGGGCTCGCCGACGACGTCGCCGCGTCCGCCCTCGACGTCGCCATGGCGATCGTGGCGCCCGAGGCCCCGCTGGCCACCGTGCGGTCGGCGGTGACCCGTGCGCTGCGACGCGCCGCCACGTTGCGACGCGATGACGCGCTTGTGCTCGCGTCTCGACTGCTCGATGCGGCGGTGGCCGACGGCCAGCTGGTCCGGGTCGGTGATCGCGTGCGCCTGCCCGGTGCCGGTCGCCCGTCCGACGACGCGGCCGCGACGGCCCGATCGACCGCGGCGATGGATCGCCTGGAAGTGGCGCTCGGCGTGCCCGCACCACCGTCGCTGGCCGACGCCGTGCGTGACGCCGCCGCTCGGCCGGACGACGTTCGAGCCCTCGAGCGGGCGGGCCGTATCGTCGTGCTGGGACCCGACCTCGCCTACGCGATGTCGACCTACCGCGACCTTGCGGCGACGGCCCTCGCGATGGCGACCCGGGCGCCGCTCAGCCCGGCAGCGTACCGCGACGCGACCGGGACGAGCCGCAAGTACGTGATGGCGATCCTCGAAGACCTCGATCGGCGGGCGATCCTGCGCCGGACGCCGGATGGCCACGTGCCCGGGCCGAAGGCCCCGGCCGCGACCGACCCGTGAGCGACGCCACGTCGCGGACCGGGGCGATCGTGCTGGCCGGTGGTCGGTCGTCGCGGTTCGGACGCGACAAGCTCGCCGAAGCGATCGATGGCCGGTCGCTGCTGTCGCACGCCATCGATGCGGCGGCCGCCATCGCCGACGTGGTCGTGGTCGTGACGGCGCCGGGGTCGCGCCCGATGGTCCCTGACTTCGTGGTGGTCGTCGCCGACCAGCGACCGTTCGAGGGACCCCTGGCCGGGCTGGCGGTCGGGCTCGCGGCGCTGCCCGCTTCGGTCGAGCGAGTCGTCGCGGTCGGCGGCGACATGCCGGCGCTCGTGGTGCCGGTCCTCGAGTCGATGCTGCGTCGCCTCGACAAGCACGACGCGGTCGTCCTCGCCGACGCCGTCGGCCCACGCCCGTTGCCGCTCGTCGCTCGGCGTGTGGCGGTCAGCGCCGCCGCCGTTGACCTGCTGGCGCTCGGCGAGCGTCGGCTGCGGGCGTTGCTCCGGGTGCTCGATGTCGACGTCATCCCGCCCGCGACTTGGCGCATCGACGACCCCGCGGGCACGACACTGCGCGACGTCGACACTCCGGCCGATCTCCACGCCGATCGGTCGCGCCGCGATCGCTAGGTCGCGCCAGCCCGATGGTGCCGGTCATGTGGCGGCCGTCAGTCAGAGTCGGAGGTCTCGTCGCGTTGGAGTTTGATGCGGCCGGCGTCATCGATCGGCCAGAACGGATTGTGGGCGACCTCCCAGCGGTGCCCGTCGGGATCCACGAAGTAGCCCGAATAGCCGCCCCAGTCGGTCTCGATCGGCCACTTGGCGATGGCGGCGCCCCGCTCGGCGAGGTGCGCGAAGAGGTCGTCGACCTCGGCTCGTGATCGCAGGTTGTGGGCGAGCGTGAACCCGTGATAGAGCCCGAGCGCGTCGGTCTCGAGTCCCGCGTCGGACGCCAGATCGCGGTGGGACCACAGCGCGAGGATGACCCCGCCCAGATCGAAGAACGCGACATCGTCGTCGACGACCGAGGCCGGCTGCCAGCCGACCACGTCGCGATAGAAGGCGATCGCGCGATCGAGGTCGTCGACGCCGAGGGTGATCAGGCTCAGTCGCGGTTCCATCCGAACGTAGGGTAGCCCGCGCAGGCTCGAACCAGGCCGACGTCGGATGCGCCGGGCAAGACGAAACCCCCGGTGGAGGAACCGGGGGTTTCGCTGGGAGAGAGGTCGGACGAGGCCGAGAGGAGGAGGTCTCAGCCCCGGTTTGGATAGTCCTGCAGCTTCGGGATGATCGTGCCGCGATTGTCGAGCGGCATGGCCAGGCGAGCCTGGGCACCGGACGCAGCAGATGCGATCCGCTGACGCAGTGACGGTCGGTGGACATCGAGCGCACGGTGCGTCGCGGCCTCATCGAGCAGTTCCTGCAGATGCTCATTCACGTACAGGACGGCGAGTGCGTTCATCGCTTGATCGCTCCTTTCTGCGGTCCCGGTCCTTCCGGTGCGCAACAGAAGCATCGCCCCGGCGGCTTTCGGGCGACACCGTCGTCCGCCGTGAATCGGACATCGTCATCCGTCCATGCGGCGTGCGGGCCGTCGCGGGAGCACCGACTGGCCGGGCCCGGCACCGGCCAGCCCCCGAACCAGCAGCGCCGCCCCGGACCGGTTGCCCGGCCCGGCGCCGGTTCCGAGCCCCGCGACAACCACCCGCTCGACGCCCGCCACGGGCCGCGAACCGCCGGCCCGACCCGCACGGCCATCCGGCTCGCGCCACCGCGGCGCCCACGAATCTTCATCCAGTACCAGGGCTGGTACTACGCCGGCATCCGCCCCCATCGAGGCTCGATCCGGGTCCATCTACCACCCACGCTGGTAGGTGACAGGAATCCGCCTCGATTCGGGCGATCCGGGCCCGTGCGGCGTCCATACCGGTGCTGTGGCTGGTACATGGCAAGGATCCGGGCGGGACCGGAGTCGAGACGGGCCGAGACGGCCCGAGAAGTGCCGAGAAGGGCCCAACCAGGCCACGATCCGGGCCGAACCGGGGCCGAAGGCCGTTCTCGGGGCGCCGCGCGCTGCGCCCCGCCGCCCGCCTCGCCCGCCACGTCGCGCCCCCGCGCCCCCGCGCCCTCAGCCCCCGTCGAGCGCCCCATCCTCGTACACCGCCACGCCCTCGACGAACGTGCCGACGACCCGCGCCTCGCCGATCGCGCCCGCGCCGCGATCGAACAGATCGCGATCGAGGATGGCCAGATCGGCCAACTTGCCCACCTCGAGCGTGCCCGTTTCGTCGTCGAGATGGTTGACCCACGCGGAGCCGGCAGTGAAGGCAGCGAGCGCGTCGACCAACTCGAGCCGCTCCTCCGGCAGGAACGGCTCGCGTTCGCCGCGCGCCTCGTCCGCGACGCGCTCGACCGCGACCTCCATCTCGAGCAGCGGATCTGGCGTCGACACGCTCCAGTCCGAGCCCATCGCCAGCACCGCCCCCGCGGCCCGCAGCGAGCGGTAGGGATACTGCCAGCGCCAGCGGTCGCCAAGGAACGGGATCGTCAGGTCGTCCATCTGGCCTTCATGACACGCCCAGTACGGCTGTGCGTTGGCGGCGACCTCGAGCCCTCGGAACCGCGCGATGTCATCGGGATGGATGACCTGGATGTGGGCGATGTGGGGCCGCGTGTCGGACGGCCCGTTGGCCCGCCGGGCGGCCTGGACCGCGTCGAGCGAGGCGCGGACGGCGCGGTCGCCGATGGCATGGAAATGTGGCTGGAACCCGAGCGCATCGAGCCGCGGGACCCACTCGGCCAGCCCGTCGGGCTCGATCTGGAGCAGCCCGCGGTTGTCGGTCGTGCGGCCC
>DAIUES010000007.1:0-26082 GCA_036844985.1 Candidatus Limnocylindrales bacterium
TCGCGCGTCGAGGCCACGCGCTTCACCGCGCCGAGGAGCGTCGCGACGTCGCGATCCGCGGTGAAGGCGCCGAGGTAGAGCAGGCGCGGGACGGTGGTCACCGTGGTCGGGCGCCAGTCGTACGCACCGACGTCGACGCCGGGCGACGGGTAGATCGGCGACAGCCACACGGCATCGACCGCGAGGCCGTCGCGCCCGAGGTAATCGAGGTGGTCGATGATGCCGCGCAGATCGCCGGTGCCGTCGCCGTCGGTGTCGGCGAAGCTGCGCGGATAGATCTGGTAGAACACCCCGCGCTGCCACCAGTCGTCGCCGTAGCGAAACGGACCGGCTGACGCCGGTCGAGCGCTGCGGCGTACGACCACCACGGCTCCTTCCTGCCACCCGGACGGATGGTGTCCAGCCCGGTGCCGACGTTGCGGGCTTGACAACGGGTCGCGGGGGCGTCATTGATACGCGTTACTGACGCGTGTTAGTCGACCATGTCGCGGGCACGCCGTCAAGGAGGAGGAGCGGATCGTCGATGGCGAGGCGACCGACCAGCGCGGACGTGGCGACTGCCGCCGGGGTGTCCCGGACGACGGTGTCATTCGTGCTGAACGGGCGACAGGACGTGAAGATCCCGGACGAGACCCGGCGACGGGTCCTGTCCGCCGCCGAACGCCTCGGCTATCACCCCCACGCCCCGGCGCGCCAGTTGGCCGGCGGACGGAGCCACATCATCGCCCTGGTGTTGCGCCAGACGCCCGCGCAGATCGCCACCGACGCAGTGCTCGCCGAGACGCTCCGTGGTCTGGCCGGTGCGGCGCACGCCGCGGGGGCCCGGGTGCTCGTCGAGCCGCTGGCGCCGGATGACGCGGACGCGACCTACGCGGCGCTCCTGCGTGCCCAGCACGCGGACGGCCTGGTGATCTCCGGCCCGCGGCTCGACGACCCATCGATCATCGGCCTCGTCAACGACGACTTCCCGATCGTCATCCAGGGCGCCTTCCCGGGTCTGGCGGTGGCCAGCGTCGACGTCGACAACGTGGCCGGCTCGCGCGGCGCGGTCGAGCACCTCCTGTCGCTCGGTCATCGGCGCATCGCCTGCATCACCAATGCGCCGCTCGTCTACAGCGCCGCCCGCGAGCGGCTCGATGGCTACCGCCTGGCGCTCACGGCCGCCGGCCTGCCGACATCCGACGAGCTCGTGGCGGAGGCCGCGTTCGACGCGCCCAGCGGCCATGCCGCCATGGCCCGGCTGCTGGCGACCACCGAGTTCAGCGCCGCGTTCGTGGCCAGCGACGTCGTCGCCCTCGGGGCGATCGGTGCGTTACGCGATGCTGGTATGCGGGTGCCACGTGATGTCTCCGTCGTCGGCTTCGATGACATCCCGTTGGCCGGATACTTCGATCCACCACTCACCACGGTCCGGTTGCCGGCCTTCGAGCTCGGGCAGGCCGCCGGACGGGTCCTCTTCGATCGGATCGCCGGGCGACCGACCGTCGAACGGACCCTCCTTCCGACCGAGCTCATCGTGCGCGGCTCGACGGCACCCGCCGTCGGCGCGCGGGAACCGGCCATACCGACCGGGTCCTGACACACCACCCAGGAGGACGGCCCGGACGACCGGGCCGACGGAACGGGAAAGGAGACTGGATATGGAGGAGCGGAACTTCCGTTGGCGGCGTGCCAGCGGACTCCTGGCTGCGGTCGCCATCATGGCGGCTGCGTGCAGCAGCCCGGGCACGACGGCCAGTCCCGCCGCGACCACGGCTGCCAGCCCATCGGCTGCAGGCAGCGGCGAATCGCCCGCCGCCAGCGGCGGCCAGATCGGCGGCACGGTCACGGTCATCGGCACGTGGGGCGGCTCCGAGCAGGAGTCCTTCCTGGCCATGGTCAAGCCGTTCGAGGACTCGACCGGCGTCGACGTCCAGTACACCGGCACGCGCGACATCAACACGGTCCTGTCGACCGGCGTCGCGTCGGGCATCCTGCCCGATGTCGCCGGCCTGCCGGGCCCCGGCCAGCTCGTCGAGTGGGCGAAGGCCGGCGCGATCAAGCCGCTCGACGACGTGCTCGACACCGCCACCTACAAGGCCGACACGGCGCCCGCGCTGGTCGACCTCGGGACGGTCGACGGCAAGATCAGCGGCATCTTCATCAAGGCGGCAGTCAAGGGCCTGATCTGGTTCAACCCAGATGTCTACAAGGGCGGCGAGCCCGCAACGTGGGACGCCCTGACGGCGACCTCCCCGGCTCCGGCCGACAAGCTGTGGTGCATCGGCCTCGAGTCGGGCGCCGCGTCCGGCTGGCCGGGCACCGACTGGATCGAGGACTTCGTCCTGCGCCAGGCCGGCCCCGACGTCTACGACGCCTGGGTGGCAGGCACGCAGAAGTGGACCTCGCCCGAGATCAAGGCCGCGTTCGAGGCCTTCGGTTCCGCGGTATCGAACGCCTATGGCGGCTCGAACGCGGTCCTCACGACCAACTTCGGCGACGGTGGCAACCAGTTGTTCACCAACCCGCCCGGCTGCATCTTCCACCACCAGGCGAGCTTCATCACCGACTTCTTCAAGAAGCAGGGTGGCGCGAAGGACGGCCAGTTCGACTTCTTCCGGATGCCCGACATCAACCCCTCGTTCGCCGGTGCGACGACGGGCGCCGGTGACCTGTTCGGGATGTTCAACGACACCCCGCAGGCCCGTGCGCTGATGGCCTACCTCGTCACCCCCGAAGCCCAGGCGATCTGGGTCGAGCGCGGTGGCGCCCTGTCGGCCAACACCAAGGTCACGTCCTATCCCGACGACATCAGCAAGCGCTCGGCGGAGATCCTGGCCAACTCCAAGATCTTCCGGTTCGACGGCTCGGACCTGATGCCGGTCGCGATGAACGATTCGTTCTGGAAGGCGATCCTCGACTACGTCAAGGACCCGTCCCAGCTCGATTCGATCCTGGCCAACCTCGACACCGTCCAGACCAGCGCCTACGGCGGCTGATCCCGGATCCAGCGGCCGGGGCCTTCGGGTCCCGGCCGACTTCGGCCCCACCCCGACTGGAGGACGTCGCCGATGGATGGTCGGCTGATCACCGCGCTGATCGTCGTGATCGGCGTGCCCGCGGTCCTGTTCGGCTACATCGTCGTGACCGAACGACTCATCCGGCTGGCGCCGGACCGTTACCAGGATCGACTGCGCCCGTGGGTGTGGTTGTTCCCGGCGATCGCCTTCCTGACCGTGTTCCTCGTCTACCCGACGGTCTACACGATCTACCTGAGCTTCCTCGACAAGTTCACGAAGAACTTCATCGGGCTCGACAACTACATCTACTTCTTCACGACCTCCGACACGCTGACCGCCCTGCGCAACAACGCGATCTGGCTGGTGCTGCTGACGCTGTTCGCGGTCGGCGGCGGCCTGCTCATCGCCATCCTCGTCGACCGCGTGCGTTACGAGTCGGTCGCCAAGTCGATCATCTTCGTGCCGCTGGCCATCAGCTTCGTCGGCGCCGGCGTGATCTGGAAGTTCATGTTCGACTACCGTCCGCCGGGCCAACCGCAGACGGGAACGCTGAACGGCATCCTCGGATCGGTCGGGCAGGATCCCGTGCCGTGGCTGCTCAACTCACCGCTGAACACCGTGATGCTGATCGTGGTGGCAGCCTGGATCTGGACGGGGTTCTGCATGGTCATCCTGTCCGGGGCGCTCAAGGGCATCAGCACCGAGCTGCTCGAGGCCGCCCGGGTCGACGGCGCGAATGAGTGGCAGGTCTTCCGTGGGATCACGTTCCCGCTCCTGCTGCCGACCATCGCGGTGGTCGCAACGACGATGGTCATCACCTCGCTCAAGGCATTCGACATCGTGTACGTCATGACCAACGGCGCATTCGATACCGAGGTCATCGCCAACCGGATGTACAAGGAGCTGTTCGCGTTCGGTCAGCCTGGGCGCGCCAGCGCCACGGCTGTGCTGCTGCTGCTCCTGATCATCCCGGTCATGGCCGTCAATATCCGGCGCTTCCGCGCCCAGGAGGCCATGCGATGAGCGGCGGACTCGATCGACCCCTCCCGCCCGTCGGCCTTCCGGCCCAGTCCGTCGTTGGGACACGGACCGGCGTGCGTGGCCGCCAGCCGGTCCGCTGGGGCCGTCTCGCCCTCCACATCGTCCTGGTCATCCTGATGATCGTCTGGCTGCTGCCGACGATCGGAATGCTGGTGAACTCGTTCCGACCCGCGGCCGACGTCAGCCGGACCGGCTGGTGGACGGCGCTGTCGCCGACGGCCCAGTTCACGATGGAGAACTACCAGCACGTCCTCGCCCAGAACGGTCTCGGCCAGGCGTTCATCAACAGCCTGTTCATCACCATCCCCGCCACGATCATCCCGATCGCCGTCGCGTCGTTCGCGGCATACGCCTTCGCGTGGATGCGATTCCCCGGCCGTGATGTCCTGTTCATCATCGTCGTCGGCCTGTTGGTCATCCCGCTGCAGACGACGTTCGTACCGATCCTGCGGCTGTTCCGCGACCTCGGCATCGCCGGTGACTTCCTGACGGTCTGGCTGGCCCACACCGGCTATGGCCTGCCGTTCGCCATCTTCCTGTTGCGCAACTACATGGGCGGCCTGCCGCGCGAGGTGTTCGAGTCGGCTGCGATCGATGGCGCCAGCCCGGCGACCGCGTTCTTCCGGTTGGCCCTGCCGATGAGCGTGCCGGCGATCGCCGCCCTGGTGATCTTCCAGTTCCTGTTCGTCTGGAACGACCTGCTGGTCGCGCTCATCTACCTCGGGGCAGCGAACGCGCCGAACCTGCCCTTGACCGTCCTCGTCGCAAACCTGTCCAACTCGCTCGGCGGCGAGTGGCACTACCTCATGGCGGCGGCCTTCCTGTCGATGGCGCTGCCGTTGCTCGTGTTCTTCGGCCTCCAGCGCTACTTCGTGCGCGGCATCACCGGTGGTGCTGTCAAGGGCTGATCACTCCCGGCGGCCGGGCGAGGCTTCCGTCCTCCTCTCGTCCGGCCGCCATCCCCGCCGCGCGGGTCGGTCGCCGTCGGTGGCCGCCCGCGGACCACCGTGAACCCGGTCGTGTTGGACAGCACCTCGAACTCGTCGTCCGAGAACCGGATCGACAGCTCGCCGTGTCCGGCACGCAGCGTCCGCATCGTCAGGTCGGGCAGCCAATCGGGCAGGGCCGGATCGACATACAGGCGGGATCCGTCGGCGTCGCTGACGGCCTGCAGCCCGCCCAGGACCGCGATGAGCCGGAAGATCGCGCTCGCCGCCCACGCCTGGGGGACGTTCGCCTCGAGATACTGGACCGGGAAGTTGCCGGGCTTGCGATCGAGGCCGGCGAACAGCTCCGGCAGACGATTGGCCACGAACCGCTGGGCGGCGTCGAACATGCCGCCGGCCACACGGGCCGCCTCCGCGTCGAATCCGTAGCGTCGGAAGCCGCCCGCGATGATCGCGTTGTCGTGCGGCCAGACCGTGCCGGTGTGGTAGCTGAACGGGTTGTAGGCCGGGTGGTCCGATGACAGCGTGCGGATGCCCCACCCCGACCACATGTCGTCGGCCATGAGCCGCTCCACGACCCGGCCGGCGCGTTCGGGCGGGACGATCCCCGACGCGAGCAGATGGCCGGCATTGGAGGCGACGGTCCGGATCGGGCGCTTGTCGCCATCGAGCCCGAGGTAGTAGGTGCCCTCCGCTTCCCACCAGAACGCGTCGTTGAAGCGGGCATACAGATCGGCGGCCTCGCGCCGCAGCTTGGCTGCCGGGCGCGGCCGCTCGAGCCGGTCGAGGATGTCGGCCATCCGCAGCTTCGCTTCGTACGCGTAGCCCTGCAGCTCGCACAGGGCGAGGGGCAGCGGGGCGAGGCTGCCATCGGCCGCGGGGATGGCGTCGCCGGCGTCCTTCCAGCCCTGGTTGTAGTAGCCGTGGCTCGAGCGGGTCTTGTACTCCTGGAAGCCGTCGCGGTCGCGGTCGCCCCAACGATCGATCCAGCGCATCGCCGCCTCGGCATGGGGCAGGAACCGCTCCAGCACGGCGCGATCGCCGAGCCAGTCGTGGAGCGTGGCGAGGACGACCACGAACAGGCTCGTCGCGTCGTGGGTGCCGTAGTACGGGGCGAACGGCAGGATCCCGAGCTGGGCTAGCTCGCCATGGCGGATCTCGTGCGGGATCTTGCCCGGCTCCATGTCGCGTTCGGGGTCGTCGGCAGTGGCCTGCAGCCGCGACAGGCGGCGCAGCGCCCCGCTCGCGAACTCCGGATAGCCGCTGATGCCCATCAGTGACACGATCAGCGAGTCGCGCCCGAACAGGGTCATGAACCACGGCACCCCGGCCGCCGGGACGTAGACGCCGCGCTCGAAGCTCGGGTCCTCGAGCCGGAGGGCCTCCATGTCGTCGACCGCCCGGTCCCATGCCCGTCGCACCGTCTCGTTGCTCGTCGCGATGCGGACCTTGGGCAGCTTCCCGCCACCGAGCCGCGGCGGGGCGTCCATCGTGGCATTGCAGCCGAGCGTCGTCGGACGCCGACCCGAGGCCATCACCGGCAGCCAGCGCAGGCAGGCGTGCCACGTTCCTTTGGGCGGGATGGTCGCCACGAACACCAGCCGACCGTTGGCGGACTGCGGCGGCGAATCGGCCCGATCGACCTCGACGACCAGCTCGCGCTGGAACTCGCGATTGACGTACGTGGTCCGCAGCTCGCGGCGGGAGCGGACCCAGCGGGTGTTGATGGCGCCACGGCGGACGAGCTGGCGGCGCTTGACGTCGAAGATGTCGGCGAAGTCCGACTCGATCCGGATCTCGATCGTCAGGCGGACCGCGCGCCGCTCGTAGTTGACGATGTCGTAGTCCTCGTGCACCCCGCCCGACACCGTCCGGTCGAGATGGACGGCGAGGGTGTGGCGGGTGATCGGGCCGTCGGGGTCGTACAACGCTTCGTTGGTGTACTCGAAGCGCGACGAGAACGACTGGATGGCGGACGAGTTCAGGAGGACCGGGCGCTTGCCGTTGATGCGCAGCTCGTAGCCCGACACGAACCGGGTGTCGCGGGCGAAGAAGCCCTCGTCCGCCGCGGCGTCGATGCGGCCGTCCGGCTCGCAGATGACCACCCGGTCGTCGCGGTTGATGGTCACGGTCGAGGGCCCGACCGGGATCGCCAGGGTCACGCGAGGTCGGGCCCGGGGAGGGCGTTCGGCTGGGTTGGCGCCACGGCCATAGTCTGCCACGCGCCCCGTGGCAGGTCGCGGCCCCGCGCGTCAGACGGTGTCGCCGCCCGCGCCGCCGAGGCGGTCGCGCAATCGATCGACCTGCTCGGCCAGCGACACCTCGCGAGCCCGTGCGCCGGCGACGACGGACTCGGGCGCCTTGGCGGTGAAGTCGTCGTTCGCCAGACGTCCGCGAGCAGCCGCGAGATGGCGCTCGGCCTCGGCCAGCTCGCGTTCGAGGCGCGAACGTTCCGCGGCGGCGGCGGCCGGATCGGCCGTGGTGGTCGGTCGATGGACGACAGCCTCCAGGTCACCGGTGATGACGCTGAGGGCCTCGTCGGCCCGAAGCTGCGCCCCATCCCCGAGCGCGTCGCGGGTCAGGCGACGCGCCAGCGGTCGGGCGTGGGTCAGCCGCTCGATCGCCGGGCGGAGCGCCTCGAACGTCGGTCCCATCGCGGCCGGGACGCTCACCTCGGTCGACAGCCACGCCCGTGGCTCGATATCCGCCTCGGCGCGCGCATTGCGCACGCCGCGAACGAGCTCGATGAGGGCATCGACGTCGGCCTCGAGCATGTCGTCTCGTGCGCCGGCGCCCGGCCAGCGCGCGACGATGAGCAGCCCCGGGTCGGTCGAGCGGTGCGGGATGGCCGCCCACAGCGCCTCGGTCACGAACGGCATCGTCGGGTGGAGCAGCCGCAGGTACGTGTCGAGCGCCTCGACCAGCGCCCACCACGTCGCCTCGCGCGTCGCGACATCGAGTCCCTCGTCGGCGAGGCGGACCTTGGCGAACTCGAGGCCCCAGTCGCAGAACTCGTTCCAGATGGCGTCGTACAGCAGGCGGGTGACCTCCCCGAAAGCGTAGTCGGCCATCGCGCCGTCGACGGCGGCGACCGTCGCGTTCGCGCGCGACAGCATCCACCGCTCGGCCGGGCCGAGGTGGCGCGGATCTGGCTGCTGGCGCTCGCCCTCGACGTCGATCGAGGCGGGACGGGCGCCGACCACGAAACGCGTCGCATTCCACAGCTTGTTGGCGAAATTGCGGGCGTTCTCGAGCTTGGCCGGTCCGAAGCGCGAATCCTGTCCGGCGGCGGTGCCATGGATGAGAGCGAAGCGGAGGGCGTCCGCGCCGGCCTCGTCGATGACCCCGAGAGGGTCGACCACGTTGCCCTTCGTCTTCGACATCTTCCGGCCTTCGGGATCGCGGATCAGGCCCGACAAGTAGACCGTGTGGAACGGCTCCTGGTCCGTGAGCTGGAGGCCGAGCATCACCATCCGGGCGACCCAGAAGAAGATGATGTCGTAGCCGGTCTCCATGACCGAGGTCGGGTAATAGCGGCGGAAGTCGGGCGTGTCGTCCGGCCAGCCGAGGGTCGAGAACGGCCACAGACCGGAGCTGAACCAGGTGTCGAAGATGTCCGGATCCTGGGCCAGTTCGGCCGCTGGACGGGCGCACGTCTCACACGCCGCCGGGCCGGCCTCCTCGGCCGACACCGTGACGTGCCCGAGCGGGCAGTACCACGCCGGGATGCGGTGGCCCCACCACAGCTGGCGTGACACGTTCCAGTCGCGGATGTTGGTGAGCCAGTGCTCCCACGTCTTGTCGAACCGTTCCGGCAGGATCCGCGTGCGCCCCGAGCGGGTCGCGTCGAGCGCCCGGGCGGCCATCGACTCGGTGCGGATGAACCACTGGGTCTTGAGCCGCGGTTCGAGGACGTCGTTGCTGCGCTGGCAGCGCCCGACGATCATCTCGTGGGGCTGCTCCCCGGCGAGGTCGCCACGGACCGTCAGCTCGGCCACGATCCGGCGACGCGCCTCGTAGCGGTCCAGGCCGTCGAATCGGGTGCCGGTGTTCTCGATCGTGGCGTCGTCGGCGAGGATGGTCGGGGCGGGCAGGCCGTGGCGCAAGCCGGTCGCGTGGTCGTCGGTGTCATGCGCCGGGGTGATCTTCACGGCGCCGGTCCCGAATGCTCGATCGACCACGTCGTCGGCGATGATCGGCACGTCGCGCTCGACGAACGGGATCCGGACGCGCCGACCGACGAGGGTCGCGTAACGCTCGTCGTCCGGGTGGACGGCGACGGCGGTGTCGCCGAGGATCGTCTCGGGCCGGGTCGTCGCGACGGTGATGGTCGATCCCGGGTCAGTGCCAGCGACGGGCTCGCCGGTCGCGTCGTCGATCAGGTGATAGCGGACCGACCACAGCGTGCCGGTCTCGGGCGTCGGCACGACCTCGAGATCGCTGACGCTGGTCCGACAACCGGGGCACCAGTTGATGAGCGCCTCGGTCCGGTACGCGAGCCCGGCGCGATACAGCCGCTCGAACGCGACCCGCACCGAGCGGGCGGACCGGTCGTCCATGGTGTAGCGCAGGCGGCCCCAGTCGGCCGACGAACCGACCCGCCGCTGCTGGCCGAGCATGACGTGGCGGGTGGACTCGCTGAACGCGCGCATCCGTTCGAGGTAGCGCTCGCGGCCGAGCGTCTGGCGGCTTTCGCCTTCCTTGGCGAGGATGCCGTCGAGGACGAACTGGGCGGCGATGCTCGCGTGATCGAGCCCGGGCAGGAACAACGTCGGGTGGCCGCGCATCCGGGCGTGACGGACCATGAGGTCCTCGACCGTCGTCCGCTGGGCGTGACCCAGGTGGAGCGAGCCCGTGACGTTGGGCGGCGGCTGGATGAGCGTGAACGGCGGGAGAGCAGGATCGGCGGTGGATCCGGCACCGTCCGGCGCGAAGACGTCCGCGGCCATCCAGCGCTCGTAGATCGCGCCCTCGACGTCGCGCGGGGTGTACGCCTTCGGAAGGTCGGTCATCGGTCGGTCGGTCCTTGTCGTTCGGTGCTCGTCGCTGGAAATGCAACGCCCGCTCGTCCAGCGGACGAACGGGTCGTGGTACCACCTGCTGGTTCGGTGCCGGACGCGCCTCGCGCTCATCGCGGTCGGCCTGGGTGGTCGGGCACCCTCTGGACGCGCTATCGGGCGTCGACCGTCACGGCTCGCGAGCGACATTCGGGCCGTCGTGCCGCGCGGCTCGCACCATCCCGCGCTCGCTCCGGGTCGTCCCGGCCCTACTCTTCTGCGGTCATCGCCGTGAAGGCCGGGAGTGTAGCACGGCCGTCGGGCGTGGCCGGAGGGCGGGGCGTGTCCGGGAGGGCGGGCGGGGCTGCGAGCCGGCGCAGCCGCGTTCTGTGGCGGCGCCGGGGTTCGGTCGACGCCAGGCGAAGATCCTGGCCGCCGCGACCTCGCACCAGACGAAGCCGGGCTCGTCCGGCGGTGGTGCGCCGGTCATCAGCGCCGCCACCCATCGCTGCGACGAGCCCGGAAACCGGCTGGCAAACACCTCCGGAGAGCGCGCCACGAGCGCTCGATTGCGAGCCGTCGAACGCACGACCCAGACCAGCCCGACGGTCGCACCATCGCCCCACCTCGCGGTGGCCAAGTCCTCCAGGTCGGCAAGCTTCCGACTGCTCGACCGCGCGGCCGCACCGACGTCGCCGATCGTGTTCCAGCACTCGACGTGCAGCTGCCGCCGTTGGGCGGGGGCTGCGAGCCCGACCTCGGCCGAGCGCCACGGCTCGGTCGGACGCATGGCCAGTTCGAACGAACCGGAATACCCGGCGTCGCGCCCGAGGGCGAGAATCAGCTCCTGGATCGCCAGATGCCCGGCATCGGCAGGAGTCTCGGCACGATCCGCCCCACCGAACGAAACCACGAGGGGCCGATCCAGCGCCACGGCGAGCCGCTGGAGCGCATCCAGATCCGGATTGCCGATGCCCCGCTCGACCCGGCTCACGACCATGCGGCCCAGTCCTGCGCGGCGCGCGAGTTCGATCCGCGTCCAGCCACGGCGGTCGCGCATCGCCTCGATCGCCGCGCCGATGCGGGCCCGCTGCTCCTGCAGGCGACGGCCCACCTGGACCTCGAGCCTGGATCTCCTGACGCCCGGCATGATCGCCCCATGTTCATTCGGGGCACTGCACTGAGCCGTACCTATCGGGCGGATCGTTCGGACCGGCCTCGACGCTCCCCTCCCCCACCGTTTGCACGCCCGGTGTGCAGCGACAGCCGCAAGCGGACCCAGTCGGCGCCTACGCGGTGCCTAACCCACTTGCGACGGCACCTTGTCGGCCCCTAACGCCCGAGAACACCCTGCGTGCACGGATGGGTCGAGGGCGCGCCAATGGGCGCGCGGGGCGGGTCGAAGACGGCGCCGAGGTCGCGGGCCAAGGGTCGAGGACGGCGCCGATTGGCGCGCCCGCCCCGCCCCCGGCGCCGCCGCGCCGCGCCGCGCCATCGGATCAGGCGCTCTCACCCCGTTCGGCCAGCCACTCGGTGTAGTTCGTCTCGTCGACGCCCTCGTCGACGTCGGTCTTGGTCAGCAGCAGCGGCAGGCGACCGGCCCGGATGGTCTCCTCGGTGATGATGCATTTGCGGACTTCGGTCCGCTCGGGGATGTCGTACATCACCTCGAGCAGGGACTCCTCGACGATCGAGCGCAGGGCGCGCGCACCGGTCTTTCGATCGAGCGCCACCTCGGCGGCCGCCCGCAGCGCACCGGGCGTGAACGCAAGCTCGACCTTGTCGAGCGCGAGGAACTTCTGGAACTGGCGGGTGACCGCGTTCTTCGGCTCGGTGAGCACCCGGACGAGGTCGTCGGCGGTCAGGGTCGACAGGGTGACCATCACCGGCAACCGCCCGATGAACTCGGGGATGAGCCCGAACTTGAGTAGATCCTCGGGCATCAGCTTCTCGAGGATCCTGCCCCGGTCGGCCGCGCTGATCGCGCCATCGGAACCGAACCCGATCGCTCGCCGCCCGACCCGCTCCTCGACGATCTTCTCGAGACCGTCGAACGCGCCGCCGCAGATGAACAGCACGTTGGTCGTGTCGATCTGGATGAAGTCCTGGTGGGGATGCTTGCGGCCGCCCTGGGGCGGGACGTTGGCGACGGTCCCCTCGAGGATCTTGAGGAGTGCCTGCTGGACGCCTTCGCCCGACACGTCGCGGGTGATCGACGGGTTGTCGGCCTTGCGTGCGATCTTGTCGATCTCGTCGATGTAGATGATCCCGCGCTGCGCCCGGGCGACGTCGAAGTCGGCCGCCTGGATGAGCCGCAGGAGGATGTTCTCGACGTCCTCGCCGACGTAGCCCGCCTCGGTGAGCGAGGTCGCATCGGCGATGCAGAACGGCACGTCCAGGACCCGAGCCAGGGTCTGGGCCAAGAGCGTCTTGCCGGACCCGGTCGGGCCGACGAGGAGGACGTTCGACTTCTGGAGCTCGACGTCATCGACCTGGTGACCGGCGTTGACCCGCTTGTAGTGGTTGTAGACGGCGACCGACAGGACCTTCTTGGCCCGTTCCTGGCTGATGACGTAGGCGTCGAGCGCGTCCTTGATCTGGTGCGGGTTGGGAAGCTTGGAGGCCGCCTGCTTGGGTCGCGGCGTCTCCAGCATCTCCTCTTCGATGATCTCCTGGCACAGGTTGATGCACTCGTCGCAGATGTACACGCCCTGGCCCGCGATGAGCTTGCGGACCTGCTCCTGGCTCTTCCCGCAGAACGAGCAGCGATATGGGACCTTGGGTCCCTTGCTGCCACTAGTCGCCGTCACGTCGCGGTCCTGTCTCCTGTCCGCCTAGTCGCTCTTGGAGCGCTTCGGCTCTGCCGGTGGCACGACCGGCGGTTCCGTCGGCGTGCCCTCAGCGACCTTCTCGTCGTGGTGCTGCGCGGTGAGCGAGTCCCACTGTTCCGAGTAGACCGCGTCGATGATGCCATATTCCAGTGCGGATTCGGGCGACATGAACAGGTCGCGGTTGGTGTCCTGCTCGACCTTGTCCACCGGCTGACCGGTGTGGCGGGCAAGGATCTCGATGTTGCGCTTGACCAGGAACTCCCATTCCTTCATCTGGATGATCGCGTCCGGCGCGTTGCCGCGGAACCCGCCCGACCCCTGGTGGATCATGATCCGGCTGTTCGGCAGGGCGTAGCGCTTGCCCTTGGCGCCGGCGGCGAGCAGCACCGCGGCCATCGACGCGGCCATGCCGATGCAGATCGTGCTGACCGGGGCGCGCAGGTACTGCATCGTGTCGTAGATGGCGAGGCCCGAGTTCACCACGCCACCGGGCGAGTTGATGTACAGGCTGATGTCCTTCTCTGGATCCTCCGAGTCGAGGAACAGCAGTTGGGCGATGACGAGGTTGGCGAGGTGATCCTCGATCGCGTCGCCCAGGAAGATGATCCGCTCGCGCAGCAGGCGGGAGTAGATGTCGTAGGCGCGCTCGCCACGGCTGGACGACTCGATGACCATCGGGACGAGCATTCGGTGTCTCCTGTGGGATCGTGGTCGGTCGGTGAGTGATGGTCGGTCCGGCCGCCGGCTCAGCCGGCGGGAGTCGGCTCGCCGCTGGGCAGCGCGCCCGGGTCGGTCGCGCCGATCGCGGCATTGGCCACGGCCTGGCCGTCGTCGACGGCCGGAGCCTGGTCTTCCAGGTGCGGCAACGGCGGGTGCTCGGGGTGGTCGGCCAGCCAGCCGTCGATGATGCCCTCGACGACCCGGCTCCGGCGCAGCGTGCTGCGGATGAACGCCCGACCACGCTCGGAGCCGAAGTACTCGTTGACCCGCGTGTCGCCGGCGTAGCGCTCCCGGCCACGGTCCACTTCGGCGTCGATGTCGGCTTCGGGCACCTCGACCCCCTCGACATCGGCGACCTTGGACAGCACGAGCAGGGTCTTGACCCGCTTCTCGGCATCGGGCCGGAACTCACCGTGCAGGTCGTCGGTCGACTTCTCGACGGCCTTGAGGTAGGCCTCCTCCGTGATGCCCTGGCGCGCGAGCGAGCCCTTGAACTCGTCGTGCATGACCTCGATCTCCTGGTCGACGAGCACGTCGGGCGGGTCGACGGTGGCGTTGGCGACGGCGTACTCGATGATCTTGTCGGCGAACTCGTGGCGAGCCCGGTCGATCGCGTTGCCCTCGAGGCGACGCCGGATGTCGTCGCGCAGCGCGTCGAGCGAGGCGAAGTCGCCGAGGCTCGACAGGAAGTCCTCGTCGAGCTCGGGCAGGATCTTCTCGCGCAGCTCCTTGAGCTCGACGCTGAAGTGGGCGACCTGGCCCGCCAGGTTGGGCTCGCCGTAGTCCTCGGGGAAGGTGATATCGAATTCGACGGTGTCGCCGACCTTCGCCCCGATGAGGTTCGCCTCGAAGCCCGGGATCAGGCGCTCCTGGCCGAGGATGATCGGCATCCGCTCGGACGTGCCGCCGTCGAACGGCTCCCCGTCGCGGGTCCCGATGAACGCGATGACCGCGTAATCGCCATCACGGGCGCCACGATCCTCGACCGCCGCGAGGGTGGCGTTCTGGTCGCGCAACTCCTCGACGACCTGATCGACCCGGGCGTCATCGATCGTGTCGATGTCGGGCTTGAAGTTGAAGCCGCGGTAGTCGCCGAGGGTGACCTCCGGTCGGACCGGGACGACCGCCGTGAAGATGAGCGGCTTGCCCTCCTCGGCCTGGACCACCTCCACGTCCGCGTTGCTGAGGGGGACGATGTCCTCCTGGACGAGCGCCTCGCGATAGGCGTCCTGCATCAGATGGTCGACCGCCTCGTCCATCACCACGCCGGGCCCGAGATGCCGCTCGAGCAGCGGGCGGGGCGCCTTGCCTGGACGGAACCCGGGCACCCGAGTGCGACGGGCAAGGGCGCGGACGGCAGCATCGAGCGCACGGTCCAGGCGTTCGGGCGGGAGCTCGATCTCGAGCTTGACGGTCGACTTCTCGGCGGGGGTTCGGGTGATCTGCATCGCCGGGAAGTATAGGGCGGGACCCTCGATCAGACCGGATCGGCGGCCGGGCCGGCCGTCACCGCCCGGATCGGGGGGCGGCTCGTCGCATGGCTGGTAGGCGAGAGAGGGGTCGAACCTCCACGTCCCTCACGGGACACCGGCTCCTAAGGCCGGCGCGTCTGCCATTCCGCCACTCGCCCACGATGGTGCCCTACGGGGCGCCAGTCTAGCCGACGGTCGGGTCGTCAGGACCTTGGGCCGCGTTCTCCTGGCGACGCACCGCGGCGATCCGGTCCCTCGCGCCGTCCGTCACGCGTGCCTGGGCATCGGTCACCCCGCTGGCCGCGCGCTCGCGGGCCGCGTCGACCTCGGAACCGAGTCGTGCCCGGAGGTCGGCCAGCCGGGTGGGGCGACCGCCGTCAGCCGGCGATAGCAGGAACTCGCCGGCGGCCTTGACTCCGCGGGTCAACAGCGGCCGCGCGGCGGCCAGCAGGACCACCGACGCGATGCCCTTGCGGTCCTTCTCGGTCTTCTTGACGTAGGCCGCAAAGTCCCGCTCGAGGGTGCCGCGGACCTTGTCGCCGTCGTCGCCGAGCTTGCGCAGGGTCTTCTCGATCTCAGGGGGCAACATCCGCTCGGGAACGTCCGGCCGGTCGCCGCGGATGGCCCGACGAGTCGCCCGGAACAGCCGCTGCGGACCCTTGAGGACGAGGAATCCGACCCCGCCGGCGATGGCCGCGGCCTTGGCCGGGCTGCGCCTGATGCGGGCCGGGATGTCGACGGCGGCGCGGCCCGACGCCTCGAGGACCTGGAGCTGCCCGGACAGGTCGGCGCGCGCCGCTAGGACCTGGTCCCGGGCGGCATCTTGCTCTGTAGCCACGCGAGCGTCTCCTTGCTGGTCTCGATCGTCATGGTTGGCGTGAAGCGCGCCTTGAGGGCCTCGACGTCGACACCGGTGCGGGTCACATCGGCGACCATCAGCACGATCCAGGTGATGTAGCCGGCGGTGATCCCGAGGGCGGCGCCGACCTGCGGACCGGCATCGATCGCGGACATGGCGCCGACGACGGCGCCGATCACCGCACCACCGAGCGCGCCACCGAACCATGCGCTCGCGCCGCCGCCGCGACCGGCGGCGATCGCGCCGACCACGAGCCCGATCACCGCCCAGATGACGACGCCGACGACGAGCGGGCGGACGCCGGGTTCGATGCCCGCCGCGGTCGACTGTCCGAGCTGGGCGTACCAGTCGTTCGGGAGGCCGAGACCGAGCGCGACGCCAAGCACGATGGCGACCACGACGCCCACGATGAAGGCGCGCCCGATGCGCCCGCCGGCGATACCGACCGCCGCGAGCCCGCAGGCGATGGCGATGGCGCTGAACAGCAGCAGTCCGTGGAGGACGCCCCAGCCCATCGAGCCGAGCAGCCATTCGGCGAGGAACAGCGACATCCCGACCACCAAGAGGAGGCCCGCGAACAGGACGACGGCGATGGCGATGCCGATGTATGCGGCCACTCGGGCCAGCTCGCCGCCGATCGCCTTGGCCTCGGCCTTGGCCAGGTCGACGTGAGCGATCGCCAGGCGGATCCCCGCGTCCCGGGTCGACCGGAACGAGGACCGCAGCCCCGGCGGCGGGACGGACTGGGAGGCGCGTTGGGCGTCCAGGATGCAGCTCCGGCTCGTGGAAGGGCGGTCTCGAACGGACCTGGCTCGTCCGATGATAGCAGCGCGGCGATGGCGGTCAGGCTCCCCTGCCCCCGCCCTGATATCGCAGGGACGTTACGCTGGAACCATGGCCTTTCCCGCTTCGAACCGGCGGATCCTCACCGCCGAGATCCTCAGCATCGGCTCCGAACTGACCGTCGGCGATACCCGCGACACGAATGCCGGCGAGCTGGCGCGCTCGCTCACGAATTCCGGCGTGGCAGTCGGTCGGTTGTCGGCCGTCCCGGACCGGCTCGATGTCGTGCGCGATGCCTTGGCGGCCGCGTTGCACCGGGTCGACCTGGTCGTCAGCACGGGCGGTCTCGGCCCGACGCCCGACGACCTCACCCGCGAGTCGATCGCAGCCGTGTGGGGCGAGATCCCGGCCGTCGATCCGGACCTCGAGCAGTGGCTGCGCGGTCGCTGGCAGCGGATGTCCCAGCCGTTTCCCGAGATCAACCTCAAGCAGGCGTGGCTGATCCCCTCGAGCGAGCCCCTCCCCAACCCGAACGGGTCGGCGCCGGGCTGGTTCGTGCGGCGCGCCGATGGCCGGGTCGTAGTCGCGCTGCCGGGCCCGCCCCGCGAGATGCGTCCGATGTGGGCCGACGAGGCACTCCCCCGCCTGCGGGCCATCGGTCTGGGCGCGGACACGGCCGTTCGCACGTTCCGGCTGACCGGCATCGGCGAGTCGCAGGTCGCCGAGATCCTCGGCGAGCCCCTGTTGGGCGACCACAACCCCGAGGTCGCCACCTACGCCCGGGTCGAGGCGGTCGATGTTCGGGTCAGCGCGGTCGGCGGACCCGATCCCAACGGCATCGGGCGCACCGCCGAGGACCTGGTCGCCGAGGTCAGCACGCTCGTCCTGGACCGCCTGGGGGGCTTTGTGTGGGCCGAGGGCGACACCACCTGGTCGCAGGCGATCGGGGCACGCCTCGAGACCCGGGGCTGGCGTCTGGCCGCGACCGAGATCGGCACGGGTGGACAACTCGGGGTCCTGTTCGGCGACGTGTCGTGGCTGGCGCTGCTCGAGTCCCGGGCAGCCGGTCCGGCCGACGGCACGTCACTCGAGGACGTGGCCCATGCCCTCCGAGCGTCGAGCGACGCCGAAGTCGGGATGGCGATGCGGGCGCGCGAGCGGGATGGCCAGATCGCCGTGACGGTGGCGGTCGAGACCCCCGAGGTCACCCACCGTGAGACCCGCACGACGTTCACCGGTGGTGCCGTGGGCCGGTCACGCGCCGCCCTCGCTGCCGCGGCCGTGCTGTTCGCCGCGCTCGGTGACGAGCCGGCCAAACCCTGACGCGAGGGGGCGCGACCTCAGCGACGCGACGTCGCGACGAGCCCGTCGAGGTCGGTCACGAGGATCCCGTCGCGATCGAGCCGGACGAGACCCTCATCGGTGAATTGCCCGAGCAGCTTGTTCACGCTCTGACGCGTACAGCCGACCATCGCCGCGAGATCGCCCTGGGTGAGGTTCTTGCGCAGGCGGATCGCGCCGCTCGCCGCGTCAGCGGTCCCGCTCTCCTGGGCGAGTCGCACCAGCCTGGCCGCAAGTCGACCGGTGATGTCGAGGAAGTGGAGCTCCTCGACGTGGGTGGTCAATCGGCGGAGCTCACCGGCGATCGAGGCCAGGAGGGCATCGCGCACGCCCGCCTCGGTGGCGATCAGCTCGCGGAACCGGTCGCGTGGCAGCACGACGGTCTCGGCGGCGACGATGGCGGTCGCGCTCGCCGACCGCGGGGCACCGTCGAGCAGGGCCAACTCGCCGAACACGGCGCCGGGCTGGAGCGTCGCGAGGATCGCCTCGTCGCCGGTCTCCGAGGGCAGCGAGATCTTCACCTGCCCAGCCACGATGACGAACAGGGCGTCGCCCGGGTCGCCGATGTGGAAGATGACCTCGCCTCGACGGAACCGTCGGGTCCGCATCCCGGCGGCGACCCGCTCGAGGGCGGCCGCGTCCAGGCCCGCGAAGAACGGGATCGCGGCGAGGGACTCCAGGACGGGGCGCCCGGTGAACATGGGCCGATGGTAAGCCTGTCGGAATGGCGACACACCGCGCCGTCTCGTGCCCCTAGCATGCGCGTCATGAGCGAGGTCCCCACCGATCGCCTGCGCCTCACCGTGCTCGGCTGCAGCACGGCCGCTCCCCACCCGGCCACGCCGGCTGCCGGCTTCCTGGTCGAATGGGGCGCGACGGCCATCCTGTTCGATGTCGGCCAGGGCGTCATCCGCAACCTGCAGCGGGTCATGGACCCACATGACCTGAGTGCGATCGTGATCGGCCACATGCACGCCGATCACTACCTCGACATCGTCGGCCTGCGCTACCTGTACCCGTGGGGTGAGCCTGCCGAGGTGCGGCTGCCGGTCCATCTGCCGCCCGGCGGGCGACCCCGCCTCGATGCCCTGGCGACTGCGGTCAGCGAGCGCAGCGGGTTCTTCGATGCCGCGTACGACGCGGTCGAATACGACCCCGCGACGCCCCTGACCATCGGCGACCTGCGGGTGCGCTTCGTGCGCGGCCGGCACTACGTCCCGGCGTGGGGGGTGGTGGTCGATGCGCCGAACGGGGCGCGGCTCGCGTACACGGGCGACACCGGACCGTCGACGGCCGTCGAGCACGGGGTTCGCGGGGCGGACCTGCTGCTGGTCGAGGCCGCCCTCGGGCTGGCCGCCCATGACGACCCCGAGCGCGGGCACCTGACACCCGAGGAAGCGATCGACCTGGCTCGTCATGCGCAGGCCCGCTCGGCGGTCCTCGTCCACTACGGACCGGCGCGACGGCCCGAACTCGAACGGCTGTGTGCCGCGGCCGGGACGTGGGTTCGACCGGCCGTGGACGGGTTGACGATCACCGTCGAGCCGGCCGATGTCTCGACGGTCGCCACCGGCCGAGCCGCGGCGACCGCCTCCGGTCCCGCCTGACCTAGCTGGTCGCGACCGACTCGCCGAGGCTCGCCTCGATGTCGGCGGCGCGAGCGAGGTCCGCGGCGACGCCCTCCGGGTCGGTCTCGCCGCCGAGGTCCGCAGCCTGGCGCCACAGCGCGGCCGCCTCGGCCAGCGCGCCGAGCGCCAAGGCGGAGGCCGCCGCCTCCCGTAACGTCGGGATGGCACGCGTGGTCTCGCCGGCAGCCAGCAGGTGGGCTGCGATCAGCCCGGGCGAAACCGGCGGCGTCTCGCCGGCCAGCACGGTCGCGAGGCGAGCGTGGAGCAGCCGACGCCGGCTGGCGAGCAGCCCGGCGTAGGCCGCATCGCGGATCAGGGCGTGGGCGAATCGCCAGCGTCCCTCGCCGGCGGGCGCGAGCAACGATCCACCGACGAGCCGGTCGAGCGCCGCCGCATCCGGGGCCACCCCGCGCAGCGCGGTCAGCAACCGTTCGGTGAAGGCCACTCCGATGACCGAGGCCACGCCCAGGACGTGGCGGTCAGTGGAGTCGAGCGCATCGATCCGGGCTCCGAGCACCGCCCGCAGGGTCACCGGCAGGCGGGCAGGCCCGGTCCCGACGAGGGTGACCCGACCGTCGCGCCGCTCGAGGGTGCCGTCCTCGAGGAAGGCCCGCACGGTCTCGCCCACGAACAGCGGATTGCCCGCGGTCCGCTCATGCAGGGTGTGCGCGTCGGCCGCATCGACCGCGGCGTCGGCGACGAGCGTGGCCAGGCGCGCGGTGTCCGGTTCGCCGAGGCCCTCGAGCTCGATCCGACGAACGTCCGGACGGGCGACCCAACCGGGCAGATCACCCGGCCGCAAGCTGACCAGCACGAGCAACGGCCGGTCGGCCATCCGCGAGATCACGACGTCGACGAGGCCGACGCTCGAGGGATCGATCACGTGCAGGTCGTCGATGATGATCGCCCGTGGGCCGGCCGTTTCGAGGAGGCGGTCGAGATAGTGCCCACCGAGTTCGGTGAGCGTCGAGGCGATGACCGCCGGATCGGTGGGCATGTCGGCCGCCTCTCGCTCCCAACCGCTGAAGTCGACGTCTCGGGCGATCGCCGCGATGGCGCCACCGAACCGTCGGGCGGCATCGGGCGGCAGGTCGTCGGTGAACAGGAGGCGGCGGGCGAAGCTGCCCGAATCGACGCCCTGCTCGTCGGCCACGGTCTGGGCGAACAGACGCGCCCAGCGGTACGGTTCGCGCCGGCTATACGGCAGGTTCTCGGTCCACGACCAGGCCAGGCCCGCAGCGCGGGCCGGGCCCTCGGCGGCGGCCAGCAGCCGGGACTTGCCCATGCCCGCGTCGCCGACGACGACCAGCGCCTCGCCGCGTCCGGTGTCGCGGACCCGCCCGATCGCCGCCTCGATGGCCGCCAGCTCGTCCGCCCGGCCCACCAGTGGACCGGTTGCGGGCGATCGATACGGCACCCAGGCGCTCGATCCAGCTTCGCCACGGAGTTCGTGGAGCGCCACCGCGACGGACTGGCCGCGCAGGACCACGGCCCCGCGCGGTTCGGTCGCGAGCCGCTCCCGGGCGGCGCGGCGGGTGGCCTCGTCGAGGATGATGTCGCCGGGCCGGGCGAGCGACTGGATCCGCGCCGCGGTGGTGATCGCTTCGCCGGTCAGGCCGAGATCACCGTCCGCTCCGGGACCCGCGGCCGATGCGACCACCTCGCCGGTCGCGATGCCGATGCGGACCTGGAGCGGCTCGAGGCCATCGCCCATGTCGAGCAGGCGGGCGCGGATGGCGAGCGCGGCAAGGGACGCCCGGACCGCGTCGTCGTCGTGGGCACGCGGCCAGCCGAACACCGCGAACACGGCGTCGCCGATGAACTTCTCGCGGGTCCCCTCGAGGCGCTCGATGGCGTCGGCCATCGTGGCCAGGGCGCGGGTCACCCGCTCGCGGACCTCCTCGGGGTCGTGCTCGGCGAGCATGCGGACGTAGTCGACCAGGTCGGCGAAGAGGGCCGTGACCACGCGCCGATCGCCGGCCATCGCCGGAAGCGGCCGACCCGGGCCGACCACGCCGGGCAGCGGCCGGTCGGCCCGGCCTGGTGGAAGCGGCGTGCCACACCGATCGCAGAATCGCGCCGTCGCCGCCCCCCGGTTCCCGCAGGACGGACAGCGCACGGGCGGAGCCCTCGTGTCAGGAGATGGTCAACAGCGGTCGAGCGTCAGCGGTCGCGGCACGGACGCTCATGCGCGCGGCCACGGTCTGGGCGATGGCAGTCAGCGCCTGGGCCGCCGGACCCGGCTCGCGCTGGGCGACGGCCGGGACGCCCACGTCGCCACCCTGGCGGACCGTGATGTCGAGCGGCACCCCGCCAAGGTACTCCAGTCCATGCGCGGCGGCGAAGCGTTCTCCACCGCCCCGCCCGAAGATCTCGGTCAGCTCGCCACAGTGCGGACAGGCAAAGGCGGTCATGTTCTCGACCAGGCCCAGGACCGGGACGTTCATCCGCTCGAACATCGCAAGGGCCTTGCCGACGTCGGCGAGGGACACCTCCTGCGGGGTCGTGACCAGCACGGCACCGCTGACCGGCACGGCCTGGGCGAGGGTCAGCTGGGCATCCGAGGTGCCCGGCGGCAGGTCGATGACGAGGTAGTCGAGCTCGCCCCATTCGACGTCGCGCAGGAATTGCTGGATGGCGCCGCCGACGAGCGGGCCTCGCCACACGATCGGCTGGCCTTCGGGCACGAAGAACTGGATCGAGATCGTCTTGACCCCGTACCGCTCGAGCGGCGTGATCTTGTTGTTGGGGCTGGCCTTGGGCTGGCCCTCGACGCCCATCATCAGCGGGATGTTGGGGCCGGTGATGTCGCCGTCGAGCAGACCGACGGACGCTCCGGCCTGGGCCAACGCGACGGCCAGGTTGACGCTGACGGTGCTCTTGCCCACGCCGCCCTTGCCCGACGCCACGGCGATGATGTTCTTGACCCCCGGCACGAGCTGTTCGGCCTGGCGGGGCTGCGCGCGGCGGACCATCGCGCCCCACGTGATGTCGACCTCGGAGGCGCCGATGCCGGTCAGGACCGCCCGCGCGTTGCCCTCGATCTCGTCCTTGAGCGGACAGGCCGGGGTCGTCAGCTCGATGGTGAAGGCGACTCGGGTGTCATCGATGGCGATGGACTTGACCATGTCGAGGGTGACGATGTCGCGACCCAGCTCGGGTTCCTGGACCGTGCGCAGGGCATCCAGGATGGCCGGTTCGGTGAGGGCAGGCATGGGCGGTGGGGTCCCTTCGCGAGATTCTGGCGGACGATGCGTCGATATCGTACCGCGGGTAGCCGATGGGCCGGTCGTGGCGGTCGGCGGGCGCCCTCGGTCAGCGGCGCCGAGCGGGCCCGGGTAGGGTCGATCGGCTGCGAAGCCCACGGTCCGAATCGGGCGGGATGTGCGAATCTCGCACGCAGTCACCGTGTCCCGGCGCGGTTCCCGCATCCTTGACACTCCGCGTGACGCGCCCATATCCTCGCCGACATCCGCCGCTCGCTGAGCGTTTCGGACGGTCGCCGGCGCTGGAGGGGCACGGGGGCTATCGTGATCGCGTCCGGTCGGACGCCCAGAGCCCATGGAGTGCCAAGGAAACGTGGCCGCCACCGACGTCAGGCTCGTGGATGTGGTCAAGCGGTTCGGCGAGGCCGTTGCCGTCGACCACATCCATCTCGAGGTCCAGAAGGGCGAGTTCTTCTCGCTGCTCGGGCCGTCGGGCTGCGGCAAGACGACCACCCTGCGGATGATCGGCGGGTTCGAGGAGCCCACATCGGGGCTCATCGAGCTGCAGGGCGAGGACGTCACCTGGACGCCGCCGTTCCGACGCAACGTCAACACCGTCTTCCAGAACTACGCGCTGTTCCCGCACCTGACGATCTACGAGAACGTTGCGTTCGGTTTGCGACGCAAGGGGGTCAAGGACGCCGAGGTCAAGCGCCGGGTCGCGGAGATGCTCGAGCTCGTCGAACTGCCCGGCTTCGAGACCCGCAAGCCGACCCAGATCTCCGGCGGACAGGCGCAGCGGGTCGCCCTGGCGCGAGCGCTCGTCAACCGCCCGGCCGTCCTGCTGCTCGATGAGCCGCTGGGTGCGCTCGATCTCAAGCTGCGCAAGCAGATGCAGGTCGAGCTCAAGCGCATCCAGCAGGAGGTCGGGATCACGTTCATCTACGTGACCCACGACCAGGAGGAGGCGATGACGATGTCCGACCGTATCGCCGTGATGAACCGGGGCCGCTACGAGCAGCTCGGCGATCCGGAGAGCCTGTACGAGCGGCCTGGCACGCGGTTCGTGGCCGGCTTCCTTGGCGTGAGCAACCTGCTGCCGGGCTCGGTCCAGGGCAGCGATGGCAAGTACACCACCGTCAAGCTGGCCTCCGACGCGACGGTCCGTGCGCCGAGCGGACTCATCAACGGCAAGGTCGACGTCAACATCGGCGTTCGGCCCGAGAAGATCCGATTGCGCGAGCCCGCCGAGGTCGATCCGACCCCGACCGGCCACAACCAGCTGCACGGGGTCATCCGCGACGCGTCGTACCTTGGCGTCAGTACCCAGTACCAGGTCGAGGCACGCGGAGGCGCCCGCATGACGGTGTACGAACAGAACGTGGAACGCGCCACCCGCGCGGAACTGTGGACGCCCGGCGAGGAGGTCATCCTGACCTGGTCGCCGGACCACAGCTTCGTGGTCGCGGACGAGCGCGCCGCACCAGCCGACGTCGCGGCCCCCCAGCCTGCGACCGCATAGAGGAGACCGCACAGATGTCCGACGCACGCACGCCGCTCCCCGGGGATGTCACCCGCCGTCGGTTCCTGCAGGGCACCGCCCTCGCGGGCACGGCCGCGTTCCTCGCTGCCTGTGGCACGCCCCCCGGCGGCAGCCCGTCTGCATCTGCCTCGACGGCCGCCAGCGCGTCCGCGAGCGCGTCGACCAGTGCGTCGGCCAGTGCCTCGTCGGGTGCCACCCCGGCGACCAGTGGCTCGTTCCGATTCGCGAACTGGATCGGCTACATCGACGTGTCGGAGGACGGCTCGACGTTCCCGACCCTCGAGAAGTTCAAGGGCGAGACCGGCGTCACGGCCGAGTACAAGGATGGCGCGGTCGACGACAACGAGACCTTCTTCACGAGCGATCTGCAGGCGCCGCTCCAGCAGGGGCTGCCGACCGAGTGGGACCTCGTCGTGGTCACCGACTGGATGGTCGCCCGCCTCGTCCGCCTTGGCTGGCTCGAGACGCTCGACCTCGACCTCGTCCCCAATCTCGTCAAGAACCTGGCTGCCAACTACAAGGGCCGCACGTTCGACCCGGACACGAACATCGCCGCACCATGGCAGTCGGGGATGACCGGCCTGGGCTTCGACAAGAACAAGACCGGTGACCTCGACAGCTTGGAGGTCCTCTTCTCCGATCAGTACAAGGGCAAGCTCACCTTCCTGTCGGAGATGCGCGACACGATCGGGCTGGCGGCGATCCGTCTCGGCAGCGACCCATCGACGCTCACCCAGGCGCAGTTCGATGCGGCACTGGCCGATGTCGACAAGGCTGTGAAGGGGGGCATCGTCCGCCAGGTGACCGGCAACTCGTACGTCGAGGACATGGCCGGCGGCGGGGTCATCCTGGCGATGGCGTGGTCCGGTGATGTGCTCAGCCTGCTGGTCCCCGACCAGAAGCCCGACCAGGACTTCCAGTGGGCCCTGCCCAAGGAGGGCGGGATGCTGTGGACCGACAACATGGTCATCCCCAAGGGTGCGCCCAACAAGGCCCAGGCCGAGCGCTGGATCGACTTCTACTACGAGCCCGCCAACGCGGCGACGATCGAGGCCTACGTCAACTACGTGTGCCCGGTGGTCGGTGCCAAGGAGGAGATGCTCAAGATCGATGCGGACCTCGCCAACAACCCGCTGATCTTCCCGCCCGATGACTGGGTCGCCCGTCTCCATCAGTTCCGGGCGACCACGGCCGAGGAGGAGACCTCCTGGAGCGAGGCGTTCACCAAGGCGATGGGGCTCTAGCGCCCGATGCGACGCGCGCTCCATCTCCGCGCGCTCGCCCCATACCTGCTCCTGCTCCCGGGCCTGCTGTGGCTCGTCCTGTTCTACGTCTACCCGGCGATCCAGATGTTCCTCACGTCCCTGTGGACCGGGAACCTGGACGCCGGGTTCGTCCAATCCTGGAACTGGGGGATCTACCCCGAGGCCATCGCGGAGTACTGGCCGTGGCTCGGCCGCTCGATCGTGTACGGCGGGCTGGCGACCATCCTGGCGTTCGCCCTCGGCTTCCCGCTCGCATATGCCATCGCCTTCCGGGGCGGCGCCTACAAGAACGTCCTGCTGTTCCTCGTCATCGCGCCGTTCTTCACGAGCTTCCTGCTGCGCACGATCTCCTGGAAGATCATCCTGGCCGATAACGGGCTCCTCCTCGGTCCGATCAAGGCGGCCGGCATCCTGCCCGATGGAACCCCACGGATGAGGTCGAGTTCGATG
>DAIUES010000008.1:0-25871 GCA_036844985.1 Candidatus Limnocylindrales bacterium
CCGGGCCGTCGGCGAGTGCGGCAAACAGGTCCTCGAGGGCCGATCGCGGCCCTTCCGCCACGCACCGGA
The DNA here is from genome assembly GCA_036844985.1 of Candidatus Limnocylindrales bacterium. Taxonomy (GTDB): domain Bacteria; phylum Chloroflexota; class Limnocylindria; order Limnocylindrales; family CSP1-4; genus SPCO01. Next base: position 70 of record DAIUES010000008.1, read on the forward strand.
CACCGCCGTCGGGTGTGTTGGCGACCCAGCCGACGAGGCCGAGGTCCATCGCCCTGCGCAGGACGAAGTAGCGGAACCCGACACCCTGCACGTGGCCACGCGCGATGGCATCAAGACGGACGATCTGGCGCGTGGCCCCCTCGGTCGGGGCCGGCTCACGCTCGGACTCTGGATCCGTCATGCGGCCACCGAACGGGCGCCCGGGGCGGCCAGCGCAAGGTCGTCGAGGACGAGCTCGGGGGATACATTCGAGCGCAGCAGCACGGCGGCGCGCCCGAGTCGGTCGAGGAACGCGGTGAGCGACGGTCCATCGGTCGCGACCGCCGCGGCCTCGAGGTCGTCGAGCAGGCCGATGTCGCGGACCGAGCGTGTCAGGCCACGCTGGCACAGCGCGACATCGCGGATCACCTCGCTCCACACCGCGACGAGCGCATCTGCGGCGCGGCGCCGCTCGGTGGCCGGGACGCGCGCCGCCGCGACGCCTTCGTCGACGTCGGATCCGGAGGCACTGCCGGAGCCGTCGCCTTCGTCGGAGCTGACCCCCGCCGACGCCGAGGCATCCGGCGCGGCCGATCGGCGGCTCCGCGCCCCGGGCGGTGTGTCGCGTGACGGGCCGCCGGGCGCCGGCGTCAGTGCACTGCTCGTCGCGAGCGCGGCCAGCGCGGTCCGCATGGTCAGCAATCGCTCGCCGGCGCGGGTCGCCAGGAGGTCCAGCAACGTCCTGGCCAGCTCGTCACGGGCGCGCAGGGCATCAGGCTGCGACGCCCAGGCCAGGGCGAGGCCGGGTCGGCCACCGGAGATGCGCGCGAGGCGTGCTGCCAGCGGCGCCTCCGCCGCCCCGTGTTCGGCGAGGATCGCCTCGATGTCGCGGACCCCGACCGGCCCGAGGCGCAGCCGCGCGGTTCGCGACCGGATCGTCGGCAGGAGCAGCTCTTCGGCGTCGGCACACAGGACGATGGTGACCCCGTCGGGCGGCTCCTCGAGCGTCTTCAGCAGGGCGGCCTGGGCATCCTCGTTCATCCGATGCGCACCTTCGATGATCGCGACCCGGGCGCCACCTTCCACCGGCAGCAGGGCCAGGTCGGCGATCAGGTCGCGCACCCCCGGCACCTTCGCGCCAGGTCCGCCGATCACGACCTGTCTGCCCGGACCATCGGGCCCGAGCCGGTGCAAGTCCGGATGGCTGCCGTGGGCGACCATCCGGCACGCCCGGCAAACGCCGCAGGGACGCGCCGCGACGTCGGCCGCCGTGCACAACAGCCCGGCGGCCAGGTCGGTCGCGAGCGTGGTCTTGCCGACTCCGGCCGCGCCGACCAACAGGACCGCGTGGGGCGCCCCGCCGCGGATCATCGAGCCGACCGCGGCGAGCGCGGCCGGTTGACCGCGCGTCCGCGCTGCGTTCATGCCGCGATCGACTCAGACAGCTCCGTCAGGCAGCTCCGTCAGGCGGACTCGGCGCTGTCGGCGGCCTTCCGCGTTCGACGCTTCGGGGCGGGCGCCGCGGCGGCGTCCGCCCCCTCGCTCGCGACGGGCTCGGCGCTCGCGCCCGCCGCGGTGCGGGTCGTCGTGCGCCGCCTGGTCGCGGGCTTCGGGGCGACATCGGAGGTCGCTTCGACGGCGACCTCGCTATCGACCGTGGCGGTCTTGCGGGTCGTGGCGCGTCGCTTCGGCGGCGTCGCGGCGTCCTCGCTGACGGCGTCCGCGTTCGCGGCGGTCTTCGACGCCGTCCTTGTCGCCGGCTTGGCGGCCGTCGTTCGCCGCGTCGTCGCCCGCCGCTTCGGGGTGGCCTCGGACACGGCCTCGGCGGCATCCCCGGTCGCATCGACGATGCTCGCCTGGGTGACGGTCGGAGCCTCGGCGTCCGGCGCCGGCTCGGACCGTCGGCTCACCGGCTTCGTGCCGACCTGGGCGCGCAGCATCGCCTCGAGCTCCGGCGGGACCTCGCTCCACGGCTCGGCCGATCCGCCCCGTGCGGTCCCCTCGCGCGGCCGATCGTCGCGGCGGCCGTAGCCGCGGTCGTCGCGAGCCGGTCGATCGCGCTCGGGGCGGTCACGATCGGGAGCACCCGTCCGGCCGCTGACGTCCGGATAGCGGTTGATGCCGCCACCGCCGCCGCCGCGTCCGTAGCGCTCGCGCTGCATGGCCGCCTGGTAGGCCGACCGGCCACCGCGCGGTCCGCCGCGAGCGGCCTGGCCGCCCCGACCACCGCGCGCGGCCTGGCTCCCCCGACGCTGCTCAGCGATGAGGTATTCGGGGATCTCCGGCTCGTCGAAATCCTCGTCCTCGTCGACGATCGGCGCGAGGTTTGCCCCGCTCGGGGCGGCCGACGTGCCGAGCTGTGAATCCCAGACCGATCCGAACGGCGTCGAGCGCGGGCCACGGGGTGCGACCGGCGCCTCGTCGACGTCGTCCTCCTCGTCGACCTGGTCGATGTCGCGCGCGGTCCGCGACCGCTCGACCGTCGGGTCGGCGACGGCGGTCTCGGGACCGTCCTCGCGGGCTCGGCCTCGGCCACGACCACGGCCACCACGCCGTCGACGCCGGCGACCGGCATCCTCGTCGGTGCCGTCGCCCGTGGCATCGGCCTCGCCGCGCGTGTCGGCTTCATCCGGCGCGACTTCAGCGGTCGACTCGCGCTCGTCGACGTCGTCGAGGGTGAACACCTCGGCGGCAGCCAGATCGGCTTCGGTCAACGAGCCGACGGCCTTGGACAGGCGCTCGCCGGGCAATGCCAGCAGCCCCTCGGCGTCATGCGCCGAGGCGCCGTTCGTGGGCGCCGTGGTCGTTCGGGAACGGCCTCGCCCCCGGGACGTACCGGCGGACACCGGTGTCGCCTCGCCGGTGCGTGACCGGCCGCGACCACCACGCCCGCCACGGCCACGGCCTGCGCCGGTTCCCTCGGTCTGCTTGTCCGGGACCTCGGTCATCGACAGGTCGACGTCACCGTCGGCGACGCGCCGACCCGAGCGCGAGCCCTTCTCGACCCGGGCGAGCTGGACGATGTCGGTGAACAGGTCGGCGACCTCGATCAGGTCCGAGCTGGTGTTGCCGCGGAAGCTGATGACCTCGACGCGCACGCCCTGCTCCTGGACCGCCCGGATGGCCGGCGCGAAGTCGCCGTCGCCGGACACCACGATGGCGATGTCGAGGTTGCGGGCCGTCTTCATCATGTCGACCACGAGCTCGATGTCGAGGTTGGCCTTGACCTTGCCGTCGCCGTACTTGCGGATGTCCTTGCTCACGACCTTGTAGTTGCTGCGCCGCAGGAAGTCGTGGAAGTTGCGCTGGTTCTCGTTGTCCGGGTCGAGGCCCGTGTAGGCATAGGCGCGCACGAGATCGCGGCCTGCCGTTGCTGATTTGAGAAGCGTGACGTAATCGATGTCCACGCCGGCGGCCTTGGCCGCATAGAAGATGTTCGCCACGTCCACGAAGACGGCGACGTTCTTGCTCACAGATCGACTCCTTGAGTCCTTGTTCGATGGTCGCCCGACCGGCGCGATCGCGCTGCTCGGCGGGGCGGATGATCAGCTGTGGCGCGTGGTGCTTCCCACCGCGGCCACGGTTCGATGGATGCGCGGACCGGCCGGGGAGAACCCCATGGCCGCCCAGCGACCAAGGGTCGCCGGATCGTCCGGGCGAGCTGCCTCCACGACGGTGCAGCCCTTGTTGCTGGCCGAGCGGAGAGCCTCTTCGAGAAGGGCCTCCGTGACCCGGTCGGCGTCATGGTCGGCGTCGACGACCAGGAGATCGATGGTGCCGACGAAACCGCCCGCTCGAACGGACGGACGCAGGGCCAGGACGGCCCCGCCCACGACGCTGCGGTGCGCCTCGGCGACGAAGATGCTGGCCTGCGGCAGGTAGACGAGTTGACGGAGCAGATCCGCGGCGTCGAGTGGGCTGGCGTCACGGTCGACACGAAGGTCCGCGTCGCTCAACGCGACGAGACGATCGATATCCGTGACACGGGCGGCTCGGACCAGGTATTCCACGCCGAAGGTCGGTACCTCGCAGGACGGCGACCGTTTGCCCTCGACCGGGGCTCTTCCCCGACCCGTGGCCGGCTCCGGCGGCCCGCGACCCCTTCGCAGTCGTGCGCACGGCACGGTCCCGGGGTGCGGCCGACCGGTATTGCATTCGGGTCGCCGGTGCCTATGATACGGCATCGTTTCGGCGGTCACCTGCGCGCCGCTCGGATACGGTCCTGCGTCCTCGTCCGTCACGCACCGCTGCTCGTCCCCGCCGGCGCCCTGGGAGGGCACCGCCGTCGGGCCGATGAGTCACAGGGTGGGCGGACGATCGCCGCATCTCCGGTCCGGGAGGGGTCGTGGGTCGCCGACCGAAGGTCGTCCCGGGAACGCCGGGCGATCGGGATATCAGGAGGAGAGTGGATGAAGATTCGCAAGCTGGCGGCAGTTGCCGCTGTGGCTGCTCTCGCCTTCGGGGCGTGCAGCAGTACACCGGGTGGCGGCGCCAAGGGCGAGATCGAGATCTGGTCGTCCCTGCCTCGACAGGGCTCGAGCAAGGCACAGACCGACACGATCGTGAACGCCATCAACATGGCGATCGAGGAAGCTGGCGGGAAGGCCGGCGGCTACACGATCAAGTACGTGGACAAGGACGACTCGACCGCTGCCGCCGGCAAGTGGGACGAGGCAACCGAGATCAAGAATGCCAACGATGCTGTCGCCAACGACAAGCTCGTCGCCTACATCGGCACGTTCAACTCGGGCGCGGCCAAGCTGTCGATCCCGATCCTGTGCGCCAAGGGCATCGTCATGATCAGCCCGGCCAACACGGGCGTCGGTCTGACCAAGCCGTTCGAGCCCGGCGAGCCGGACAAGTACTACCCGAACGGCTGCAAGAAGAACTACACCCGCGTCATCCCGAATGACGCGCTGCAGGGCAACGCCGGCGCGCTGTGGGCGTCGCAGCTCGGCGCGAAGAACGTCTACCTGCTCGACGACACCGAGGTCTATGGCAAGGGCATCGCCGACGTCTTCAACTCGAAGGCTGGCGATTACGGCCTGACGATCCTCGGCCGCGATGGCATCGACGGCAAGGCTCCGGACTACAAGGCGCTGGCCGAGAAGGTCAAGGCCACCAATCCGGACCTCGTCTACTACGGTGGCATCACCCAGAACAACGCCGGCCAGCTGTGGCGCGACCTGCGCGACGCGATGCCGGACGTCAAGCTCATGGGCCCCGACGGCATCTATGAGTCCGAGTTCATCCAGGCGGCCGCCGAGGCCGCTGAAGGCAGCTACATCACGTTCGGTGGCGTCCCGCCGGACAAGCTGACGGGTGCCGGCGCCGACTTCGTCAAGAAGTACACCGAGAAGTACCCCAACAACCCGGCCGAGGGCTACACGGCGTATGGCTACGAGGCGGCCAAGGTCGTCCTCGCGGCGATCGAGCGGGCCGCGGCGAAGAACCCGGCTGACGTGCTGGCGCTCCGGGCGGCGGTCCTTGACGAGGTCAAGGCCACCAAGGACTTCTCGGGCGCGCTCGGGACCTGGAGCTTCGACGCCGATGGCGATACGAGCCTGACCGAGATGTCCGGCCAGATCGTCAAGGGTGGCGAGTTCGTCTTCGAGACCGTCATCAAGTAGTCCTTCGTCAGGAAGGCTCACCTGACCGGCCGTTCGGCATCCGCCGGACGGCCGGTCGTCCACTCAGCCGCAGGTACCGCTGAGGAGAGGCGTTGGAGGAACTGGCGAAGGCCCTCACGATCGGCCTCAACAACGGCCTGATCATCGCGCTGATCGCGATCGGCTACACCCTCGTCTACGGCATCCTCGAACTCATCAACTTCGCCCACGCCGATGTGTTCATGCTCGGCACGGCGTTCACGTTCTACGCCACCGAGTTCATCGTTCGCGTGCTCGGCATCCCCGCCTCGTCGGGCCTGGCGCTGCTCCTGACGTTCGCGGCCTTGCCCATCGTCATGGTGTTCACCGCGGTGATCAACGCGAGCATCGAACGCACGGCCTATCGACCGCTGCGCAACGCCCCCCGACTCGCGCCGCTGATCAGCGCCATCGGCATGTCGTTCGTGCTGCAGAACGTCGGGCTCGTGCTGCTCGGTCCATCGCAGAAGGCGGTCGAGCCGGTCCTGCCCCGGACCGACATCATCACCTTTCCCAGCGGCGGGTCCTGGTTCGGCATCGATGAGCTGATGGTCCTCGCGGTCACGATCCCCCTGCTGCTCGGGCTGCGCTGGTTCGTCGGCAGCACGCGTCAGGGCAAGGCCATGCGCGCGACCGCCCAGGATCGCGAGGCGTCGGGCCTGATGGGCATCGATGTCAACCGGACGATCTCGCTCACGTTCCTCATCGCCGGCGCCCTTGCGGGCGCGGCCGGCCTGGTCGTCGCCCTCTATTACGGGCAGACGTTCTTCCAGTACGGATTCCAGTTCGGCCTGCTGTCGTTCACGGCGGCCGTCCTCGGCGGCATCGGCAACCTCACCGGGGCGGCGATGGGCGGCATCGTCATCGGCCTGATCGGAGCCCTCTCGGATCGGTTCCTCGAGGCGAAGTGGACGTCCGTGATCGTGTTCACGATCCTCATCCTCGTGCTCATCTTCCGGCCGACGGGCCTGCTGGCCGAGAAGCAGTCGGAGCGTGCCTGACATGACCAGTGCTGTCCGTTCCGGCCGCCCCGCCGTGTCGAACCCGTTCGCGTCGATGGATCCGCGCCGACGGCAGATGGTCGTGCTCGTCATCCTGGCCGTGCTCGCGGTGGTCTACCCGATCGCCTTCCGGGCGCTCGAGTCCACCTTCCCGTTCATCCCGTGGCCCGGCACCGCGGTCCTCATCACGTGTGCCACGTTCGGGATCCTCGCCCTCGGCCTCAACATCGTCATGGGCTTCGCCGGCCTGCTCGACCTCGGCTACGTCGCGTTCTACGCGATCGGGGCGTACACGACGGCATTCCTCGCGTCGGACCACTTCGGGATCCACATCAGCTGGTGGATCGTGGTCTGGATCGCGGTCGCCGCGGCGGCCGTGTTCGGGATCCTGCTCGGTGCGCCGACGCTCAAGCTGCGCGGCGACTACCTCGCGATCGTGACCCTCGGCTTCGGCGAGATCGTCCGGATCGTGTTCCGCAACCTGGGCGACATCACCCTCAAGCTGCCCGACTTCCTCGGCGGCCAGATGCTCATCGGCCCGAATGCGAACCTGACCGGCGGCAACGTCGGGATCAACCCGATCGACCCACCGACGATCCCCATCGGGGGTCCGTGGGGAGACCAGATCGTGTTCTCGAACCAGAACGCGATCTTCTCGTGGTACCTCGTTCTGGCCCTGATGACCCTGACGTTCTTCATCTGTGTCCGCCTGCGCGACTCGAAGCTCGGACGTGCCTGGATGGCCATCCGCGAGGACGAGACGGCGGCCGCGGCGATGGGCATCAACACCGTGACGACGAAGCTGTTGGCCTTCTCGCTGGGGGCCAGCTTCTCGGGCTTCGCCGGCGCGTTCACCGGCGCCTACAACACCGCGATCTTCGCGGAGACGTTCAACTTCAACGTGTCGATCCTGGTGGTCATCATCATCATCTTCGGCGGCATCGGTTCGCTCCGGGGGGTGGTCATCGGCGCGTTCGTCGTGCAGTACATCGACAAGACGCTCCTGCCGTTCCTCGGCGACAACGTCGTCAACGGGCCGATGCAGTCGATCGGCAACGCCACCGGCATCCAGTTGTTGATCGACTTCAAGCTGACCACCTACAACTACCTGCTGTTCGGAATCCTCCTCGCGATCATGATGATCCGGCGACCGGAGGGGCTGTTCCCGGTCGAAAGCCACAAGGCCGAGCTGCATGGCATCGGCGTGGCCGCGGAAGTCACCGCGGGTTCGGCCGACGAGCTGGCGGTCGCCGAAGAGATCGCCGAGGACGTCGTGCTCACCGACGAGGCCGAGGACCCGAGGTCGGCCGCCGAGGCCGCACTCCAGGCCGACACACCGCCCGCCCAGATCCGCGACCGCGACCTGCCGGAGGACACCCGATGACCGCCGCCGTGGCCGCTCAGCCGCAGGCCGCCGACGACCTGCTGGTGGCCACCGGCTGCACCAAACGGTTCGGTGGCCTGGTCGCCGTCCACGACATCGACTTCACGATCCCGCGCGGCGGCATCGTCAGCCTCATCGGCCCCAACGGCGCCGGCAAGACGACGTTCTTCAACATGATCACCGGGCTGTACGTCCCGACCGAAGGGTCGATCAAGTTCGACGGACGGGAGATCACCGGCAGCAAGCCCCACGAGGTCGTCCGCATCGGCATCGCCCGGACGTTCCAGAACATCCGGCTGTTCGGCAACATGACTGCCGAGGAGAACGTGCTGGTCGGTCTCCATCACCGGCTGAAGGGCCGCTGGTTCGGGGCGATCCTGCGGCCGCCGTCCATCCTGCGCGAGGAGGAGGAAGCCCACGCCCAGGCGATGGAGCTGCTCGACCTGGTCGGGCTCAAGACCCGCTCGCAGACACTCGCGCGCAACCTGCCGTATGGCGACCAGCGCCGACTCGAGATCGCCCGAGCCCTCGCGACCGGGCCGAAGCTCCTGCTGCTCGACGAGCCCACGGCCGGCATGAACCCCGAAGAGACGCGCCGCCTGACCGATTTCGTGCGTGAACTGCGCGACCGTCTCGGATTGACGGTGCTATTGATCGAACACGACATGAAGGTGGTGATGGGCATCAGCGACCGGGTCACCGTGCTCGATCACGGCGAGAAGATCGCCGAGGGCTCGCCCGCCGAGGTCCGCGCCGACACGCGGGTCATCGAGGCCTATCTCGGCCGTGGCGCTGCGGGGGCCGGCTGACCGATGGCCCTGCTCGAGCTCCGCGACGTCCACACCTATTACGGCAACATCCATGCCCTGAAGGGGATCTCGCTCACCGTCGATCTCGGTGAGATCGTCACCCTCATCGGCGCCAACGGCGCGGGCAAGTCGACCACCCTCAAGACGATCAGCGGGCTGCTCCGGCCGCGCGAGGGGGAGATCTGGTTCGACGGGGCGCGCCTGGACGGCACCCCGCCCCACGACATCGTGGCCAAGGGCATCTGCCAGTCGCCCGAGGGACGTCGCATCTTCCCCCGCATGACCGTCCGCGAGAACCTCGAGATGGGAGCGTTCCAGCGAACGAAAGGCCCCGAGCTCGACGCCGATTTCGACCGGGTGTACAGCCTGTTCCCGCGGCTCAAGGAACGCAACACGCAGAACGGTGGGACGCTGTCGGGCGGCGAGCAGCAGATGCTGGCCATCGGCCGGGCGCTGATGGCCCGTCCCAAGCTGCTCCTCCTCGACGAGCCGTCGATGGGTCTCGCACCGATCCTCGTCGAGCAGATCTTCGACATCGTCAAGGACATCAATGCGGGCGGGACGACGGTCCTGCTGGTCGAGCAGAACGCCCTCATGGCGCTCGGGATCGCCAGCCGCGGCTACATCCTCCAGACCGGCGAGATCGTCCTGCAGGACGCGTCCGATCGACTGATGGTCGATCCGGAGGTACAGCGCGCCTACCTGGGCGGCTGACCGCGCCGCTCGGTCCCCGTCGTCTCGACACGGCGCTGGCGATGGCGCCCGACCCGAACACGATTGCCGCACACGGCGGCCTCGCACCAGACCCGATTCCCGCGGGGCGATCGATCGACGAACAGCCAGCGACAGCCGGGGTTGGCGCACGTCCGCAGCCGGTCGCGCTCGGCGGCGAGGAGCAGCGCGGCGGGCAGCAGGTCATCGGCGATGGCATCCCAGCCCCCGGCCGCGGATCGCCAAGAGCCGTCCGCCGCGAGCCGGAAGCGCGCCGGATCGAGGGCGCGATCGAGGTGTCCGCGCCACGCGTGGAGATCGGCCAGCGTCGGGTCGGCCAGGGCCCGGATCAGGCTCCGGACCGAGCGGAGCCGGTCCAGCTGCGCCGCCGAGGGCGGAGCAGCTGGAGCCGGGATGGCATGGCTGGCGAGGAACGCCTGGGCGTCGCCTGCCGTGGTCAGGTGGTCGTGCGCCGGCTCGCCGCTCCGCGCGTGGCGGCCGTAGTGCGCCGACGGCCCATGGGCGGAGTTGGCGAGCGCCAACGCGGCGTCCGCCCCGAGCCGCGGGGCGAGATCGCCGACTGGTTCTGAAGTAATGGGTTGCATGCCGGTTCACAGGTTACACTGACGCGCCATGGCCGGACCGATCGTCGCGCTCGTGCTCGCCCGCCTGCGTCGTCGCGGTGCGACCGCGGCCATCGCCATCGCGGCCGTCGGTGCGGCGGCCGCGCTCATCGCCATCGTGTCGGGCATCGGGCTCATCGCCGCCGACGCGACTGTCGCCCGGACCCTGGCCACCACCGGCGCCGATCGACCGGTCGTCCGGGTCGTCCACTTCTCGGCCTCCAGCCGTGATCACGACGCGACGATGGCGAGCGCGGCGGCGGCCATGTCGGCCCACCTTGGCGGCACGACGGCGACACCCGTCCGCGGACTCATCACCCGCGAGCTGCTCGACCGCCACGCGCCGGTCTTCGAGCTGGTCATCGCTGTCGACGATCCGGCCGCCTGGACCACCGTCATCGACGGCCGCCTGCCGGCCCCGTGCATCCCCGGCGGCACGTGCGAAGCGATCCTCCTCGCCGAAGCTGCGCCGGGGTTCGACTTCACCGTCGCCCAGCCGGCCGAGGACCTGCGCTTGCCGATCGTCGGGCGCGGCCAGATCGACCGCGCCGTGCCGTTCGGTGAGCTCGACCAGCGCGGTCCGTTCGGCGACATGCCGATCGGTGGCGGCGATTACCAGACCGGTCGTTCGAGCCCCGCGGTGCTGCTGGTGAACGGTGTCGATGCCGTGGCCCGGATGCCGACCTTCGATCGGCTCGGACGAACATACGTCTGGACCGCCCCGGTCGACGTGGGCGCGATCCATCCCTGGAGCGTGGCGGGGTTCCGCGACGGGGTCGCCGCCACCGCCACCGATCTCGCCCGCGACGACACCGCCTTCACGGTCGCCAGCCCGATCCCCGCCATCGACGCGGCGTTGACGCGGGCGGATGCCGCGCGAGGTCGGTTGCTGCTCATCGGTTCGCTCGGCGTTGCGATCCTGCTGGCGTTCGCCGTGTTCCTCGCCCTGGTCGTCCGCGATGATGTGGCAGCCGAGGTCGCCCGCCTCGCGACGGTCGGCGCACGCCGCCGACAGCGGATCGCCTTCCTCGTGCTCGAGGCCGCCGTCCCGGCCGTGATCGGGGGCCTCGTCGGGTGGGCTGTCGGGGCCGCGGTGGTGGCTGCCCTCGCCGGTTGGTCGGGGGCGTCGATCGGACCCGTGCTGGCCGGTTCGATGCTGTCGCCCGCAGCCGTGGCCGTCGCCATCGGCGTGGTGCTCGTGGCCGTCCTCGCGACGGCAGCGGCGACCGCACCGGGCCTGCCCCGCGGAGGTGCCGTCCGGATCGCCGGCTCGGTGGCGCTGACGGCGGCCGCCGTCCTCGTCTGGCAGCTCGTCGCGGGCGGTCCGCTCGGGGCGGCCGGCCTGGCGACGTCGATCGCCGACCCGCTCGTCGTGCTCCTGCCGCCCGCGCTCACGTTCGTGGTGGCGCTCGTGCTCACCACCGCGATGCCGCCCATCCTGCGCGCCGTCGTCCGTCGCCTGCGCGGAGCGCCGCTGCCGGTCCGGCTGTCGCTCCTGTCGATCTCGCGCGAGCCCCATCGGCCGGCAGCGACCGTCACCCTGCTGGCATTCAGCCTCGGGGCGATCGTGTTCGCGACCGCCTGGTCCGCCAGCCTGCGCCAGGGCATCGACGACGCCGCCGCGTACCGGTCCGGGCTCGACCTGCGGGTCAGCGAGCTCGGCACCGGCCTGTCGATCTCCCGCTCGGTCGTGCCGGTCGACCGCTACGCGACCCTTGGCGACGACATCCGGGCGGTGCCGGTCTACCGCGACTCGAGCACGACCCAGCCGGGCGGTCGGGTCGACATCCTCGGCATCGATCCGGCCGAACTGCCCGGCCTTCCGGGCTGGCGCCCGGATTTCTCGTCGACGCCGGTGGACCAGCTGGCCGATCGGCTGGCGGTCACCCCACCGACCGGCGGCTGGCAGGTCGGCGGGCATCGACTGCCGCCCGGGCAGCCCGACCTGACGCTCCACTTCCGCTACACCGGCGAGCCGCTGCGTCTGAGCGCGGTCGTGTGGACCGATGGCGGCGACGCCACCACGGTCGAACTCGGCACGATCGGCGACGGCATGACCTCGGCCAGCGCGCCCCTGTCGGACAGCGCGGTCGGTGGCCGGTTGACCGCCCTCATCTTCCGCAACGACCGGATCGTCGCGGGGTCGGGCCATCAGCACCCGGTGTTCCGGGCCACGATCGCGCTCGACGGTCTCGATGGCCTGGTCGACGCGACGCCGATCGACCTCGAGATCTTCACGGTGTCGACGGTCGTCATCCGCGCCCCGCAACCGACCGACGGCGTCGTCCTGCCGGCGGTCGTCAGCCCGGACCTGGCCGCGGCCGCCACGGCCGACGGGTCGCTCGAGCTGCACGTCGGCGGCGGATCGATCCCGCTCCGGATCGTCGGGACCGCCGAGCGGGCACCGACCATGGTCGACCCGGCGCCGCGCTTCGTCATCGTGCCGCTCGACCCGTTCCTCGTGGCCCTCTCGTCGGCCGTGCCGGGCGCCGGCCGCCCGTCGGAGATGTGGATCGCCGCGCCGAGCCCGGACCGGCTCGCCGAGGTACGCGCTGCGCTCGATCGCGCGCCGTTTCGGTTCGCCGAGGTGACGGCCCGGGCCGACCTCGTCGCCACTCGGTCCGGCGACCCGCTGAGCCAGGCCATCGTGTGGGCGCTCGTGGCGGCCGCCATCGCCGGCCTGGCGCTGTCGGTCGGTGGGCTCGTGCTCGGGGCCGTGACCGATCTGCGCGATGAACGCGGCGAACTGGCCGACCTCGAGGTGCAGGGCGTGCCGCCCTCGTCGCTGCGCTGGCACGCGCTGGCCCGGACCGGCTGGCTGGCGATCGGGGGGTCCGTCGGCGGGCTCGTCGTCGGCCTGCTGCTGGCGGTCGTGGTCACGGGAGCGCTGGCGATCGATGCCGCCGGCGCGGCTCCGATCCCGCCACTGCGCGTGGTCCTGCCGCTGGGCACCATCGGGCTGATCGTCGGAGCCGTCCTGGCGCTGGTCGTCGGCAGCGTGGGGTGGCTGGCGCGTCGAGCGTTCGGTCGGCCGACGCTCGCCCAGCGACGCAGTGGCGGTCGCAAGGCAGGCGCCACCGCGTGGCGAACCGACCCGGAGCGGGTCGATGGCTGACGCGATCGTCGGCAGCGGCCTGATCCGGATCCACCCCGCCGCGGGCGGGCCGGTCGCTGCGCTGCGCGGGCTCGACCTGCGGGTCGAGGTCGGTGAGATCGCCGCCGTGGTGGGCCCGTCGGGCTCTGGCAAGTCGACCCTGCTGCGGCTCGTCGCCGGGCTCGATCGGGCGTCCGCCGGGCGCCTGGTGGTCCTCGGTCGTGACCTCGGGGCGGCCGATGCGACGAGCCTCGATGACCACCGCCGCAACCGGGTCGGCGTCGTGGAGCAGCACTACCGGCGGGCCCTGTCGCCGTACCTCAGCGCGGCCGAGTCCATCGCCCTTCCCCTCGCCCTGCGCGGGACGCCCGTGCCGGATCGCCGGCGGCGGGTCGCGGAGCTCCTCGAGCGCGTCGGCCTGGCCGATCGCGGCGACGCCCTGCGCCACGAGCTGTCGGGTGGCGAGCAGCAGCGCATCGCCTTCGCGGTCGCCCTCGCGGCGCGACCGCCCCTGCTCCTGGCCGACGAACCGACTGGCGAGCTCGACGGGGCGACGGCCGAGACCATCCTGACCGTCCTGCGCGAGCTCGTGCGAGCCGAGGGCGCGACCTGCCTTGTGGTGACCCACGACGAGATGGTCGAGCGCATCGCCGATCGCGTCGTCCATGTGGCCGACGGGCGGGCCGTGGCGGAACGGGTCGGTCCGCCCGGCACGCCGCCCGCGCCCGCGCGTGACAGCCAGGGCTGGATCGCACCCCCGCTCCCCCAGCCGGCCGAGCCGGTCGCGGCCGCGGTCCGCGCCACCGACACGGACCCGGCGATCGTGCTCGAAGGAGCCGCCCGACAGTACGGCAGCGGCGATCGGCGAGCGCTCGGGCTGCCGCCGACCAGCGCCGTGTTCCGGCGCGGTGGATTCCACGTCGTCACCGGCCCGTCCGGCACCGGCAAGACGACGCTGCTGCGGCTCGTGACCGGCCTCGACCGCCCGACCCAGGGACAGGTGACCACGCTCGGCACCGAGCTGGCGACCCTGGATCGCGATGCGCTCGCACGGTTCCGCGGCGCGCACATCGGGATCGTCGATCAGGTGCGCGACCTCGTCCCGTTCCTGTCGGCTCGCGAGAACGTCGAGCTGGGGCTGGCCATCCGGGGCCACGACGGTCCGGATGCCCGCCAGCGCGGACAGGCCGCGCTCGAGCGGTTCGGCCTCGGCGAGCACGCCGACCGTCCCCCCGACGGGTTGTCGGCCGGGGAGCGGCTGCGCGTGGCGCTGGCCCGGGCGATGGCCTCCGAACCCGACCTGCTCGTGCTCGACGAACCGACCGCCGCCCTCGATCGACGCGGCGCCCGGGCCGTTGCGCAGCTGCTCGCCGATCTCGATGGCGGGCGGGTCACGATCCTCGCAACGACCCACGATCCGGCCCTCATCGAGGCGGCCAGCGATCGACTGGACCTGGCCGCACTCGTCGCCCCATACCGCGTCCCCCACGGCGGCGGCGTCGGTCAGCGGTAGAACGGCTCGCGCGTCATCCGGTAGATGGCTCGCGACACGATCGCGAGGCCGATGCCCGCGACCCACAACCCGGGCCCGTTGGTGAAGACCTGGGCCGGCTCGCTGAAGCGGAACGCGCCCGTCATCAACAGGTCGACGACACGCCAGCCCAAGGCGATCCAGCCGATGACCGCGACGATGGCATAGGACGACCAGCGGTCGATGGCGGTCGGGCGATCACCGACGGCGTAGGGCAGGGCGATCAGCAGCAGGATCGCGATCCCGACCAGCAGCACGACGATGCCCGCGCCCTCCAGCCCGTTGCCCTGGAGCAGCGGCAGCCCCCCGTCACCGCCGATGCGCCACCACGGCAGCACGCAGCCCAGCACGACCAGCACCGCGCCGACCGCAGCCAGCGTCCGCCCCCCGCCGAGGGGCCGCCGATGCATCGTCACGCGTCGTCGGTCCCAGCCTCCGGCTCGCCCGAGCCGTAGACCTCCGGCTTGAGCACGCCGACGAACCGCAGGTTGCGGTACACCTCACCGTAGTCGAGCCCGTAGCCGACGACGAACTGGTCGGGGATCTCGAACCCGATGTAATCGACCGGGATGTCGACCAGCCGGCGCGCCGGCTTGTCGAGCAGGGTGCAGATGCGCAGCGTCCGCGGGTTCTTGCCGCGCAGGTAGCGGATCAGGTAGTTGAGCGTCAGGCCGGTGTCGATGATGTCCTCGACGATGAGCACATCCTCGCCTTCGATGCTCGCCGACAGGTCCTTGAGGATGCGCACGAGCCCGGACGATTCGGTGCTGCTGCCGCCGTACGAGCTGACCTCCATGAGGTCGATCCGGAGGGGCAGGTCGATCTGGCGCATGAGATCGGCCATGAACGGAAGCGACCCCTTGAGCACCGATACCAGCGTCACCGGCCGGCCGGCGTAGTCGGCGCTGATCCGGGCACCGAGCTCGGCGACCTTCGCCGCGATCTGGTCCTCGGACAGGAGCACCGCCCCGACGTCCGCGTGCAGGTCCACGGTCCGGGCGGTCACCGCGGCCGCCGTTCACCATCGGCCGTCGCGCTCACCACGGCGACACCGCGAGCGGAGCGTCGCCGGCCGCTGCCGATGCTGCCGGCGAGGATCGGACCCGACGAGCCGGGCGCCGTGACGGCCACATGCGCATCGCGCGGCCCGTACGGTGCTGCCACCTGGCCCGATGAACCCGACAGCCCGTCGACCAGCGCGACCTTGCCGTACTTGAGCATCAGGGCCCGAAAATCGCGTGCGTAGAACAGCTTGATGTTGATCGACGGGTACAGCTCGCGGAGGCGACGCAGCTTGCGGTTCTTCTTGCGCACGAGCTTCTGGCGCAGGGTCGTCATCTCGAGATAGAGATCGAGATCCGGCAGGTAGAAGTCGGGCGAGAAGCTCTCCACGACCGCGCCGTCGAGGTTCCACAGGATCGGGAACGTGTGCGGCTCGTAGTCCCAGCGGACCGCATAGAAATCGAGGATGCGGGCCATCTCCGCCTCGCTGGCGTGGGCGAATGGGGTGCTGGGATCCATCGGCGGCCAGTCTACCCGAGCAGCGGCTCGCTGGCTGCCCGGAGCCGTGCCGGCGATTGCCGGCTGATACCCCCAGGGGGTATGATGCGGTCCATGGCCAGAACGACCACCCGGCGCTCCGCGCCACCGCCCGACCCCAGCCACTTCCGACACAGCTATTCGAAGGACACCGCCCAGCTCATGCGGCGGCTGTCGCGCATGGAGGGGCAGGTCCGCGGCATCGCGCGGATGATCGAGCGCGAGGAGTACTGCGTCGACATCCTGCAGCAGACGGCAGCCCTGCGCGCCGCGGTCGACGCCCTGTCGATCCTGGTCCTCGAGGATCACGTCCAGGGATGCGTCCGAACGGCGGCCGAACGGGGTGAGGCGGAGCAGTACGTCGACGAGGTCATCGACGTCGTCCGGCGGACCCTCGGCCGACCGGTCCGCGGAGCGACCCGCTCCGCCTGACGCCCCGGTACCTTCGGCGTCGGGCCGCGGTCCGTCGGGGGATGGGCGGTCGGACGGCGACGGGCGACCATCGCCGGGCATGACCGACGCCCGACCGACCCGCCTGCCGCACCCCGCCCCGACCGTCGAGCCACCGGCCCCGTTCGTCGAACGGCGGACGCGCTTCCGGCGTGAAGCCGACCGGCTCGCCCACGAGGAGACCCGGCTGTTGGCACGGGCGCTCGACGTCCTGGCCGCTGATCGCTCGCCCGAGGCCCGGCTGGCCGGCCTGCTCGACCTCCTGGCCGAGACCGTCGGGGCGGACCGCGCAGCGGTGGTCGCCGACGGTGCCGAGCGACGGGTCGCGGTCGCTGGTTCGGGACCGGTCGACGAGGCCGCGGCGATCGCGCTGGGTGACTGGCTCGATGCCGCCGCACCACGCAGCCGGGCACGGCGGGCGGCTGCGGCCAAAGCCCCGGTGTCGGTGGTCGTTCGGCCCGTCGATGGCAAGCGCCGCCCATCCAGCCGGACCACGTCGTTCTACGCGTGCCTGCCGATCCCGTCCGCGGGCGAGGTCGCCCTTGGCTTCGCCTTCGCCCAGCCCGTGACCGATGCTGACATCACGGCTCGCCTGCCACCGGCCGTAGCGCGCCATGCGGCCGTCGCGATGGCCCTCGCAACGGATGCCCTTGCAACGGAGCGGACGCTCGCCCTGCTGCAGGCGAGCGAGGCGGAACGGGCGCGCTTCGTGTCGACCGTCGCGCACGAGCTGCGGACCCCGCTGACCGGGCTGTCGGGCTACCTCGATCTCATCCTCGACGGGCGCGTCGGGGACGTCGCGGTCGAACGCGAGTTCCTCGAGCGCGGGCGGACCATCGTCGCCTCGATGGCGGGTCTCGTCGGCGACCTGCTGGAGCTGTCCAAGCTCGAATCGGGCACCCTCGTGCTCGACCGCGCGCCGTTCTCGGTGGCCGACGCCCTCGGCGCGGTGTCGGCGTCGCTGCTGCCCCTCGCCATCGACCGTGGCGTGCGCATCGACACGACCGCCCCGCCGCGCATGCGGGCGGCGACCGGCGACCGGCGCCGGGTCGAGCAGATCCTGACCAACCTCGCGGCCAACGCCCTCAAGTTCGGGGTCGACGGTGGCACGATCGAGCTCGCCGGCCAGTTCGATGCCACCGTCGCGGTCCTCGTCGTCCGCGACGAGGGGCCGGGCATCGCGGCCGACGACCGCGAGCGGATCTTCGAACGCTTCTACCGCGTGGCCGACCACGAGCGGGTGACCGGCACCGGGCTCGGCCTGCCCATCGCCCGTGATCTCGCCCGCGCCATGGGCGGCGAGCTCGATGTGGCGAGCGTGTCCGGCTCGGGATCGGCGTTCGTGCTGGTCCTGCCGGGGCCCGCGGGCGTGACCGATGGGACCGCCATCGCGACGGCCATGACGGCCGCCATCGAGGCCGAGACCGACCGCCTGGCAACGGCGCATGCGCTGCGTCGTGTCGCTGCCGATGGGCGCGGACCGCGACGGTCGAGCGATCCGTCGGCGCCGCTCGCACGCAGCGCTCGCGAGCCAGTCGGCCTTCGTCGCTGACGGGTTATCCACGAATCGACCACCCGACGATGACTTCGTGGATAACCGCATTGACGGTGCCACCAGCCGGCCCGTACCGTCTCGTTCCCGCACTGGGGCAGACGCGAGGGTAACGCGGTCCACGAGGGGCCCGGGGAGACCCGGCCACGAACCGGATGGATCGCGGAAGACCGGACAGCGCCCATGGTGCGAGATGAGTCGACGCCGGGAGCGGCGCCGCGCCAGGCTGGTACGCGAGCGAACGGAGGCGTGCCATGCACCCTGAGCGCGAGCCGCTCCCGTCGCGCGTCATGGACACCCCGGATCTGCCCGTGGCGTATCGCCACGCCGTCGACGCGGGGCTCCTGGATCTGGGCCTGATCCCGTCCGACGACGCGCGAGCCATCATCGACGGGCACGTCCGCCTGCTGCTGGCGTGGACCAGCGCCATCAACCTCACCGCGATCCGGGAACCCGCAACCGTGGCCGTCCAGCACGTCGTCGACAGCCTCACGGCGGTCGACCTGCTGGAGGCCCTTGAGCCGACGACGCTGCTCGACCTCGGATCGGGCGGCGGCTTCCCGGGCCTGCCGCTGGCGGCGATGCTTCCCGAGACGCCAGTCACCCTGCTCGAGCCGATCGCCAAGAAGGCCCGCTTCCTCACCACGGTCGTGGCCGCCACCGGCCTCACCGACCGGGTGACGGTCCGAACCGCGCGTGCCGAGGCGCTCGTGGGCGATGCGGCGGCGAGTGGTGGCTGGTCGGTGGTGACCGCGCGGGCGGTGGCGAGCAGCGCGGAGCTCGTCGAGCTCGCCTTCCCCCTGCTCATGCCGGGCGGTAGCCTGATCGCCTGGAAGCGCGGCGATCTCGATGGGGAGCTGGCGGCCGCGCGGCAGGCGATCGAGGCGCTCGGCGGCGGCACGGTCGACCGCCGACCGGTCACCGTCCATGGGCTGGAGGGCCATGCACTCGTCGTCGCGACACGGACCGGTCGGGTCCCGCCCGGGTACCCGCGCGATCCGGCGGCGCGGCGTCGTCGACCGTGGTGAGCCGACCGCCCGGTCGCCCGGTCCCTGCGGGCTCCCGGCGGCTGCTACCCTCTGCGCCGATGCGCATCGCTGTCCTGTCGGACATCCATAGCAACCTCGTCGCCCTCGACGCGGTCCTCGCCCACGCAACGGCGGTCGATGCCGTGTGGCACCTCGGCGACGTGGTCGGTTACGGACCGGATCCCGACGCGGTCGTCGAACGCTTGGCCGAGCGTGACGTCAGCGGCGTCCGCGGCAACCACGACGCCGCCGCGGTCGGCGGACCCGAGATCGATTGGTTCAATCCCGAAGCACGAGCCGCGGTGGAATGGACACGCGACACGATCTCGGGAGCGACCCGCGCGTGGCTCGAGGCGCTGCCCGAGCGGATCGAGCGCGACGACCTGACCCTCGTCCACGGCAGTCCGCGGGATCCGCTCCGCGAGTACATCACCGATACCCTCGCCGCGGACGAGAACTTCGCCGCGATGGCCACCCGCCATGGGCTCCACGGCCACACCCATGTCCCGGTGGCGTGGTCGCAACGGAGGGCCCGGGTCGAGCTGGCCAGGGTCGACGACGGCACGACCGTGGACCTCGACCCGGATCGGGTCCTGCTCAACCCCGGCAGCGTCGGTCAACCACGTGACGGCGATCCCCGGGCGGCCTACCTCGTGCTCGACCTCGAGGCACGTCGCGCGACCTGGCACCGGGTGGCCTACGACATCGCGACGGTCCAGACGGCCATCCGTCGGGTCGGGCTGCCGGGGCGCCTGGCCGATCGATTGGCGGTCGGCGCGTGACCCGACGCACGGGCCTCGCCCGATGATCGGCGGGCGACGCCCATTGCAGGGTCGCAAGGTCGGCGACAAGCGGGTCCGGGTCGAGCGACCGCACGCTCCGTTCTTCCGCTACACCGGCAAGGGCCAGCTGACCGCCAAGGAGGCAGCCAGCGTCCCGACCACGCCCGGGGCGAAGCTGATCGCCAAGGTCCGCGGCTTCGTCCTCGGCCGCCCACTGGCGTCGGAGGAGGAGGCCGGCGAACGGCTGTCGAAGAAGAAGGCGCTGGCCATCTTCAGCTCGGACGCGATCTCCTCGTCGGCCTATGCGACCGAGGAGATCCTCCGCGCGTTCCTGCTCGCCGGCGCCGCCCTGGCGGCGTTCGACTACGCCATCGAGGTGTCGATCGCGATCGCCCTCCTGCTGGGCATCGTCGCGTTCTCCTACCGCCAGGTGTGTATCGCCTACCCCAACGGCGGCGGCTCCTACTCGGTGTCGAAGGCGAACATCGGGCGCATCGCGTCGCTGGTCGCGGCGTCCGCCCTGCTCATCGACTACAACCTGACCGTCGCGGTGTCGACGTCGTCGGCGGTCGAGCAGATCGCGTCGGCGGTGCCGGCGCTTGCCCCCGTGTCGGTCGCCATCGGTGTCGTGGCGATCGGCCTCATCACCGTCGGCAACCTGCGCGGACTGCGCGAGGCGGGCAACATCTTCGCGGTCCCGACCTACCTGTTCCTCGGCAGCGCCTTCCTCATGATCGGCATCGGCGTGTTCCGGATCGTCATCCTCGGCGACACGCGTGCGCCATCGCCAGAAGCGCTCGCCGCGGTGTCGGACACGACCCGCTCGGTGGGCATCCTCGTCCTGCTCCGCGCCTTCGCGTCCGGGGCCGTCGCCCTGACCGGGACCGAGGCGATCGCGACCGGGGTGCCCGCGTTCCAGCCACCCGAGGCGAAGAACGCCGCGACCACGCTGATGGTCATGGCCGGCACGCTGGGCGTGCTGTTCGTCGGCATCACGTTCCTGGCGACCAACTTCGGCATCCTGCCGATCGACGGTCCGGTCAAGCAGACGGTCGTGGCCCAGGTCGCAGCGGTGGTGTTCGGCGGCGATTCGATCGGCTTCTACCTGTTCCAGGCGTTCACCGCGCTGCTGCTGTTCCTGGCGGCGAACACGTGCTTCGCGGCGTTCCCGCGCCTCGCCGCGGTCCTCGCCATGGACGGCTTCTTTCCGCGCCAGTTCTCGTTCCGCGGCGATCGACTGGCCTACTCGATGGGCATCATCTCGCTCGGCCTGATCGCGGCGTCCCTGGTCGTCATCTTCAAGGGCGAGACCCACGCCCTCATCCCGCTCTACGCGGTCGGCGTGTTCATCGACTTCACGATCGCCCAGTTCGGGATGATCCGCCACTGGCTGCGAACCAAGTCACCGGGCTGGCGTCGCCGCCTCGTCATCAACGCCGTAGGGTGTGTCGCGACCGCGATCGTGGCCGTGGTGGTCACGACCATCAAGTTCCGCGACGGCGCCTACCTCGTGCTGCTGCTCATCCCGATCCTCGTCTCGATCATGCTGTTCATCCGGCGCGAGTACGATGGCCAGGCGCGCGAGCTGCACGTGCGCGACGACATCGTCATCGACAAGCCGCACCGCGAGCAGCGTGTCGTGGTCCCGGTCAACGGCATCAACCGGGCCGTCGTCCAGGCGGTCATGTTCGGGCGGACGATGAGCCGCGACATCCGCGCCGTGTTCGTGACCGAGGACCCCGACGAGGGTGAGGCGATGCGCGAGCGCTGGGAGCGGCAGCTGCCGGGCGTTCCGCTGGTCATCGTCGAATCGCCCTTCCGTGCGGTCGTCTCGCCGGTCCTCGCCTACCTCGACGTGCTCGATCAGGCGTGGCCGCCGGACCGGCCGGCCCCGATCACCATCGTCGTCCTGCCCGAATACGTCGCCCGCCACTGGTGGGACCGGCTGCTGTACAACCAGACCGCCAAGCGGATGAAGGCCGCGATCCTCGGACGCGAGCACACGGTCATCGCGGACGTGCCCTACCGACGGGAGCAATGATGCCCGTCGGTGGTATCGTGCCCGACGATGCCCGAACCTGAATCACCGCCGTTTCGACGGGCGGTCGTCGCCCTCAACGGCGGGTCGAGCGACGCCCGCATCGTTCGTCTCGTCGCAGCCCAGGCCGCCCGGACCAAGGCCGAACTGATCGCGATCCACGTCGTCGAGATCGACTGGACGCTGCCGCTCGACGCCGACATCGCGGGCCGTTCCGAGGAGGTCCAGCAGGTGCTCGACACCGCGGAGACCATCGCCGAGACCTACAAGCTGACGATGGAACCGGTCCTCCTCCAGGCGCGCGACGTGGCGGCCGCGATCGTCGACGAGGCGACCGAGCGTGGGGTGGACCTGCTCGTCCTCGGGCTGCCGTACCGCAAGCGGTTCGGCGGGGAGTTCGCGATCGGCCGGACCATCCCCTACGTCCTGCAGAACGCGCCGTGTGCCGTATGGGTCGTGCGCGAGCCGATGCTCGAGGAGTCGTCGTGAAGATCGTCATCGTGGGCTGCGGCCGGGTCGGCGCATCGGCCGCTGAATCATGGGATGTCGCCGGTCACGAAGTCATCGTGCTCGACCTCGTGACCCGGGCGTTCGAGCGCCTGCCGGCGACGTTCGGCGGGGTCACCCTGCGTGGCGACGGCACCGACGAGGACGTGTTGCGGCGGGCCGGCGCGGAGGGTGCCGATGTCCTGCTGGCGGTCACCGAGGGCGATAATCGCAACGTCATGTCGGCCCAGCTCGCCATCGAGGTCCTCAGTGTCGGGCGGGTCATCGCCAAGATCAACGACCCGCTCCGAGCGCGCGCCTACGCCGAGCTCGGCCTCGCGACGCTGTGCCGGACGGGGCTGATGATCGACGCCCTCAACGACCATCTCGGCTTCCCGCCCTCGGGGCTGGCCGGGATGCTGGCACCGACCGGCCACCACCCCGGTCCGGGCCACGACCACCCGGTCGGCGGAGATGACGGCGCGACCGACGCGGACCCGGATCGAACCCCGAACGACGCGCTGGCGCCGTCGCTCGACCGACCGACCGGCGGGACCCTGGCGAACGCCGCGTCCGACACGACACTGGAGGCCTGACGTGTTCGTACTCGTCGTGGGCGGCGGCAAGGTCGGCTACTACCTGGCCAAGGAACTGCTCGATTCGGGCCACGAGGTGGCACTCATGGAGAAGGACCCGGTCCGGGCCCGCCAGATCGCCGACCAGATCGGCTCGATCGTCATCCCCCATGACGGATGTGAGGGCAAGTACCTGGCCGAGGCCGGCTGCAACCGCGCCGATGTGGTCGCCGCCGTGACCGGCGATGACGAGGACAACCTCGTCATCTGCCAGATGGCCAAGCACCACTTCGATGTCCCGCGGACGATCGCGCGCGTCAACAACCCGGCCAACGAGGCGCTGTTCCGCCATCTCGGCGTCGATGAGCTCATCAGCCCGACGCGGATGGTGCTGAGCTCGATCGAGCAGGACATCCCCGTCCACGAGCTGCTCCACCTGGCGACCCTCGGCGAAGGTGAGCTCGAGCTCATCGAAGCGCACCTCCAGCCGGGTTCGCCGGCCATCGGACGGGCGCCGCGCGACCTCGACATCCCGCCGGCCTGCACGTTGTTCGCCGTCATCCGCGACGGGACCGCGGCACCGCTTCGACCGGACACGATCCTGCACGAGGGCGACAAGGTCATCGCCATCGGCAAGGCGGAGTGCGAGACGTTGCTGCACGGCCAGCTCATCGGCGATCCCGAGGCCGCATCCGCGATCTGATCCAGCGGGCCATCGCCGCCGGGCGTGTTGCGGTTCCGTAACACTCTTGACAACGCCATTGTCAGCGTTCTAGCATACGAACATGTCCGGATCCGGAGCCAGACGTGCTCCCACCGGGCACCCGATCCACGACACTGCGCCGGGTCCTCCGGCGCCACGCAGCACAGGAGGTGCTGAAGATGACGATGGTGCGCCGCAACTCACCACTCGGTGAGCTGGTCACCCTCCGACAGGCGATGGATCGCCTGTTCGAGGACAGCTTCGTCCGCCCCCGCACGTTCGCCTTCGGCGAGGACGCCGTCGGTCGCCTGCCACTCGACATCACCAACGCGCCCGACGCGCTGATCGTCGATGCGGCGCTCCCAGGCATCCGCCCGGAGGACGTCGACATCACCGTCGAGGACGGCACGCTGTCGATCAGTGCGGAGTCCCACTCGGAGCAGGAGCGCAAGGACGGCGAGACGCTCCTCAGCGAGATCCGCCACGGATCGTTCAGCCGGACCGTCACGTTGCCCAGCGGCCTCGAGCCGGACAAGGCGACCGCCACGTTCGAGCACGGCGTGCTCCATCTCACCATCCCCCGGTCCGAGGCCGTCAAGCCGCGCCAGATCCGCATCAGCCCGACCATCGACGGCACGTCGAATGCCGACGCTCCCACGGTCGACGCGACCCCGGGGGCCTGATCCGATGGCGTCTCCCCGGTCCGAACGGGACCCGTCCCGACCCGTCTACGTCATCAGCGTGGCGGCAAGCATCGTCAGCGCACATCCGCGCACGCTGCGGATCTACGAGGACGAGGGCCTGCTCTGCCCGGCGCGGACGCCGACCAACATCCGGCTCTATAGCGAGAACGACATCCGCAGGATCCAGTGGATCCGGCACCTGACCCAGGAGCTGGGCGTCAATCTCGCCGGGATCCGCATCCTGTTCGAACTCGAGGAACGCCTCGGGGCCAGGGTCCTCGAGGCCCTCTATGCCGAAGGGACCGGTGACGCATCGCCGGTCCGACCCAGCAAAGCCACAGCCATCGACCGATCGGCGGCCGATCGATGAGCGACCGACCGCCGATCCATCCGTCGTCGGAGCCGCGCCCCGTCGACATCGACCCCGAACCTCAGGAGAACCTCATGGCCAAGCGACCGTCAGACCCGGTCGAGGAGACACAGGACCCGACCCCCAGCGGCCCCCGGGACCTGCCCCTCGTCGCACTCCGGGAGACGGTCATCTTCCCGGAGATGATCGTCCCGCTCCAAGTGGGCCGCGACAAGAGCGTCAACGCGCTCAACGCCGCGGTCGCCGAAGGCGGACCCATCGCCCTCGTCACGCAGCGCCACGCCGAGCAGGAAGAGATCGACGATCCCTCCGAGCTGTACCAGGTCGGGACCCTGGCCAAGATCGCCCAGGTCGTCCAGCTCCAGGACGGCACGGTGCGGGCCATCGTCCAGGGCCAGTCGCGCCTGCGGCTGACCAGCTTCAGCCAGACCGAGCCGTATCTGCGTGCCTCGGTCGAGGCGCTGCCCGACGAGACCCCCGACGGGCTCGAGGTCCAGGCGCTCATGCGCACGGTCCAGGGCCAGATCGAGCAGTACGTCGCCAACGGCGCGCCGGTCCCGCCCGAGGCGGCGGTCGCCGCCCGCAACATCAGCGAGCCCGGTCTGCTGGCCGACATGGTCGCCTACAGCCCGGACATGAGCACCGACCAGCGCCAGGAGTTGCTCGAGACGATCGACGTCGTCGAGCGCCTCAAGCTCGTCTCGAACTTCCTCGCCCACCAGGTCGAGATCCTCGAGCTCAAGGGCCGCATCCAGTCCGAAGTCAAGTCCGAGATGGACAAGACCCAGCGCGAGTACATCCTGCGCGAGCAGCTCA
>DAIUES010000009.1:0-11440 GCA_036844985.1 Candidatus Limnocylindrales bacterium
ACGCCGCCCTTGCCGCCGCCGTACGGGATGCCGACGACCGCGCACTTCCAGGTCATCCACATCGCGAGGGCCTTGACCTCGTCGATCGACACGTCCTGGTGGTAGCGGATGCCGCCCTTGGCGGGTCCCCGCCCGAGGTTGTGCTGGACGCGGTAGCCGGTGAACACCTGGACCGAACCGTCGTCCATGTGGACGGGGAAGTGGACCGTGAACTCCCGTCGCGGTTCGCGCAGCACCAGGCGCATCCCCGGGTCGAGATCGAGGCGCTCGGCCGC
This sequence comes from Candidatus Limnocylindrales bacterium, assembly GCA_036844985.1. Taxonomy (GTDB): domain Bacteria; phylum Chloroflexota; class Limnocylindria; order Limnocylindrales; family CSP1-4; genus SPCO01. The sequence goes on from DAIUES010000009.1 coordinate 276, forward strand.
CAGATCGAACTGCCGCTGGGCGACTTCCCACGCGTTGATGCGCGCAGCGACGTGCTCGGTGGTCATGGAAGGAGGATCCTCCGTGTCAGGCGACCGTCCCAGGCCGCCACGTCGGTGTGGGCCGTCTCCCGGACGACCCCACGGGGCGTGTCGACGGGCCCCGAAAGGGTGGGCCGTTGCTTCGACACGCGACTCATCTGCGCGCCGAGTATAGTCCCGGGCCGGCGAACGTCGTCCGTCCGAAAGTACCGGCCGGCAAGGTTGTCGCAACCCTGCCGCAACCATCGAACCACGACGCCCTTCCGTCCGAACGGCCCGTCCGCGACGGGCGCATCGCCTCTGGCGAGCCGGCCGCGGCTCGCGGACACTCGAGGCCCGGAATCGCGCCCGGGTCGCTATCGGCGCGCCGCAGCCGCAAGGACGGACCGGCCATGGATGAGCAGACCACCACCGTCGACCAGGTGACCGTCGTCGACGTCCCCGCCCAGCGCATCGTGTCGATCCGGGGTCGCTTCGACGAGACCGCCATCCCGGACTTCGTCGGGGGCGCCTACGGGGAGCTGTACGGGTTCCTCGCCAGCCGCGGAGTCGAACCGGCGGGTCCGCCGCTCGTCGTGTACCACGCGTTCGGGGCCGAGATCGATGCCGAAGCGGCCGTGCCGATCCCCGATGGACCGGCGCTCGCCGCCGACGGCCCGGAGGCCGGCCGCGTCCGACTCGGGATGCTGCCCGCCGCGACCGTCGCGCAGACCCTTCATGTCGGACCGTACGACCAGCTCGGCGCGGCGTACGACCGCATCGGCCACTGGATCGAGGATCACGGCCAGGTGCCGTCAGCCCCGACCCGGGAGCGCTACCTCAACGGACCGGACTCGGCCGCGCCGGCCGACCTGCGGACCATCATCGAGATGCCCGTGATCGCGGCGGGGACCCTCGCGGGCAGGTAGCCGACGGCGCTACGAGCGGCGGTACAGGGCCACCACGCCGATACAGCCGGGGCCGATATGCGGCCCGACCGACGGCCCGACGACCTCGATCGACACCGACGCCGGCTCGAGGTCGGGGACGCGTCCCAGGATCTCGTCCCGGAACGCCTCGACGTCGGGCGCGTGGGTGTGGAGGATCGACAGGCGTTCGATCGGTCGTGACGTGGCGAGCTCGATCAACCGTTCGCGCGCCTTCGAGCGCGTCCGAACGCGCTCCGCGGTCTCGACCAGGCCGTCCTTGACGGTGATGATCGGCTTGACCGACAGGAGCGTACCGATGGCCGCCTGCGTCCCGCTGATGCGGCCGCCCTTCTTGAGGTAGTCGAGTGTGTCCAGGGCCAGGTAGATGGTGATGTCGAGCGCTCGCTGGGCCAGCGTGTCGGCGATCTCCTCGGCCGGGTGGTCCGCCGCGGCCATCTCGACGCCCATCCTGGCGAGGATGCCCTCGGCCATCGATGCGCCCTGCGAGTCGACGATGTGGATCTCGCGGTCGGGCAGCATGTCGCGCGCGATCTGGGCGCTCTTCATCGTGCCGGACAAGGTGTGCGCGACGTGGATCGACACGATCGCCTCGGCGCCGTCCATGAAGGCCCCCTCGTAGGCCTCCTTGAACTCGCCAGGCGACGAGGCAGCGGTCGTCGGGAACGGCGCGTCGGGCGCGGTCATCCGCTCCCAGAATGCCTCCGTGCTGAGCTCGACCCCAGCCTTGAACGTGTCCGATCCGAAGCTGACCAGCAGGGGAACGATGTGGATGCCCGACTCCGCTGCCTCGTCCGGATCCATATCGGATGCGGAGTCGGTGAAGATCGCGACACGGTTCAAGGCGTGACCCCTTTTTCGAGCGACCGTCGGGCGCGGCCGTTCGGCGCATGATACGGAGTCGGGTCCAGCCCGTTGCCGTTACGCTGTGCGGGCATGGATCGATCGCTGTGGGCCGTGCTGGCCGGCACCTTCACGCTGCGCTTCAGCACCGGACTCACCGGAGCGATGCTGGCCGTCTACCTCGCCGCCCTCCCGGAGCACGGCGGCCAGCCGGTCGATCCGATCGTCGTCGGGCTGTTCGCTGCGACGTTCTACGTCGCCGAGCTCGTCCTGTCGCCCGTGTTCGGGATCCTGTCCGATCGCCTCGGCCACCACCGGGTGATGCTGTACGGACCCGCGTTCGGCGCGGTCGCGGTCATCCTGACCGGTCTCACGACCAACCTGTGGATCCTCGGTGGAACACGCTGGCTGGAAGGCGCCTCCACCGCGGCCAGCATCCCGTCGATCCTCGGCTTCATCGCGGTGGTCACCGCCGGCGACGAGGCGCTGCGCGGCAAGATGGCTGCCCGGTTCGAGGGCGCGACGTTGCTCGGCATCGGTGCCGGCTTCGCGGCAGCCCCGGTCACGTTCGCGCTGCTCGGACCGACGGCCTTCTTCGTCAATGCCGTGATCTACGGCATCTCGTTCCTCATCTTCCGGACGGTCCGCGATCCGGACGGCGAGGCCGCCGCGGCGCGCGCGCCGCATGTCGGTTTCGGGCGCTACGTCGAGCTGTTGCGGACGGGCCATGTGTGGCTGCTGGCCCCGACCTGGATCGCGGTCAACGCCTCGATCGGGCTGTGGTTCAGCCAGTCGATCTTCCAGTTCGCCAAGGCCAACCCGAAGTTCCCCGATCAGGCGCTGATGCGCGGCTTCAGCGCGCCCCAGATCTCGGCCGCGGCGGTCGTCATCGGCATCGTCTTCGGGCTCGGCCTGCTGTACTGGGGCAACCGGTTCCGCAACACCCGGCGCACGACGATCATCCTGTACGGGATCATCGGCGGCGGCGGCCTGGTGCTGGCCGGGCTGGTGGTCAATCACGGCGCCGGCCTGCCGCTGGCGGCGCTTGCCGGGGCCGGGCTGATCGCCGTCCTCGGCCTGTTCGTGATGGCCGGCGCGACCCCGGCTGCGCTCGGCCTGCTGGCCGACGTGTCGGAGCGATTCCCGAACGACCGCGGAGCGATCATGGGCCTGTACTCGGTGTTCCTGGCGGTGGGCCAGATCATCGGCGCGCTGATCGGCGGGATCGCGGCCGATGTCCGGGGCATCGACGGGATGCTGGTCGCGACGGCCGTGATGCTGCTCATCGCCCTGCTTCCGCTGTCGCTCCTGCGACGTGATGAGGACGCGCTCGGCGCGGTCGCCGCGTGATGGACGGACGACCGTGGACGCCGGTCCCGCTGGCGCGCGGCTCGCACGGCGCGGTCGTCGCACCGCACCACCTCGCCACCGCGGCCGGACTGGCGATGCTGCGGGCCGGTGGGTCGGCCGTCGACGCCGCCATCGCCACGAATGCCGCGCTCGCGGTCGTGATGCCGGGGGCATGCGGTCTCGGCGGCGACGCCTTCTGGCTCATCTGGGACGCGGCGACGAGCACCCAGCACGCGCTCAACGGCTCCGGCCGGAGCCCGGCGGGAGCGTCCCCCCAGGCCCTCCGCGACCGTGGGCTCGCGGCCATCCCGTCCCGTGGCGCGCTCAGCATCACGATCCCGGGCGCGGTCCGCTCGTGGGCCGACGCCCACGCCCGTCACGGACGGCTCACCCGGGCCGAGGTCCTCGCTCCGGCCATCGAGCTGGCGGGCGCCGGCTTCCCGGCCGACACCGCGTTCTGCGCCGCGGTCGAGGCCGCTGTTCCCGCGGTCGTCGAGCACGTCGGCGCCGAGGCCGGCTTCTTCGCGGTGTTCCGGCCCGCGGGACGGGCATGGCGGCCGGGCGAGCGTGTCCGTCTGCCCGCCCTGGCCGCGACGCTGGCCACGCTCGCCGATGACGGGTTCGACGCGTTCTACGACGGCGACCTCGGCCTGCGCCAGGCTCGTGCCCTGGCCGCGGCCGGGTCGGCCTGCGTGGCACGCGACTTCGTCGAGCACCGCTCGACGTGGGGCGATCCGCTGGCCATCGACTATCGCGGCGTCCGGGTGACGACCCATCCGCCCAACAGCTCGGGCATCGTCGCGCTCGAGCTGCTCGGGATCCTCGAACGGTTCGAGGCGCCGGTCGATGCCTACGGCCCCGACGGCGTGACCGATCCCGCCTGGATCCATCTCGGCATCGAGGCCGCCAAGCTGGCGATGGCCGACCGCGACCGTCACCTGACCGATCCCGAGGCGCGCGACGTGCCGGTCGCCGCGCTGCTCGACCCGGGCCGGCTCGACGAGCTGGCGGCGGGCATCGACCCGCGGGGGGCCGCCGGACCACCGCCCGCCCGTAACCGGCGTGGCGGCGGCACGGTATACCTCGCCACCGTCGATGGGGCGGGCAACGCGGTCAGCCTCATCGAATCGAACTACCTCGGGTTCGGCTCGGGCGTGGTCGACCCCGACACCGGCATCCACTACCAGAACCGGGGCAGCTACTTCAGCCTCGAACCCGACCATCCGAACGTCCTCGCGCCTGGCAAGCGGACGCTGCACACGCTGCTCCCCGGGATGCTGTTCCGGCCCGGTCGGCCGGAGCCGTGGATCGTCGTCGGCTCGATGGGCGGCGACGCCCAGCCGCAGATCCATGCCCAGTTCGTGAGCGCCGTGGTCGACGGCGGGGCCGACATCCGGACAGCCGTCGCCGCACCGCGTTGGTATGTCGAGCCGGCGCGCCACTTCGCGCCCCCGACCGACGTGCACATCGAGCCACGCCACGCCCCGGGGATCGAGGCGGCCCTGCGGGCGATGGGGCACGATCTGGTGCCGACGGCGGCGTTCGACCACGACCTCGGGCACGAGCACGCGATCGAGCTTGTCGATGGCGGTCCCGGGGCCGAGGCTGGATCGGTGGCCGCCGCGACCGATCCACGCAGCGAGGGCCTGCCCGCGGTCTGGTAAGGCCCGGTCGTGTGCGATACTCCGCCTCGCCGGTGGCAGGCGAGCGCTCACACGACGCTGCCACCGGTATCGCATTCGATGAGCGCGAGCCGGTGGAGGAGCCCGTGACCTCGAACGTCAGCCAGAACTACCCGTATTCGAGCGAGACCGCGGCCGACCGCGCCGCGACCGTCGCCCGGCTCGTGGCCGAGCGCGACGGCCTGGCGGCCACCCTCGCGGCCGAATCGAGCCCGCTCGACGAGAACGACCGCTGGTGGGTCTGGAAGTGCCCGACGAAGGGCTGCCCGGGGTTCCTGCACGCGGCCGGATACGCGCTCGACAAGCACGCCGTCTTCGTCGTGTGCGACGGGGTCTGCGCCAAGACGTTCCTGCGCTAGCCCGGTCTCGGCTCGGCGTCCGCCAGCGCGTGCCCCGCCGCGACCGATGCCCGATCTGCTGACCCGGCAGCGCCGGCAGCTCCTGCTCGACGCACTCGGCATCGCCGGTTCGGCGGCAGGCTTCGGGTTCGTCTACGGACTGGCGGCGCGCGACGCCGGCTTCTCGCCGATCGAGGCGATGGCGATGAGCACGATCGTGTTCGCCGGAGCGGCCCAGTTCGCGGCGGTGGGTTACGTGGTGAGTGGCCTGCCGTGGCCCGGGGTCATCGTCCTGACGGCGCTGCTCAACGCGCGCCATCTGCTCTATTCAGCGGCCCTCGCTCCGTGGCTACGGAACGTGCCCTTCGTGCGTCGCGCGGTCATGGCCCACCTCCTCACCGACGAGGCGTTCGCCCTGTCGATCGCCCACTTCCGGCGCGTCGGCCGGACCGACGAGGGCGGCTACTGGATCGGCGCGATCGCGTCGACCTTCATCCCGTGGAACCTCGCGACGCTGGCCGGTGTGCTGCTCGGTGCGCAGATCCCTGATCCCACCCGGTTCGGGATCGACATCATCTTCCCGGCGGCGATGATCGGGCTCGCGGTCGGGCTGATCACCGGCCGTCGCGAGCTGGTGGCGGCCATCGTCGGCGCCGGCGTCGGCGTCGTCGTGGCGCTGCTGACGAGCCCGGCCATCGGCATCGTGGTCGGCGGCCTGGCCGGCCCGCTGGCGGGCCTGGCGATCCCCGCCCGAACCGCCCACGAGACCGCGCCCCTCGGGACGGGGGCATCGGCCGACCGCTATGCGATGCCCGGGCGGCATCACTTCGACGAGGCGGTGCCCTCGGAGCTGACGCCGCCCGACGAGGCGGTGCCCCTGGAGGACCGGCGATGAGCACCGACCTCGTGCCCCTGGCGGTCCTCATGTTCCTCGTCACCTACCCGAGCCGGGCCCTCGGCCTGCTGACGCCCGGGCTCGACCGCTTGCCGACGATCGCCCTCGACTATCTGCAGCTGGTGGGTCCAGCCGTGCTGGCGGCCCTGGCGGCGGTCAGCGTGATGGTCATCACCGATGCGGCCGGGACGCCGGTCTTCCACGTCGGCATCGAGTGGCTCGCGGTCCTTGCCTGCCTGGCGGTCACGGCCTGGCGGCGCAACCTCCTCTTCGGGCTGATCGTCGCGGTCGCCATCGTCGTCATCGCCCGGGGCACGGGCCTGGCTTCGTTCCCGGTCTGACTGCGTACTCTCGGGCGGGCGCGCCGGGCGTCAGGAGCGGCGGGCCTCGGCCTCGATCTCGACCAGCAGGCTGGGATCCATCAACCCCGCCACGGCGACCATCGTGGCCGCCGGCCGGATATCGGCGAAGACCTCGCCATGGACCGCCGATAGCGCCGCGGAATCGGCCATGTCGCGGACGAACATCCGGGTGCGCACGACGTCATCGAGGCGGAACCCGCCCTCGGCCAGCGCCCGCTCGATGATGGCGAACACCGCGCGGGCCTGGGCCGTCACGTCGCCCGGATGGCGCGAGACGCCGTCCGGTCCGGCGTCGGTCGTGCCCGCCACCCAGCAGCTGTCGCCGACGACGATCGCCCGGCTGTAGCCCGCGGGCGCCTCCCACGGACCGCCGGACGAGATGCGCCGGCGTCGCGGGCGGCGGTCGTCGGCGGGCGTGCCGTCGTCGCCGGGCGTGCCGACGTCGCCGGTGGGGGCCGTCACCCGGACGTCGGGGCGACGAAGCGCGGGTCGTCCTCCCGCCAGGCGAGGACCTCGGGGTCGCGGGCGATCGCCAGCAGCAGCCCGGCGACCAGCGCAGTGCGCGGCACGATCGAGTCGACGTCGAGGTATTCGGCCGGCGAATGGTCGTTGCCGCCGATCGGCCCGAGCCCGTCGAGGCTCGGCACGCCCATCCCGGACGTGGTGTTGGCGTCGGACGCACCGCCGGTCGCGGTGTCCGTGACCGAGAACCCGAGTCGCTCCGCCACGGCCTGGGCATGGTCGACGAGCCGGCCGCTGCGAGCGAGCTTCTCCATCGGCTGCCAGGCCATCATCACCGTCGCATCGATCGTGGTGTCCGGGATCTCGGTCGTGGCAGTCAGGTCGCGGACCGCCGCCTCGACCTCGGCAAGGCCTGCCGATGTCGTCGCCCGGACGTCGACCTCCAGGTCACAGCGTTCCGCGACGACGTTGGGGCGGGTGCCGCCGGCGATCCGCCCGACGTTCACGGTGACTCCCGGCCAGCGACCGTTGAGGGCGTGGAGCGCCTGGACCAGGCGGGCCGCCTCGAGGATCGCGTTGCGCCCCTTCTCCGGTTCGACACCGGCGTGGGCCGCCCGTCCGTGGACGGTCAGGCGGGTGTCGAGGATGCCCTTGCGCGACGACACGATGTCGCCGTTGGCGCGGGCACATTCGAGGACGAGGCAGGCATCGGCGTCCGCGGCCACCTCGCGGATGTGCCCGACCGAGCTCGGCGAGCCGACCTCCTCGTCGGGATTGGCGATGAACGTCAGGCGCTCGAACGGCAGGCCGCCACGCTCGGCGATGATGGCCTTGATCGCGTACAGCCCCGCGAGCAGGCCGCCCTTCATGTCGGTGACGCCCGGGCCATGGGCGACGCCGTCCTCGATGCGGAACGGTCGCTCGGCCGTCGTGCCCGGGTCGAACACGGTGTCCATGTGCCCGATGAGCATGACCCGCGGGCCGTCCGGTCGGCCGTGGAACGTGGCCACGATCGTGCTCCCGAACCGTCCGGCCGGGTCTGGCCGGACGTCGATCTCGGCGCCGAGCCCCGCGAGGAACGCAGCCGTCCAGCGACCGACCTCGTCCACCCCCGTCGGCGTGTACGAGCCACAGTCGATGTTGACGAGACGCTGCAGGTCGGCGAGGTAGGCCGGCAGATCGGCGGCGATCGTCGCCCGCAGCGAATCGAGCTCCAGGTCCGTCGTCGGCTCACCCGTCTCGGTCGACATCGAGGCCAGTCTACGCGTCGGTCGGGTTGCTATCCTGCCGGGACCGTGCGACTGATCGAGATCCGCCTGCTCGAAGGACCCAACGTGTACCGGCTCGAGCCGGTGGTCAAGATCGAGCTTGCGGTCGGGCGACGCCGGACCTGGTACGGCGTCCGCGATCCCGGCCGACACGCGCTCGTGCGGCTCGGCGCAGCGGTGCCGGCCCGCGACTGGCCCGACCGGGTGGCTGCCGTCGTCGCCTGGATCCGCCGGCTGCGCGCGGACCATGGCGAGGGCCGGACCGGGCTGGCGGTCCACCGCTCGTCCGACCCTGGCTACTGGATCGTGACGTTCCCGTGGATCGGCGAGGAGCGGGCCCAGATCCTCAGCGAGGCGGCCCTCGCCCTGGCCGAACGGGACGTCTCACCGTCGCGGACGGCCCGGCTGACCGGCGGGCAGGAACGGCTCGTGGCGCGCTGGGCGGAACGGATCTCGGCGGCCCGCTCGGCGCCGCCGTCATGGATCCGCGACGCCGAGCGACGGGTCCCGGTTGCGTCGATCTCGGGCACGAACGGCAAGTCGACGGTGACCCGGCTGATGACCCACATCCTCCTGCGGGCGGGCCACCACGTCGGGACGACGACGTCGGACGGGGTCCTCGTCGACGAGCGGATGATCGAACCCGGCGACTGGACGGGACCGGGTGGCGCCCAGCAGATCCTGCGCCGCTCCGACATCGACGTCGCAGTGCTCGAGACGGCCCGCGGCGGGATCATCCTGCGCGGGATGGGCTACGAGTCCAATGAGGTCGGCGTCCTGACCAACGTGTCGTCCGACCACCTCGATCTGCAGGGCATCCACACCCTCCCCGAGCTGGCCGAAGTCAAGGCGACCGTGTGCCGCATCACGAAGCCGAGTGGCTGGGTGGTGCTCAACGGCGACGATCCGCTCGTTGCCGCAGTGGCCCGTCGCGTGCGGGCCCAGGTCGCCTTCTGGTCGACGGCGGCCGATGGCGCCTTGCCGGCGGTCGTGCGTCGGCACCTGGCGGCGGGCGGGCGGACGTACTGCATCGTCGACGGCTGGCTGACCGAGGCCGAGGGCTCGGCCTCGAGCGCGATCGTCGAGATCGCCCGCATCCCGGTCACGATCGGCGGGCTGGCACGGCACAACGTGGCCAATGCCCTCGCCGCGGCGGCCGGGGCGCGCGGCCTCGGCGCGACGATCGAGCAGGTCCGGGACGGGCTCATCGACTTCGCACCGTCGGCCGACCGCTCGCCCGGCCGCCTCAACCTGTTCCGGCTCGGGTCGCGGGTCGTCATCGTCGATTTCGCCCACAACGAGGCGGGCATCTCGGCCGTGCTGGACGTGGCCGAGGGCATCGCCGCGGGTGCCGCCGGACGGGCGGCGCCGATCACCGTGATCATCGGCACGGCCGGCGACCGGCCCGACGACACGTTGCGCGGCATCGGCCGGATCGCCGCGCAACGCGCCCAGCGAGTGGCCATCAAGGAGACGCGCAAGTACCTGCGCGGTCGGACCGGAGCGTCGGTCATCGGCGAACTGCGGGCCGGCCTGACCGCCGGGGGCATGGCTGCCGCCGACGTCCCGGTCTACGAGACCGAGTCCGCCGCCTTGCGCGCGGAGCTGAACGGGGCGGGCGGGAACGGGCAGGGCCGGGGCGCCGAAGCGCCACGCGTCATCGTCCTGATGTGCCATGAGGAACGCGAGGCGGTGTTCGAGCTGCTGCGTGATCTGGGGGCGCGCGCGGTCGACGTGGCGTCGGAGCTCACGACCCTCGTGCCCCGATTGCAGGACCGGCCGCGACGCGCCTGAGTGCGGCGTCCGGCCGCCTGCGGGTCAGGCCTGCGGGTCAGGCTGCGCGCAGGGTCAGGCCTCGCGCGGCCACCAGCCCCTGACGTCGACGCGCGCCGCGTAGCGCAGGTGCGGGGCGATCGGTGGCAGCGCCAGGCCGTGGCTCGCGGCCAGGGTCTCGGTGCGGATGGTCGCCTCCGCCCGTCGGAGCGGCCATGCCGCGTGGCGGATCTCGGTCCGTTCGAGACGGCCCGACCGATCGACCGCGAACAGCCGCCAGCGCTCGGTCAGCCACGCCTCCAGCGACCCCGGCGCCGCCGGCTCGACCGGTCCGACCGGCCGATAGTCGATGTCGAGTTCGGCGGGCGCCCCGCGGTCGTCGACCCGTCGTGACCGATAGCGGACCGTGTCACTGCGCCGTTCGATCGACATCGCCGCGCGGAAGTACGGCAAGTGGAACGCGGCACGGGCACCCTCGACCGTCAGGCGACTCGCCGCGTCGAGGCTGAAGAACCACACCCCGGCGCGCTCGCGATGGCGAACGTACGTGCGCACGTTGACCTCGGGAAAGGTGCCCAGGACGGGCGGCGCCGGGAGCCCCCGCGGGGCGACGTCCTCCATGCCGAACGGCACGATCCCCAGCCACGCCTGGCCGTCGAACGTGTCGATGTCGAGGTCACCCGGCACGTGCGGTCGCAGGACCGTCGGCTCGAGCGGCCAGTGCGCGAACAGCAGGTCGACCCAACGCATGCGCATGACCCACGGCCGCCGGATGTCCACCATGGGACGCAGCGTACGCGGCGGACACGACCGCCGCGGAATGCGTGCGTGCGCGGCGGACACGGCGACCGCGGCGGAATGCGCGCGTGCGCCGCTGCGCGCCTGGATCGCTCGCGCGTACGCCGCTGGTGCCGCGCCCGGGACGTCGCTGGATCGTCGTTTCGCCGGCCGAACCCCTGCCGTGCCGCACCACCAGCTCGCGCGGACGCCGCGCTGCCTCGGCGGCATCGATTTCGCAGGCAACAGCAGTGATCGCATTCCGAAGCGGCGGGTTCGCGCCTCTTCGACGCCGATCGATGCCTGTGAGGGCAGAAGAGGGCGCCGAAGGACATGCCGCGAGGGCTCAAACGCACATCGTGAGGCGCCAAGTCACCTCCACGGCAAGCCACGGCCCGAGATCGATGCCGCTGAGACACCACCGTGGTGTCGACCCGGGCCGTGGCCGAA
>DAIUES010000009.1:11540-24865 GCA_036844985.1 Candidatus Limnocylindrales bacterium
CCGAGATCGATGCCGCTGAGACACCACCGTGGTGTCGACCCGGGCCGTGGCCGAACGCGGGGATGCACAGGGGCCCGCGGGCAAGCCACGGCCACGGGCACCGTCGCGACCGCCCGCCGCGGCACCTCTCGCCGCGGACCCTCGCCGCGGACACGCCGCCCCGCACCAGCCGCCGCGGGCCCGCTCTGCCGCGGCCCGCTCCGCCGCGGACCGGCCCGCCGCCAGCTACCCCTCCGGCGCCTCGAGCTCGCCAGGGTCGGCGAACGCCGTGCCGCCGCGCGAGGCACCCGCCGCGGCCATCGCCTCGCGGTACACCCCGATCGCGTCATCGACACAGCACACCACGAGGTCGCCCGGACTCGCCCGGCGCAACGCGGCCCGGACGGCCGTCATCTCGTCGAGCATCTTCTCGGCCCGGCCGACGCGCGCCGCACCGGCGGTCCGCGCCCCGCGCACCCCGTCGATGACGTTCGTGGCGGTCTCGCCGGCGGGGCGCCCGCGCAGGTTCTTGTCCTCGCGCACGATGATCTCGTCGAACGCGGTCGCCGCGATCGCGCCGTACTCGCGCTGGTCCTCGTCGCGCCGATCGCCCGGGATCCCGAGCACGCCGATGGCCCGGCCGGCCCGTGCGGCCGGCCCCGACGCCCCGATCCGCCCGGCCTTCGTCGGGCTGTCGACCATCATCCGCTCGACGAAGTCGGCCAGCTGGCGCATCCCGTCGACGTTGTGGCAGTAGTCGATGACGACGCGCACCCCACCGACGTCGAGCAGATTCAACCGGCCCGGGGCCTGGAAGAACGACGTCGAGAACGTCCGCAGTCCCTGGCGGATGTCGTGGAGGTGGGCCCCGGCCGACCAGGCTGCCGCCGCCGCGGCCAGCGCGTTGGCCACGTTCATGCGCGCGCGGCCGCCGAACGTCGCCGGGATGAGGTGGGTGTACAGGACCGGCATCTTGCGGCCGCCGAGGCGGAGCACGATGAGCTCGCCCTCGGGCGTCGACTCGAGACAGAACGCCGCGTTGCCGCGCGAGGTGTGACCGTCGACCCGGTCGAACCCGTTCTCGCCCTTCTCGGTGGCCATGCTGAACAGCACGACCCGGCCCGCGCAGTGGCGTCCCATCCGGTACACGTACGTGTCGTCGGCGTTGAGCACCGCGGTGCCCGAGCGCGGAACGGCCTCGACGACGACGCCCTTGACGTTCGCCAGCTGACCGATCGAATCGATGCCGCCCAGACCGAGGTGGTCGCCGGTCACGTTGGTCACCACGGCCACATCGTTGCGGTCGTAGCCGAGCCCCTCGCGCAGGATCCCGCCGCGGGCCACCTCGAATACGGCGGTATCGACGGTGGGGTTCTGGAGCACCATCTGGGCCGACTTCGGCCCGGACATGTCGCCCTTCTTGATGAGCCGCCCGTCGATGACGATGCCGTCGGTCGAGGTCATCCCGACGCGGCGACCCATCAGCTTGAGGATGTGGGCGATCATCCGGACCGTCGTGGTCTTGCCGTTCGTGCCGGTGACCGACACGATCGGGATGCGCGCCGAGACACCGGGCGGGAACAGCGAATCGATGACCGGCCGGGCGACGTACTGCGGTTCGCCCTCCGTCGGATGGGTGTGCATCCGGAACCCGGGCGCGGCGTTGACCTCGACGATGGCGCCGCCGGTCTCGCGCACCGGGGTGGCGATGTCGGGGCAGATGAAGTCGATCCCGGCGACGTCGAGCCCGACGATGCGGGCCGCGGTCTCGGCGATCTCGACGTTGTCGGGGTGGGCCTCGATGGTCCGGTCGATCGACGTGCCGCCGGTCGACATGTTGCCGGTCAGGGCGAGCTTGATCCAGGTGCCCTCGGGCGGGACGTCGTCGAGCCCATAACCCTGTGCCCGGACGCACTCCTCGGCGGCCTCGTCGACCTTGATCCGGGTGAGCACCTTCTCGTGGCCGATGCCCCGGCGCGGATCGGCGTTGGCGATGTCGACCAGCTGGCGAACGGTGCGCTCGCCGTCGCCGGTCACGCTGGCGGGGACACGCTCGGCGATGGCGGCCACCTTGCCGCCGATCACGAGGCAGCGATAGTCGTTGCCGGCCACGTATGTCTCGACCACGACCTCCCCGCCGCGGCTCTGGGCGAGGGCGGCACGGAAGGCGACGCGGACCGCCTCCTCGGAACGCAGGTCGAGATTGACGCCGCGGCCGTGGTTCCCGTCGAGCGGCTTGACGACGCACGGGTAGCCCAGGCGGGCGGCCACAGCCACGGCCTGGTCCTCGCTCGCGACGACGTCGGCGCGGGGCACCGGCAGGCCGGCCGAATCGAGCAATCGATTGGTCAGGCTCTTGTCCGACGCGACGTCGACCCCGATGGCCGAGGTCAGCGACGTCATCGTGGCCCGGATCCGCTGCTGGTGGACCCCGTGCCCGAACTGGACGAGCGAGTGGCGGTCGAGCCGGATGAACGGGATGTCCCTGCTGACCGCCTCGTCGATGAGGGCCTGGGTCGACGGCCCGAACGCCTGCCGCTCGGCGAGCCGGATGAGCCGCTCGAGCTCCGGCGCGAAGTCGAAGAAGACGGCCGGGTCGTCGGGTGCGACGAGGTGGTTGACCAGCGCCACCGCCATCCGGCCGGCCTCGAGCCCGACGGTCTCCTCGCGGTACTCGTAGATGCAGTTGTACTGGCCGCGGACGCCCGCCGAGCGGGTCTTGCCGTGGCGCACGTCGGTGCCGGCCAGGTTCTGGAACTCGAGCGCGATGTGCTCGGCGATGTGGCCGGCCCACGTCCCGTCACGCAGCCGGGTGACGAACCCGCCGCGCCGACCGAGCGAACAGGCGTGGTCCTCCAGGGTCGGGATGAGGGCCACCAGCGCATCGGTGAAGCCGGGCAGCTTGGTCGAGGGGAAGTCCTCGAGCACGCCCAGATCGACCAGCAGGCGGATGACCGGCTCGCGGGCCCAGTAGTTCGGGCCGCGCAGGATGCGCGTCTCGAGGATGCGCAGGGTCGGCGCCGGGCCACGGGGCGGGGCGAGCGGCGCGACCGGGGCGTCCGCGGCCGGGTTGGCCGGCGCCGCCTTCGATCGTCGTCCGCCGCGGGTGCGGCTCGGTTCGGCGGTCTCGGTCACGCTCGCCCTCCTGCGTCGTTGAGGTGGCCGCCAGTGTACGGCGGGTCGCCCGCGGCCCGTCGCCCCCGCCTAGCTCGAGGCCTTCTCGTCGGGCAGCGCGTGGAGTGTCGGCGTGGCGATCCGCTCGCGACGACGGAGGTCGAATCGATAGCCCGCCGGCAGCGAGTGGAGGACCACCCCGCTGATCATCAGCGGTCGATGGCCGTGGACCTCCCAGGCGTCCGTCTCCGAGCGCGAGCCATCGACCACCGTGATCGAGCCGCGGCCGATGACCTCCATGACGTGGTCGGGACCGACCACGCCGGCCGTGTCCTCGTCGACGCCGAGGCCCAGCAGCGACGGGTTCTGGGCGATGAGGCTGAGCAGTCGGCCGAGCCGGTTCCGTTGCTGGAAGTGCTGGTCGACGATGACCCCGGGCAGCACCCCGAGACCAGCCGCGATCTGGGCCATCCGGTGCTTGGGGGTCGCCCCGCTCGCCCCGAACGCGATCATGTGGCTCGACATGGCCGAGGCGCCGGCGCTCGTGCCCGCGACGACGGCGCCCTGGCGGAACTGGTCGAGGACCGCGTCGGCGAGCCGCGTCCCACCGATGGTCGAGGACAGCCGGAGCTGGTTCCCGCCGGTCATGAAGATCCCGGTCGCATCGCGCAGGGCGAGCCCGACCGCCTCGTCATTGGCCTGGGCACGGGTGACCGCATGGATCGTTCGGACCTTGGGCACGCCGAGCTCGCCGAGCACCTGCTTGTAGCGCTCGCCGGCCTGCTCGCCGAGCGACGACGCCGTCGAGATCACCGCGACGGTGGCGTCGCGGCCACCGGCGAGCGTCGCGAAGCGGCTGAGGATGACACGGTCACGGACCTTGTCCTCCGCGCCGCCGATGATGATGACGTGTCCGTCGGTCACGGGCGAATGGGCTCCTGGGCTGAGCGTGCTCGCGTCAGGATACCCGGAGCCGGTCCGGCGCCGTGCGAGAATGCCCGCGCCATGGCCGACGCCCAGCCGCCGCCCGAGTTGCGTCCCGTCCCGGGGACGGCACGTGGACGCGGTCGGATGGTCGCCGACCTCAGTGACCTGTTCGACCCGCCCACCCGCCGACGGGCGGGGGTCTACCGGCGTGCCATCCGGCGCGAGGTGTCGCGCCTGCGCGATCACCGGCGACTCATCGCGATCGTCCTGCTCAGCCTGACCTTCTCGCTGCTGGCGGCCGGGATGATCGGTCGCGGCGAGGCGGCCGGCGCCGACGCGCGGGCGTACTGGGCCGGCGTCCGGATCTGGCTCAATGGCGGCGACCCGTACCACCCCATCGGCCCGTTCCTGCCGTACGTCTACGCCCCGTGGATGCTGCCGCTGTTCGCGCCGTGGGCGCTCCTGCCGTGGGACGTCGCGTGGGTCGTGTGGCGCGTCGGGACCGTGCTGTTGCTGCTGTGGACGGTCCATTGGGCGTACCGCCGGCGGCCGTTGCCGACCGCGATCATCGTTGCCCTGCTGGCCTTCCCCGCCGGGGCCAACCTCGATACCGGCAACATCAACCTGCAGCTGACGCTGATGCTGTGGGCCGCCCAGTTCTCGGGTCCACGCCTGGCGGGCCTGCTGTGGGCCCTCGCCACGTGGATGAAGTGGGTGCCGGTCATCGTCTGGCCGATCCTCGAGTCGAGGGCGCGGCGCTGGGGGCTCGTGTGGCTGGCCGTGTCGGTCGGGCTCAGCCTCGTCCTGCTGCCGCTGACCATCATCCAGTTCCAGGCCCTGTTCGGCTTCGGGGCTCGCCCGATCAGGCTCGACTACCTGGTCTACCTGTGGGCGTTCATCCCGTGGGGATACCGGCGGCTCGACGCACGCGACGCGGCGGCTCGACGACCGGCCGGAGCGTGATCGCCGCGACCACGTAATAGGCCGCTCCGAGGAGGTACGCCGCGCGCGGCCCGGTCCCCTGCCCCAGCGCGATGTTCACCGCATCGAGGAGCAGGCCGCCGGTCGCCACCGCGATCACCGTCGATGACGTCGTGGCGACGTTCGAGAGGCCCATGTATCGGCCCGACGACGCCTTCGGGATGATGTCGGTCATCAGCGCCCAGTCGACCGCCAGGAAGGTGCCCGCCGACGCGCCGAACAGGGCGCCACCGACGATCGCCCATCCGACCGTGTCGGCAAGGGCCGCCATCGTCACGCCGATGCCGCCGATGAGGCAGCTCGCGTAGATGACCGGCTTGCGCCCGATCCGGTCGGACAGCTTGGCCGACGGGACGATGGCCACGACGTTGGCCACGACGATGACGATCAGGATCACGAAGTTCGTCTCGTTGGCCGCCGCTTCGCCGAGGTGGTGGGTCTGCTTGAGGTACGTGATGATCAGGTTGACGAGCATCGCGCCGCCCATCAGGAAGAAGAAGCGCGACGCCAGCAGCCACACGTACGAGCGCTCCTTGAGGACGTCGGTGCCCCACGCCTCGCGCGCGATCGAGCGCCACGAGCGCCCGTTGCGCGGCTTGGGCGGTTGGCCCTCGCCGACCCGGGCGACGACCGCGATCATCGTGACGAGCTCGACGACGGCGACCGCGATGATGGCCAGCTCGATCTGGTGCAGGACGGACACCGCGATCGTCACGAGCGCGAAGCCGATGACGTTGCCGAGCACCTGCATCAGGCCGACCATGGCGCTCGCCAACCCGACCTGATGATCGGGCACGAGGTCGGGCACGTACCCCTGGAATGGACCGCGGGCGATGTTCGTGCTGAACGCCAGCAGGGCGGCGAATGCGCCGAGCATGAGGATGCTGCTCGAGAACGCGATGCCGATGAGGAAGACGACATCCAGCAGCGAGCCGATGACGATGTACGGCTTGCGTCGGCCCCAGCGCGAGGTCGTGTAATCGCTGATGGCGCCGACCGTCGGCTGGATCGCGATCGAGATGACCGCGACGGGGATCGACAGCAGGAACAGGATCCGACCGACCTCGGTCGGATCGACCGCGAGTGGGCCGAAATTCAGTCGATTCTGGTTGAACAGCCCGACGGCGCCATCGATGGCGGTCAGACCGAGCCAGTACATCGAGATCCGGATCAGGTGGCCGATGGGCAGGGTGGCAGTCGGCCGGAGCGATCCGGCGTCGGGCGCGAGCGGCGCGGATGGGTCGCCGGGGTCGCTCGGGTCGCGGGGCAGGGTCTGCTCGCTGGGCATTTCGACGGACCCTCGATGCTAGCGTGCCGGTTGGGCGCCCCCCGGCGGTCATCCTAAGACGCGGCGGAAGCGTTCCCGTTGCGGTCGAGGCCGACGGTCTCGTGGAGGCGGACGAGCCGGCGCTCGGTGGCGCCCGGCGCGACGAACCGGAACAGCGATCGATCGAGCGAGTAGATCCCGGTCGACACGACGCCGATGCTGCCGAGGCGGAACGAGAACACCGGGTTCTCCCGATTGCCGGCGTAGTGATGGGGTGTGCCGTCCGCGGTCAGCACGGCGAGGTTGGCCTGGCCGCCGAATCGATCGTGCAGCGCCGCCAGCAGGTGCGCCGCGGGTTCGTCGTCGTGCCACGCATCCTCGAGCCAGCGCGCCCCGACCTCGGTGTCGGCCCGGCCGTGGATGCGGCCCTCCTTGCGGTAGCGCGGCCGCAGCGAACGCCAGTCCTCGAGGTCGCCGTTGTGGCTGAACGCGTATCGCCCGGCGGGATCGTCGAACGGTTGCGTGTCGGGCAGGGTCAGCGTCGAGAGGCGGGACGGGCGACGCAGGTGGACGAGGGCGGCCGTCGCGGTCTCGTCCCCGACCGATCGGCTGCCTTCCGTGTCGTCGCGGAAGGCACGGGTGTCGCGATGGCTGTGGAGGGTGCCGTGACCGTCGCCGTCGCCGTCGATCCAGGCCGCGCCCCACCCGAACCCCGCGATGCCGAACCGTTCGAGCCGCTCGGTGAACGGCCACAGCTCAGCGAGGCGGAACGGCGTCGCGGCCCGGGCGATGAAGTGCTCGCACATGGCTCGCGATGATACGTGGCTGCGGGCGCGGCGCGGCGCGGCGCGGGCGAGGGGGCGGGGGCGTGGGTCGGGGGCGCGGCGGGGCGCGGGGGCGCGGCGGGCGCGGCCGCAGCGGACGCCGGTTTCCGTCACCTATCGCTGGGGGCGATGGTATGTGCCGCTCCCGGGCCCGCGGGACCGAGAAACCCCCCACCTACCGCTGGTGGCGATGCGCGGGCCGATCTCCCCCGCGACCATGCCCCGTCGTGGCGTGCGGCCGCCCATTGCATCGCCTGGGCCGATATCTGGGGGATGCGGGTTCGGTGGCCCGCGCGGGCCGCCGCGCCGGATCAGGGAGCGAGCCGACTCCTGATCTCGTGCTCGTACTCTGGGAAGTAGCGACTGATGTCGCGGATATCGAACGACGACAGGATCGATCCGGG
Organism: Candidatus Limnocylindrales bacterium; assembly: GCA_036844985.1. Lineage (GTDB taxonomy): Bacteria > Chloroflexota > Limnocylindria > Limnocylindrales > CSP1-4 > SPCO01. Next base: position 19,037 of record DAIUES010000009.1, read on the forward strand.
CGATTCGCGCTCGAGAAGGAAATCGAACGACTCCTCGACGAGCCGCTCGACACCGACCTGGTCCTGGGCCGCGGCCAGATCGTCGGCGTCGGCCGTGCTGACCGTCACCTCGTGCTGGCTCGTGTCGCGCTGGCCACCGACGGTGACGGCGCACCGCCAGCCCGCGCCGGCGGGTGCGCACCGGACATCGATCTCCATCATCGGCCCTCTCCCTGACATGTCGGACACCAGTACGTGGTGCGCGCGACGGCGCGCTCGGCCGGGCGCGAACGGATGGCTGCGCCGCAGCGTGGACAGGGTCGACCGGCACGTCGATACACGGCGAACGCGCCTCGCCCGGGCGCCGTCGCGACACTGGCGAGCAGCAGGCGTCGGGCGGTCGCGACGAGTCGGTCGAGCGCCTCGCCGTCGAGCGAGCCGACGGTGGCCCAGGGCGACACCCGCTCGACGAACAACGTCTCGTTGCGCCAGATGTTGCCGATGCCGGCCAGGGCGCGCTGGTCGAGGAGCGCCGCGCTGATCGACACGTCACGGCGCACCGGGTCGCGCAGTCGACGGATGGCCTCCGCCGGATCGAAGTCGTCGGCGAGCAGGTCCGGCCCGAGCCGCGACAGCGATGGGTGCACTGGTTCGGCCCGCCTCTCGAACAGCTCGACCACCGGCGCATCGAAGCAGACGGCGACCGAGCCATCGACCTCGAGCACCAGCCGAGCCCGCGCCGGCGGCCGGCGCCAGCGCTCACCCGGACGGCAACGGTGCCACGAGCCGTTCATCCGCAGATGGGTCCGCAACTCGAGCCCGCCATCGAACCGGATGAGCAGATTCTTGCCCTGCGATTCGACGGCATCGATGCGACGGCCGACGATCCGTGCGACGTGGGGGACGGGCCCGGGGCCCTGGGTGCGTGCCGCAACGACGTCGCGCCCGACGAGGTACGGCCGCAGGCCCGCGGCGGTGCGGAAGAGCGTGTCGCCCTCAGGCACGGCTGCCCTCAGGCACGGGTCGGGCGCAAGGTGAGCCCGCGGTAGCCCGCCGCGAACCCGACCGCCAGCAGCGCGTCGCGCCACGGCGACTCCCCGATGGGCAGGCCATCGATCTTGCGAATCACGAGCTCACGGACGCGGGCGCTCGCCACGAGCGCGCCCAGACCCCGCAGCGCGGCCGCTGCCACCACGGCATCGTCTGCCGGCGCGAGTGTCTGCAACGTCGACCCGCCCCGCTCGAGATACAGCGCGGCGACCCCATCGACCAGCACGACGTACGCCCCGGCTGCCCGTTGCAGCGGTCGGCGATCCGTCTCGTCTCGCCGTGGCCAGGGCAATGCCGCCCCGTACGGGTTGGCCGGATCGGCCGCGGCCAGCAGGTGGACCGCGGCGTCGGCCGGTCCATCCGCGGCATCCCGGGCCGCCCGCAACCGATCGAGCGCACCGGCCAGCGCGAACTGCGCCGCACCGAGGCCGTCGACGAAGTAACCGCGACGGATGCGTCCCGCCTCCTCGAGTGCCCGCAACACCGGATAGACCCCGGCGAAGCCCCCCTCGATGCCCTCGCCGGCCACGGCCTCCCGCGTCAGCACCCCGTGTCGATCGAGCAGGGCCAGGGCCTGGGCATGCAGCCGCTCGGTCGGGGTCAAGGTCTCGGCCGGTGGCTCGACGAGCGACCAACGTCCCGCCGCCTCGGGCGGACCGAGCGAGGTCAACCGACCCGGCCGCGGCCGGCGCGTCGCACCACTCGAACCACCGCCCGTCGGCCGCTTCCAGCGCAGCGCCCGCAGTGGCGCGAACGTGTCGTTGGTGACCTCGCCGGCCCACACCAGATCCCACAGCGCATCGAGCACGTCACGGTCCGACCCGCCGCCGGCGGCCGCGTGGATGGCCCGATAGAAGCTCGCCCCGCGCTGGGCGAGGTGGTCGCGTATCCGGTCGTGCCGCTCACCGGTCGGGCGGGCCGTTTCGTCGTCGAGCGGGCCGGTCGGGCGAAGCGCATCGCGACCCGGGCGGAACAGCGCGATCCGGCCGTCGTCGCGGCCGAGGCTCCCCCGCCCGACCCAGCCGACCTCGCCCATGGCCCCGAGCTCGTCGAGCAGCCGGGCGCTGTACCCCGCCACGCGACTGGGCAACACGTCGCGCTCGAGCACGGAGGCCGGGATGGCGACACCGGCGAGCTGATCGACCACCTCCGCCAGTCGCTCGAGGGCGGCCGTCCCGCGCAGCGGCAGTGGCTCGCTGCCCGGACCGTGGACCGAGGCGACGCCCTGCCATGCCGGCAGGAACCGCCCGAGGGCGGCCGGGTCGACCGGCTCGACCTCGCGCCGCAGCCGGGCGAGCGAGCGTCGGCGCAGCAGGCGCAGGACATCCGGATCGCACCACTCGCGTTCGGCGCCGCCGGGCCGGAACTCGCCGCGCAACAGCGTCCCGCCGGCGAGCAGCCGCTCGAGCGCGTCCTCCACGATGCCGAGCGGCAGCCCCCAGCGGTGGGCCGGTTCGGGCGTCAGGAACGGGCCGTGGGTCCGGGCGAATCGGGCGAGCAGCCCATCGAGCGCGCCGACGGCGGGCCCGAGGAACGCCTCGGGGACGCCGACCGGCGCGGAAACCCCGACGGCATCGCGGTAGCGTGCCACGTCCTCGATGGCGATCCAGCGGTCCTCCCCGGCGATGCGGACACGGACCGCCCGACGGCTCGCGGCAAGCTCGGCAAGCCAGCCGTCGGCGACCGCGCTGCCACCGACGGTCCGCACCGCGACGTCCTCGGTACTGAGGTCGCCGATCCGCCGCAGGAGGTCGTGGACCTGGTCGATCGTCGTCGCCTGCCGATCGTCGGCCAGGGCCTGGAGTGACAGCTCGAGCTCGAACAGGGCGTCCGGGTCGAGCAGCTCGCGCAGCTCCTCCTGGCCGAGCAGCTCGCGCAGCAGGTCGCGATCGAGGGTGAGCGCCCCGGCCCGCCGCTCGGCCAGCGGGGCGTCGCCGTCGTACATATAGGCAGCCACGTAGTCGAACAGGAGGCTGCTCGCGAACGGGCTCGCCCGCGGCGTCTCGACGCTGTGGACGCCGATCTCGCGGCTCGCCACGCCACCGAGGACCCCGCGCAGCGCATCGAGGTCGAACACGTCCGACAGGCACTCGCGGTAGGTCTCGACGAGGATCGGGAAGCTGCCGTACCGGCTGGCGACCGCGAGCAGGCCGGCGGCCCGCTGGCGCTGCTGCCACAGCGGGGTCCGTGTCCCGGGCCGCCGTCGTGGCAGGAGCAGGGCGCGTGCGGCGTTCTCGCGGAAGCGGCTGGCGAACAGTGCCGAGTTGGCGACCTGCCCGACGACGAGGTCCTCGACGTCCTCGACCGCCGGGAACAGCAGCTCCTCGACCCCATCGAGGCTCGTGTCGCCCTCCGGCATCCGGATGGCGATGCCGTCGTCGGACCAGATGGTCTGGACCTCCATGCCGAGCCGTTCCTGGAGGCGGGCCTCGATCGCCAGCGACCACGGCGCATGGACCCGTCCGCCGAACGGAGTGAGCAGGGTCAGCCGCCAGTCACCGAGCTCGTCGCGGAACCGCTCGACCACGACCCGCTTGTCGGTCGGCAGGGCACCGACCGCTTCGCGCTCATCTTCGAGATAGGCCAGCAGGTTCTCCGCGGCGCGGTCGTCGAGATCGTGGTGCTCACGCAGCCTCGTCGTCGCCGCATCGCGCCCGCGCGGCCCGCGCCCGAGGTCCGCCTCGAGCTCACCGACGAAGGCACCGAGCGCGCGCCCGAGCTCGATCGGTCGACCGACGGCGTCGCCCTTCCAGAACGGCAGCTTGCCGGGCACACCAGGCGCCGGCGTGACGGTCACCCGGTCGTGCCCGATGTCCATGACCCGCCACGAGCTCGCTCCGAGCACGATCACGTCGCCGTGCATCCCTGCCCGGAGCTCGTAGACCATCTCCTCGTCGAGCTCGCCCACGCGTCGACCGGGCGTCCCGGCTTCGCCCTCCATGAACACGCCGAACAGGCCGCGGTCGGGGATCGTGCCGCCGCTCGTGACGGCGACCACGCGAGCGTCGCGGCGGCCCTCGATGGTGTCGGTCAGGCGGTCCCACACGACCCGTGGTTTGAGCTCGGCGAACTCGTCGCTCGGGTAGGCGCCGGCGAGCATGCCAAGCACCCCGTCGAGCACCTCGCGGGTGAGCGTCTCGTACGGCGCCGCTCGCTGGACGGTGCGCAGCAGGTCGTCGCCGGTCCATCGATCCATCACCGTCATGGCCACGATCTGCTGGGCGAGGACATCGAGCGGGTTTCGCGGGATCCTCGTCTGCTCGATGGCGCCTTCGTGCATCCGGCGGGTGACCACGGCGCATTCGAGCAGGTCGCCGCGGTACTTGGGGAAGATCACGCCCTTGCTCGGGGCGCCGACCTGGTGACCCGCGCGACCGACCCGCTGGAGGCCACGGGCGACGCTCGTCGGGCTCTCGACCTGGATGACGAGGTCGACCGCGCCCATGTCGATGCCGAGCTCGAGCGAGCTCGTGGCCACGAGCGCGGGCAGCCGGCCGGCCTTGAGCTGTTCCTCGATCTCGAGCCGCTGTTCGCGGGCGATGCTGCCGTGGTGGGCCCGGACGAGCTCCTCTCCGGCGAGCTCGTTGAGGCGCTGCGCCAACCGTTCGCTCAGGCGACGGCTGTTGGTGAACACGATGGTGCTGCGATGGCTCTTGATCAGATCGAGGATCGCCGGGTGGATGGCCGGCCAGATGCTCGTGCGCAGGTCCGGGCTGATGGCCGGGCCGCCGGGCTGCTGATCGGGCGGCAGGAGCTCGCCGAGGGCCGCCATGTCGTCGACCGGCACGACGACCTGGAGTTCGAGTGGTTTGCGCGCGCCGGCGTCGACGATAGTCACGTCCCGACCCGGGCCGATGCCGCCGAGGAAGCCGGCGATCCTGTCGAGGGGCCGCTGGGTCGCGCTCAGGCCGATCCGCTGCGGTGCGGGCGCGTCGTCGGGGCGAAGACGCTCGAGCCGCTCGAGGCTGAGGGCGAGGTGGGCGCCACGCTTGGTGCCGGCGACGGCGTGGACCTCATCGACGATGACGTGCTCGACGCCGCGCAGGATATCGCGGGCCTGGCTGGTGAGCAGCAGGTACAGGCTCTCGGGGGTCGTGATGAGGATGTCGGGCGGGCGACGGGCGATCTCGCGCCGGTCCTCGCTCGGGGTGTCGCCGGTGCGGCTGGCGACCGTGATGAGGGGCGGTTCTTCGCCGAGACGCTGGGCGGCCAGGCCGATGCCGGTGAGCGGCGCCCGAAGGTTGCGCTCGACGTCGTACGTCAGGGCCTTGAGCGGGGAGATGTACAGGACGCGGACGTGGCCGGGGGTCCCTCGCTGGGGCGGCGGGCTCGGGTCGCGGGCGAGGCGGTCGAGGGTGTAGAGGAAGGCGGCCAGGGTCTTGCCGCTCCCCGTGGGCGCGTGGATCAGTGTGTGTTCGCCGCGCGCGATCGCCGACCATCCCTCGGTCTGGGCCTGGGTCGGAGCCTCGAAGCTCGCCTCGAACCAGGCCCGGACGGCCGGTGAAAACGGTGCGAGCGGATCGGCGATCGGGGTCGTGGCCACGGGTCAGGGAGTATACGGCGGTGGGGCCGTTTAGACCACACGTTCTGTATCTGGCGTGCGGCGGGTGGGGGCGACGGCAGCCACCGGCGTCGCGTCCCCGACGTCCCCTGCCCCGCGACTGCCCAGAACGCGCGCCCGGGCTCGGTTTGGGCCGCCGACGTTGCCCCGGCGGCATCGATTCGGGGGTGACGGCCGGAACGCGCGACCCCGGGCTCGGTTTGGGCCGCCGACGTTGCCCCTGCGGCATCGATTCGGGG
>DAIUES010000010.1:0-24402 GCA_036844985.1 Candidatus Limnocylindrales bacterium
CCATCAGGATCAGATCCGGCTGGCGCTCGGCGATGAGGGCCGCCAGACGCTCGGCCACGATCGTGCCGGCGGCGTGGTCGGCGGTGGTCGGGTCGGTGAGGCTGAGGACGCTGGACACGAACTGGGCGAGCTCCCCGGCCGCCCCATCCGGCTGCGCCCCGATGACCACACCGGTGACCGGTGCGTCGCCACTCGCGGCCGCCAGCGTTCGGGCCAACGTGGCGACCTCCGTGGACAGCTTGGCAAGCGTGCCGTCGGGCGTCAGCTCGCCGTGGACCCAGATCCCGGCCATCAGATGAGCCTCCGCTCGGTGAGCAGCGCGACGACCTGGCGGGCGGCCTCGTCGGGCGCCTCCCGAACCACCCTGGTCGCCCCGCGTGGCGGTGGCGGCGCCGAGCCCACGACCCGGCTGGTGGCTCCGTCGAGACCGACGCTGGCGGGATCGATGCCGAGATCGGCCAGCCGCAGCGTGGTGATCTCCTTGTTGCGCGCGGCCATGATGCCCTTGAGCGACGGGTAGCGCGGTTCGCCGAGTGCCTGGGTGCCGGAGATCAGCGCAGGCATCGGTGCCTCGAGCACGTCGTAGCCGGTCGGGGTGATGCGTCGGACGCGAACGGTGCGGGCCGCAGCGTCGGGTTCGATCATGGCGGCGTACGACAGGTACGGCAGTCCGTTCAGCGCCGCCACGCCGGCCGGGACCAGCCCCGAGCCGCCGTCCGACGTGTCCACGCCGGCAAGGACGAGATCGAACTCGAGCGTCTTGAGAGCGGCGGCGAGGATGCGTGTCGTGGCGACGGTGCACGACCCGGCGATCGCTGGGTCGGTGACGAGCACGCCCCGGGTGGCACCCATGGCCAGCGCCTTGCGCATCGTCTCGGGCGCGTTGGCCGGCGCCATCGAGAGGAGGATGACCTCGCCCTCCCCAGCCGCCTCGGTGAGCTTGAGTGCCTTCTCGAGCACGTACTCGTCGTTGCCGTTGACGACGGCAGGAGTGGCCGTCCGGTCGAGACGGCCGTCCGCCCCGAGGCGTTCGCCGCCCGACGCCGGGTCAGGGACAGGCTTGGTGAGGACGACGATGCGCACGTGCCGCTGGACCTCCGTCGGGTGACGACCCGCTCAATCGCCCTTGCCGAGCAGGGCGCGCGCGATGACGAGCCGTTGGATCTGCTGGGTCCCCTCGTAGAGCTGGGTGATCTTCGCATCGCGCATCATCCGCTCGACCGGGAACTCGTCGATATAGCCATAGCCGCCCAGGACCTGGACGGCGTCGGTCGTGACCCGCATGGCGGTGTCACCGGCCACGAGTTTACACATGGCCGACCAGCGACTGGCGTCGGCGGCTCCCTCGTCGATCGCGACGCACGCTCGATACAGCAGCTGACGAGCGGCCTCGATCCCGGCATCCATGTCGGCCAGCATCGCCCCGATCTGCTGGAAATCACCGATCCGCTCCCCGAATTGGCGCCGCTCCCGGGCGTAGGCGGTGGCGACCTCGAGGGCTCCCTGAGCGATGCCGATGGCCTGGGCCGCGATCGCCGGGCGACTGCGGTCGAGCGTCCCCATCGCGATGTCCCAGCCGTCGCCCTCGTCACCCAGACGGTCCGCCACCGGAACGCGCATGCCGTCGAACGCAAGCTCGGCCGTGGGGCTGCCGCGGATGCCCATCTTGTGCTCGAGCCGGGTCACGCTGAACCCGTCGCGCGGGACCTCGACGACGAACGCGCTGAGGCGCCGGTGGCGGGGCGCCTCGGCGTCGGTCACGGCGAAGACCGTGATGAGGTCGGCCACCGAGCCCTGGCTGATGAACCGCTTCGAGCCATCGATCACGTAGTTGCCACCGTCGCGCCGGGCGGTCGTGCGCGCGGCCGCGGCATCGGATCCGGCCTCCGCCTCGGTCAAGGCGAAGGCGATGAGCTGTTCGCCGCTCGCCAGCTTCGGGAACCAGCGCGCCTGTTGGTCGTCGCTCCCGGCCAGGGTGATCGGCAGCGAGCCCAGCTCCTGGACCGCGAGGATGAGCCCGGTCGTGGCACACGCGCGGCTGAGCTGTTCGACGGCCAGGCACACGCTCAGCAGTTCGCCACCGAGCCCACCGTGCGCCTCCGGGAACGGGAGCGCGAGGATGTCGTGATCGGCGAGCAGGCGACGCAGGTCCTGCGGGAATTCCGCCGTCCGATCGATGTCGGCAGCGCGCGGGGCGACGCGCTCGTCCGCCAGCACACGCACCGCGTCGCGCAGCATGTCGTGCTCTTCGGTGAGGCGGTACGGCCCGGGAGGGCGGCTCGGGATGGACACCGGCGCCATCGTACCGCGCTCCCCGACGGGACGGCACAAGCCGCTCGATCGACTTGTCGTGGGCGGCTACGCTTAGGTCGAGCTCGGCGTGGCGCGCACGGGGGCGGGCCACCAGCCGATCGAGGCCGACCATGGACCAGACCACCCAGCTCCTGCTGCTGATCATCACTGCCGCGCTCGGCCTCGTCGCCACGATCCTGATCCTGCGCCGGGATCGGCTGGGATCGACAACGGTCGAGCCGGAATCGCCGTTCGCCACCGCGACCGAAGGGATGAAGCGCTGTCCGTCCTGCGGGGTCGCCAACCTCGTGACCGACGCGACGTGTTCGGGCTGCGGGAAGACGTTGCCGGGCTGAGGACGCCGGCCGGGCTCGTGCTCCTGGCTGGCCGATCCACCGGGTTCGTGCCGCGGCCCGACCGCTCCGGGCCGGATGGCCCATGGCAACCGTGCCGTCCGAGTGGCACGATGAGGGCCATGTCCACAGCCGGCATCGATCCAGGGGCGGCCATCAGCCAGCCGGTCCGCGGCGCGCTCGAGTTCGTCCTGCTGCGCGGCGCTGCATCGTTCGCCGTCGCGGCGCTCGCGGTCGTGGTGACCGCCCTCCCATCGGGCAGCGGGATCTACGCCCTCGGCCACCTGGCCCTGCCCGCCGTGCTGCTGTTCGTCGTCGCCGCTCGAACGCTCCACGTCGTCCTCCCGCGAGCACCGTTCGACGGCGATCGCGCGTGGTCGCGGGCGGCGGAGGTCGATCGGACCGAGACCGTCTTCGCAGCCGTCACCGCCGTGGTCGTGCCGCTCGCCTGGCTGGTGGGCGGGGCGGCCGTGCTCGTGCATCAGGCATCGGATGCGGCCAGCTCCGCCGCCATCCTCGTGGTCTGGGCACCGGCCGGCGCACTGCTCTGGCTCGGTGCCACCATCGCCTGGGCGGACGACTGCCGTGAGCGCCTCGCACTCGCGCTCGACGAGTCGGATCGGCGCTTCCGCGCCTACTGGTCCGGGCTTCGACCGACCGACTGACGCGGGCCGTTCGGCCCCGCGAGAGACGGGCCGAGCCGTCCCAAGGTCGGGCCGCTTGGCCCATGGCCCTGCGGAGCGTGACGGCGAGGATTGGCCGCAGACGGATCGGAAGCCGGATGAGCTCCCGGACCACAAGACCAAGCACGAAAGGGTGCGACGCAATGAACGGGAAGACCACCGCCAAGGCCCTGGCAGCCCTCCGGATGTTCCTCGGTCTCGGCTTCCTCACCGCCGGCCTGATGAAGTTCCTGCAGATCGGTGCGACCGGGCCGTTCACCGCGGCCGGGTTCCTCAAGTTCGGGACCGCCGGCACCTGGCCGGGTGTCGCCGAAGCTGCCGAGGGCACGCCGCCGACCATCCTCAACCCGACCCATGACCTGTGGCTGGCGATCGCCGGCAACCCGACCCTCCTGTCGATCACCGACACGCTCGTCGTCTTCGGCCAGATCGCCATCGGCGCGGCGCTGATCCTCGGTCTCGCGACCCGCTTCTCGGGGATCATGGGTGCGGTCATGATGACCTTCCTGACCCTGGCGGCCTGGGACTTCGGTCACGGCATCGTGAACCAGACCTCGCTGTACGCGGTCGTCGCCCTGGTGCTCGCCGCGACGCACGCCGGCATGGCGTACGGCCTCGACGGGATCATCGAGAAGGCCTCCTACCTCAAGGAGCACGGCTTCGCGCGCCGGTTCGCGGGGGTCGTCGCCTAACCCACCATACGGCGTCCGGATCTTCCCCCCGGACACCCGCAGCACCAGCGATCCGCCGGGCCCTCGGGCTCGGCGGATCGTTTCACGTTGGGTGCTGTCCGGGCCGGGTGGTGGGCGGCGCACGGCGGGGTGGTGGGTGGCGGTCGGGCCGGTGGCGCCCGGGCCGGCGGCAGCCGGGAGGTGGCGGTCGGCCGGTGGCGCCCGGGCCGGCGGCAGCCCGGCGTTGGCGGCATCCACGGCGTGGTGACAAGCATCGGCGCGGGTGAGGCGACACGGCGAGCACAGGCCGGTGCGATCGCATGCTCGGTGCCACTCGTCGGTCGGGGTCCGCCCGCGGCACCGTGCGACTGCCACGGCCCGAAATTTCCCATCCAGTACCAGGGCCACTGGTATGCAGCGACTCGACACGGATATCGAGCGCACAGCGCCGAATCAGCTCCAAATATCGGCCTGGTCGATCGATGGGACCGATCGGTGGGCCGTACCCGGGCAGGAGGCACCGACTGCCGCCGTAATACTCGCCTGGCTGCTAGATGCCAAGAATCCCGCGGGAGGGGCCCAGCTTGGGCCTGGGAGCGGACGTTCGAAGCCGGGCCGGGCGGGGGGCTCGGGCACGGGCCGGGCGGCACGGGCCGGGGAGACGGCCTAAACGACCGGCAGCCGCCGATCCTCCGGTACCGCCGCCAGTCGGGCCGCCAGGACTTCGCTGATGTCCATCGCCGCGACCGCGTCACCGCCGTCGGCGGCAGCAAGGCCATCGGACATCATGACCATGCAGTACGGACAGGCCGTGGCGACGGTCGAGGCCCCGGTCTCGAGCACCTGACGGGTCCGCTCGGCGTTGATCCGCGTGCCGCGCGTCTCCTCCATCCACATCCGGCCACCGCCGGCCCCGCAACAGAACGTGTTCTTGCCCGACTTGTCCATCTCGACGACCGACACGCCGGCCGCGCCCAGCACGGAACGGGGCGCGGCGATGACGCCGTTGTAGCGGGCCAGGTAGCACGAATCGTGGACGGTGACCGCCCCGGGCCGATGGTCGCCGGTCGACGACTCCGCGTCCTCCGGCAGCGTCGCCAGGCGGCCCGACGAGACCAGGTCCGCGAGAAACGTCGAGTGGTGGACCACGCGGAACGACCCGCCGAGCTGGCCGTACTCGTTGCCGATCGTGTTGAAGCAGTGCGGACAGGCGGTGACGATCGTGCGCTCCCCCATCCCGTAGCGGTCGAGCGTCTCGATCGCACCCGACGCCAGCATCTGGAACACGTAGTCGTTGCCCATCCGTCGGGCCGGGTCCCCGGTACACGATTCCTCCTGGCCCAGGACGGCGAACGACACGCCCGCGGCATGCAGGCAGGTGGCCACGGCGCGGGCGACCTTCTGGTTGCGCGGATCGAACGCCGCCGCGCAACCGACCCAGTACAGGACCTCGAGCTGATCGAGCGCCCCCTCGGACGCGACGGCGGCAGCCGTCCGCACCTCGAACGGCAGCGGTTTGGCCCAATCGAGCCGCGTCGACGCCGGCTGGCCCCAGGGATTGCCCTGGCCCTCCATCGCCCGGAATGCGCCGGTCAGTTCCTGCGGGAAGCGCGACTCCTCGAGCACCAGGTTGCGCCGCAGGCCGACGATCTTGTCGACGTGCTCGATGAGCACCGGGCACGCCTCGACGCACGCACCGCAGGTCACGCAGTCCCAGACCGCGTCGTACGGGATGGCGGTGTCGACGATCGGCTCGGCGAGCGCCGTCGCTGATGGACGGGCATCGTCGAGCCCGTATGTCTCGCGCACGATCGGCGAGTTCGGGATGAGGTTGAGCCCCGCCTCGGCGTCGATCGACATGTGGCGGATGCCCATGATGAATTCCTTCGGGTTGAGCGGCTTGCCGGTGGCGTTGGCCGGGCAGGCCGCCGTGCAGCGGCCGCATTCGGTGCAGGTGAACCCGTCGAGCAGGTCCTTCCAGCCGAGGTCCTGGAGCGTCTTGAGCCCGAACGTCGCGGTCTCGTCCTCGAGATCCATCTTCGGCAGCTCGCCGCGCGGCGCGAGCTTGCGGAACCAGATGTTCGGGAAGGCCGTGGCGATGTGGAGATGCTTGGAGAACGGCAGGTACACGAGGAACGCGGCGACGAGCACGATGTGTGCCCACCACAGCACCGCGAACGCGCCCTGCAGGACGTCCGGCGAGAACGACGAGCGCAACGGACCGGCCAAGGCCGACGACACGAACGCACCCGGTTCGTCACCATGCGCCGCGAACTCGAACGCCTCGGCCAACAGCTCCGTCAGGACGACCCCGCCGATCATCGCCAGGATCACCAGCGCGTCGCGGTTGAACGTCAGTCGGCGCGGTCGGGTGATGAGACGGCGCACGAACGCCCAGCCGATGGCCAGCAGCACGATGACCGCGACCACGTTCTGCATCGCGCTGATGAGCGCCCAGAGCAGGCCATCGAACGGGATCGACAGGACCTGCTCGATGATCCCGCCGGTCACGACGTTGGCCGTGCCGATCGTCAGGAGGACGAACCCCCAGAAGATCCCGGCATGCATCAGCCCGGCGCGCGGGTCCTTGAACATCTTGGTCTGCAGCAGGGCGTACTGGATCAGACCGGCGAACCGCCGCGGCACGTCGGAGAACGGGCTCGGGCCTTCGGCACGGACCGCGGCGAACACCCGCAGATGACGGGCCATCGCCAGGGCGAACACGACGACCGCGCCCCAGAACAACGGGAAGACGAGCGGATAGAACGGGACGACCGCGAACGGCTCGAACAGCGTCATCGGGCGTCGCTCGCCGTATCGTGGTCGTATGGCCCAGCCAGCGTCTCGAGCGCGTGGTCGAGCGTGCCTTCGATCGCGCCGAGCGACTCGAGGGCGCCCTTCGGGCTGCCCGGCAGGTTGATGACGAGCGACCGCCCGATGACGCCGCACACGCCCCGCGACAGGTCCGCCAACGGCGTGACCGCCCGTCCGGCAGCGCGCATGGCCTCGGCCAGGCCAGGAACCTCGTAGTCGATCACGTCGCGGGTGGCCTGCGGGGTGACGTCCCGTGGCGTCAGGCCGGTGCCGCCGGTCGTGACGATCAGATCGTGGGTCGCGGCCGACGCGCGCAGGACCTCGGACAGCGTGGCACGCTCGTCGGGCAGGACCGCCCGCTGAACGCTGAATCCGAGGGCGATGAGCCGACCGCCGACACCGGCCCCGGACGCGTCCTCGCGGATCCCGGCGTCGACGCCGTCGCTCGCGGTGATGACGAGTGCGCGCTTCACGCGGGCCGCCGGGGCCCTGGCCGACCAGCGGGGCGGGCTCGCCCGGTTCGAGCCGGCCCCCGATCGCCCGGCCGCCGAGCGTCGGGCAGCGCACGGTCGGGCTCGATGCGGACCCAGTCACCGCTCTTGCCGCCGCTCTTCGACACGAGCCGCACGCCGCCGATGGTGACCCCGCGCTCGACACCCTTGACCATGTCGTACACGGTCAGCGCCGCGACGGACGCCGCCGTCATCGCCTCCATCTCGACCCCGGTCTGGCCGGTCGTGGCGGCCTCGGCCCGGATCCGCAGGGCTCCGGCGGCACGATCCGGGGTGATCGACACCTGGAGATCCGTCAGCGCCAGCGGGTGGCACAACGGGATGAGCTCGCTCGTGCGCTTGCCGCCCATGACCCCGGCCAGCTCGGCGACGCCGAGCACATCGCCCTTCGCTCCGCCACCGTCGATGACCAGGCTGAGCGTGTCGGCCGACATCGTGACGGTCGCCTCGGCGACGGCACGCCGCGCGGTGATCGGCTTGGCCGACACGTCGACCATGCGTGGCCGGCCCGATCGGTCGACGTGGGACAGGCGACGTCGTTCCGCTCGCGGTGCAGGCGAGCGTGGTGCCCTCGGATCCGTCATGCCCCGAGGATAGCGGGCGTGGCCGACGGGCGGGCCGCTCGCTCGCGACGGCCGTGCGTGGCGGCCGTGCGTGGCGGCCGCCGCTGAACGGCCCGTGACGTCACGCCCGGTCGAGCCACCACACGTCGACCTCTGCCCCCGCGGCCAGCTCGTCGGTCGCCTCGGGGATCACGGCGAGGCCGTCGGCGGTCGCGAGCGCCGACAGGACGTGGCTCCCCTGCCCGCCGGTGCCGCCCGCCAGATGGGCCGTGACCCGGCCGCCACGATCACGCCGTGGAGAGCCGCGCTCGTCGCGCTCGACGGTGACCCGCAGGAACCCCCGTCGTCCGCTGCTCTTGGACGCGGGCTCGGCGAGGACGGCCCGGTCGACCGGGCGGAACAGGTCGTCGTCGCGGTGGCCCGCGAGGCGGCGCAGCGCCGGACGGACGAACAGCTCGAACGTCACGAACGTCGAGACCGGGTTGCCTGGAAGGCCGAACAGGAGCGTCGGCGGCCGACCGCCCGACCCCGCGCCGCCGGGCGCACGGGCCGTTCCGAACGCGAACGGCTTGCCGGGCTGGACGGCGACCCGCCACAGGTCGATCGACCCGTACGCCTCGAAGGCGTTCCGAACGACATCGTATGGCCCGACCGACACGCCACCCGACACGATGATCATGTCGGCACCCTCGACCAGGCCGGCGGCGATGCGCGCCTTGACGTCGTCGAGTCGATCGGTCGCGATCCCGAGCACCCGTGGATCGCCGCCCGCTGCCGCGATCATCGCCGCGAGCCCGGGACCGTTGGCATCGGGGATGCCGGCCGGACCCAGGTCCGTCCCGGGCGCCCGGACCTCGTCACCGGTCGCCAGCACGCCGACGATCGGCCGGCGATGGACCTCGAGGCGGTCCACCCCGACCCCCGCAGCGAGTCCGATCGCCGCCGGCGTGAGGACGGTACCGGCATCGAGGATCGTGGCCTCGGCCGGCAGGTCGCTCCCTACCCGTCGGATCGATGCCCCAGCCGCAACCGATGCATGGACGAGACAACCGGCCGGCAGCGGACCGGTCGCGTCGCGCCCACGCGGTCCGGCGATGTCGCCCGCTGCATCGAGCGGCGTCGTCAGCTCGACGGGGACGACGGCATCGGCGCCCGGCGGAACCGGCGCCCCGGTGGCGATGCGGACCGCGGTTCCGGGTCGCACAGCGGTGTCGGGTGCCTGGCCAGCGCGCACCTCCCCGATGACCTCGAGTCGCCTCGAGGCTTCGTCCGCGCTCGCCACGTCCGCCGACCGGATGGCATACCCGTCCATCGCCGAGTTGTCCCACGGGGGGAGCGGGATCGGACTGCGCACGGGGAGCGCGACGACGCGTCCGAGGGCGTCGGACAGCGAGGTGACCTCCGTCGGGTTCGGTCCGGCGATCGCGGCGAACACGCGATCACGGGCCTCCTCCACGCTCAGCAGGCGGCCGGTGCTCATGGCTGGAGGGCGTCGAGCGACCCGAGCCGGTCACGGATGGCCGAGGCGACGGCACGCCGGGTCACGACGCCGGCCATGACCCCCGCATCGAACACGGGCAGGCCGTCAAGGCCGCTCCGCCGCAGGTGATCGACGACGACGCGCAGCGACGTGTCCGGCCCCAGTTCGGGCAGGGCGTCGCCCGCGACCATCAGGTCCTCGGCCCGGGTGTCCGGCCAGCGGTCGCGGCGGATCCCTCGGACCTGCCTCGCGCCAAGCATCCCGAGGAGGGCGCCGTCGCGCGTCACCGGGACGGCTGTCCTGGCGTCGTCGGCGAGGAACTGCTCGGCGAACGTGTCGAGCGTAAGCCCGGGCGGTACCCCGGCGACGTCGCGATCCATGACATCCCCGACCCGCAGCGTCCCGAGGGCGGCGTCGATATCCGCGCCGCGAGCCACCGCCGAGGCGGTCGACATGAGGAACCAGCCGCCGAGCGCGAGCATCAGCCCATCGACCGGATCGACCAGCAGGATGACGGCGGTCCCGGCGACGCCGAGGCCGATTCCCAGCCAGCGGCCCGACCGTGCCGCCACGCGCAGGCCCGCCGCGGGATCGCCGGTCCGCGCCCACGCCAGCCCACGCACGACCCGCCCACCGTCGAGCGGGAACGCGGGCAGGAGGTTGACGACCCCGAGGATGACGTTGAGGCCACCGATCACGAGCGCGATGCGGCCGATGTCGAACAGCGGACCGTGCCCGACGACCAGCCCGACCACGGCGACCGCCAACGCGACGAGCCCGATGGCGAGGCTCACGGCTGGACCGGCGAGGGCCGCGAGCACCTCGTCCCGCGGCCGCTTGGCATCGAGCCCCATGGTCGCTGCGCCACCGAAGAAGTACACGATCACCGGTCCGCCCGGCATCCCGGCCCGCCGCGCGGCCACCGCATGTCCGAGCTCATGGGCGAGCGCCGACAGCAGGAAGGCGGCTGCGATCACCGCGGCGACGATCCAGCGGGTCGCCATCCCGGTCCCGGGCGCGACCGTGTCGATGCGGGTCACGACGGTCACCGCGATGATCGCCAGGATGACCGTCCACGACACGTGGACGCGGATCTCGAACCCGAACAGGCGTGCGACCGGGATGGCGTTCATCGGGAACCGGCCGGTGCCGACTCGGCCGACGTCGCTTCGGCGCCGGTCGGCGTCGCACGGTCGGCGAGCCGCGCCGACGCAACCAACGCGACGATGGCGGCCAGGATGATGCTCACCGCGCCGACGGCCATCGCCGTCTCCTGCCAGAACTGGAACGGGAACAGCTGCACGAGCCGCTCGGTCGCCGGATCGAACGTATAGGAGCCGCCGGCGAAGAACAGTCGGTGGAAGACCTCGAACAGGGCATCGAATGCGACGAGGGCCACGACGCCGACCACCAGCAGCACCACGATGAGGCCGATCGCCCCCGCGCGAACTGCCCGCCACGTCCGGAAGCGGTCCCCCCCATGGCGCCGGGAAGCGACGATGGCCCCGCCTGCGACCAGCAGGAGCGCCACGGCGAAGAAGCCGATGAACACCGTCCTGACGTCACGCATGTGGTCCCGTTCACGCGCGTCGAGCACCGGTTTCCCGTCGAGCGCGACATCGAACTGGGGCGGCCCGACCACGAGGTCGGCCAGGATGGCGTTCGTCGCGACACGCAGCTCGGCAGGCGTGAACCCGGTCCACGCTGCCGCCTGGGCTCGATCCTGCTCGAATGCCACCCAGACCGGGTTGAGGAACAGCGGCAACGTGATCGCGATGATGCCGATGGCTGTCGCCACGGCGACGAGGACCGAGGCGGATCGTCCGCGGATGGTGGCCATGCGACGCATCGTAGCCGTTCGCGCTGGCCGACCCGATCGAGGGCTACTGCTCCTCGAGCGTCTTGGCCTGCTCCCACCAGCCCTCGGTGATGAGGTCCGCCGGCGGGTCTTCGTTGAGCTCCGTAGCGGCCTGACGGAGGCGCTCGCGGAAGGTGTCGAGGGGCAGGCTGAGGATGTCGCGCAGGCCGTCGATCCCGGCCTGGATGAACAGCTGGTGCTCGGCGGGACCCAGACTGGCCAGGTTGAGGAGGAGTGCCTCGTCGCGCCACATGAGCACGTCGTTCGTATTGGCACCGACCTGATCCGCGAGGTACTGGCGGCGGGTCGATGTCTCGGAGCGCTCGAGGAGGAGACCAGTGGTGAAGGTCCCCTGCGACTCGAGCCGGGCGAGATGGTAGGGCTCGATGCGGGTCAGTTCGTCGATCGGCGGCACGAGACTTGGCAGAGCCTCCGGGTGCGGGGACGCGGTCGCGTCGCGCGCTGATTATCCCGGAAACCGGGGCGGGGCGGATGCCCGGCCTCGCCGGGGGGAAGCGGGCCGGGCTCGCCTCACGCTAGGTCAGGTGGCGCGCCAACGACCATGGTCGTTCGTCGGGTGTCGGCATCGACGTCCGGCACGAGGCGGCGTTCGGCCGGAGCGAGCCCGCTCGACTCGCTCCGCCGATGCACGCAGCGTGGACTCAGATCGGGCCGCGACCCGTCCGCGAGTTGCCCCGGATGAGGTTCCAGCCGACCACGACGATGACCGCGCCGATGATGGCGACGACGATCGTGGTGATGTTGATGCCGCTGATGTAGTCACCACCGGTCACGAGCCCGGCCAGGAACCCGCCGACCAACCCGCCGACGATGCCCAGCACGAGATGACCGATGACGCCGAGGCTCTCATCGCCCTTGACCAGGTATCCGGCCAGCCAACCAGCGATCGCGCCGACCACAAGCCACGAGATCAAGCCCATCCAGGTGCTCCTTCCTGTCGCGTGCCCGTGCATGCCCCCTTGGGCGCCGCCAGTGTAGTCCCGCCTGTCCAGCCTCCAGCGACGATCGGCAACTCGGCGGGCTTGTCACCGAAGATCGTGTACGGCCGACGGCCGCACGATTTCCTCGTTGGTACGTTCCGTCCCGTTCCATGACGTGCTACCCCATCCGTCGGAGTCCTCCCAAACTGCGGTCAGAACTGCGGTCACGGCAAAGGCTGGAAGTACCGTCCCCGTGGAACCGGGCGCGTTAGGCATCCAGTCAGCTGTCACCTCGCCCATGACCGCGAGGTCGATGTGCACCGTGCATCGCCCGCGGCGAGCGGCCGTGTACCGGCTCAGGATGGCCCAGGACGGCGCGTGGTCGGTGGAGTGGTGTCCTTGGCTACCCGCCGTCGTCGCGAATCGCTGGGATGCGCGTGCGGGCGCAGGCGAGGCGATAGCGCGATGGCTCGAGGTCGACCCGGCGGTGTTCGACGTCGAACTCGCCTAACTGAGTGCAGCCAGCCGGCGACCGATGATCGCCAAGGCGGCGGTGACCTCGTCGTAGCGTTCGGGCGGGATGGCCAGGACCTGCGGTTCGTGTGCCGGGCTCTCGGGCACGATCACGAGTGTGGCGGGGCGGTCCCGCTCGATGTCGAATTGGATACGCCGCAGACCGTCGAAGCCGATGTCGAGGGTGAGCCGATCCTCGGAGGCGACCGCGACGCGGCGATCGGTGACCAGGATCCTTGCGCTCATGGCGTCGGCCACGACGTGCACCGTCTCGTCTTCGGCGAGCAGGCGGAGTGCGGGGTGTTCGATTCGCTCATTGCCTTGTTCCATGTCGGCCACCCGTGTCGAGTTTGGGGGACGGGAACCGACGATTCATGTGTCGCCGAATCCCGAGGGGAAGAAAGCCGCCCCATCTGCCGTGTCTAGCGCGCGGGCGGGTCAACGGATTCGAGAACCCCAGGGCAAGCAACCCTATCGGCTCTGCCATCGCCCAAGGCTAGGCCGGCCGCCCCAAGCAACCCCACGTCGGCGTCGGCCTCGCGCGTTACATGGATGAATCAACGTCGACGGTGTCTTTTAGCCCGCCGACTCCGGGAAGGGGGGCGGCTCGGGCTTGTGTGCATCGCGCGCTCGCTCGACGAGCTCCTGGTACTCATCCCTGAGGCGCAACGCCTCGCTCTGGAGGGCCTCCGCATCGGGCGATCCCTCGGCGACATCGAGCAACGCCGCCTCGACCGCCCGCCATCGCTGTAGCACAACCGATGCCTGAGTCTGGTACGGCATCACCGGGCCTCGCTGGCTGCTTCCCTCTGTGAGACAGGATACAGGGCGCGTTGTGGCTCGGCGGGTCGTCGCACCGGTTCGGTGCGACCGCAGGGCGTCGTGCCGTCTTGCCGGCGGGCGCGAGGCCATCGCGGCATGGCTGGAGGTCGACCCGGACGCCTTCGACGTCGAGGCGTAGGTACCACGTCGTCACTGGTCGGGCGGGCGAGGCGGCCTTACGTTGGTGGAGGGCTCGACATGGACGGCTATTCCAGCGTCACTCCGGGACGGTCGAGCCCTCCGCCGCACTTGGTAGACGACCGGGAACGCGCTCAGTCATGGCGTGGTGCACGCGGCGTTCGTGCGGCTGGTCCGTGCGAGCGTGGATGGCACCTACTCGGCGGGCTTGTCACCGAAGATCGTGTAGTGCCATGGCTTCTCGGGCTCGCCAGTCAGCTCGAGCATGATGTGCTTGACCCTGGTGTATTCCTCGAACGAGTAGCTCGACATGTCCTTGCCGCTGCCCGACTGCTTGAAGCCGCCGTGGGGCATCTCCGATGTCACCATCAGGTGGTCGTTGACCTGGACGTGCCCGAAATCGAGCGTACGGGCGGCTTCGAGCGCGGCGAAGACGTCACGCGTCCAGATGCTCGCGGCGAGCCCGTAGCGGGTGTCGTTCGCCAACGTCAGGGCCGTGTCGAGCGTGTCGAACGGCATCACCGTCAGCACCGGCCCGAACACCTCGTCCTGGACGATCTCGCTGTCCTGCTCGCAGTCGACGATGAGCGTGGGGCGATAGAACGCGCCGTCGGGGAAGCCCGGGACGTCCGGTCGCTGACCGCCCACGAGGACGCGCGCGCCGGCCGCCACCGCGCGTTCCACGAAGCCGGCCACCCGCGCCACCTGGGCGTCGCTGATGAGCGTGCCGAGATCCGTGGCCGGATCGAACGGATCGCCGATCCTGACTGTGTCGAACAGCTCGGCGGTCCGCGCCACGAAGGCGTCGTAGACCTCGCGCTGGACGTAGGCCCGCGTCGCGGCCGTGCAGTCCTGGCCGCCGTTGATGAGGGCCCCGGCCGTGGCCCCGCGTGCGGCCGCCTCGATGTCGGCGTCGGCGCACACGATGAACGGCGCCTTGCCACCGAGCTCGAGATGGACGCGCTTCAGGTTCGCGGCGGCCAACGCCTGGATCCGCTTGCCGGTCTCGGTGTCGCCGGTGAGCGAGATCAGGTCGACGTCCATGTGCCCCGCCAACGCGGCACCGACGACGTCGCCCCGGCCGGTGACCACGTTGAGCACGCCCGCCGGCAAACCGGCCTCGAGCGCCAGCTCCGCCAGCCGGATCGTGGTCAACGGCGTCGCCGACGCGGGCTTGAGGACGATCGAGTTGCCGGCTGCCAGGGCCGGGCCGATCTTCCAGATCGCCATCCACAACGGGTAGTTCCACGGGCTGACCTGGGCGACGACGCCGAGCGGTTCGCGCCGCACGAAGCTCGTGTGCGCGCCGCTGTACTCATAGGCCGCCTTGCCCTCGAGGTTGCGGATCTGGGTGGCGAAGAAGCGCAGGTTGTCGCTGGCGAAGGCGAGATCGCTGTCGCGCCGGAGCTTGTAGGTCGTGCCGGTCTGGAGTGTCTCGAGGCGGGCCAGCGCATCGGCCTCGCGGTCGAGCAGGTCGCCCAACCGCTCCATGGTCGCTACCCGAGCGGCGAGCGCCATCCGCTGCCAGCGCCCGTCGCGGAAGGCCGCTCGCGCGGCGGCCACGGCTCGATCGACGTCTGCCTCGGTGCCGTCCGGCACGCGTCCCACGAGCTCGCCGGTCGCGGGGCTGTGAACCTCGATCCAGCGACCGCCTTCGGATAGCGTGGGCAGGCCATCGATCGACATCGGGTAGTCGGTGACGCGGGCCTCGACGGCCATGATCGATCTCCTTGGAGCGGCGGGTCCCCCGTCATCGTTCCTGACGGGGCCCGGACATCGAGTCTAGCGCGGGTCCTCGGGCTCGGCCGCAGCGCGCAACACCGCCCACGCCCGCTCGATGTGGCGCTGCTCGGTGCGCAGGCTCCCGATCGCGACCCGGATGGTGAACCGGCCGTCGAGACGGGTGTGGGACAGGAACACCTCACCCGTCCGGTTGACCGAATCCATGATTGCCGCGTTGCGGGCGTCGAGTTCGTCGGCCGGCGCTCCCGACGCCGGGTTCCAGCGGAAGCACACCGTCGAGAACGGCACGGGCGCCAGCAGCTCCCAGTCCGGGTGCTCGTCGACCCAGCGCGCGAACAGCTGGGCGAACTCGAGGTGGCGCTCGATGCGGCGGCGCAGCCCGTCGAGCCCGAACCAGCGCAGCTGGATCCACAGCTTGAGGGCTCGGAACCGACGGCCGAGCTGGGGCGTGTACTCGTTGTAGTCCCGGACCGGCGTCTCGCGGTCGAGTGTCAGCAGGTACTCCGGGACGAGGCTGAACGCGGCCCGCAGGTCGACCATCCGACGGGTCAGCAACAGCGACGCATCGAGCGGCGTGAACAGCCACTTGTGCGGATTGACGACGATCGAATCGGCACGCTCCCAGCCGGCGAACGGGGCACGCCGCTCGGGCAGCATCGCGACGACCCCGGCATAGGCCGAATCGACGTGGAGCCACAGGCCCTCGCGTTCGGCGATCGCCGCGATGTCCGCCACCGGATCGAACGAGGTCGACGACGTCGTGCCGATCGTCGCGACGATGGCGATGGGCAGATGGCCGGCGGCCCGGTCGGCGGCGATGGCCGCCTCGAGCGCCTCGGGACGCATGGCGTAGCGCCCATCGGTGGCGATCCGGACGAGGCTCTCGCGGCCGAGCCCGAGCGTCATGCAGGCCTTCTCGATCGAGCTGTGCGCCTCGGTCGATGCGTAGACCCGCAGCGCAGGCACGTCCGGACGACCGGCCAGGCCGGCTACCGCGGCGTCGATCCCGGCGGCCTGGCGTGCCCCGGCGATGGCGATGAGCGACGAGGTCGAAGCGGTGTCGGTGAGCAAGCCGTCGAACCTCGCCGGCAGCCCGAGGGCCTGGCGCAGCCAGTCGACGACGACCTCCTCGAGCTCGGTCCCGATCGGCGAGGTGCGCCACAGCATCGGGTTCTGGCCGAGCGCGGCGGTGAGCATCTCCCCGAGGATGCCCGGCCCCGATGCGGTCGTCGCGAAATAGGCGAGGAAGCCCGGATGCTGCCAGTGGGTCGCGTTCGGTTCGATCAGGCGCTGGTAATCGTCGAGGATCGCCGCCAGCGCCTCGGGCTCCTCGGGCGGGCTGGCCGGGAACAGCGGCCGCAGGCTGCCGGGCGCGATCGGCGGGAAGACCGCGCGGTCCTCGACGGTCTCCAGGTAATCGGCCATCAGGTCGACGACCTGGTGCGCCGCGGCTCGGAACGTCGCGGGGGCCATGTCGGTCAGCCCATCTTCCTGCTCCCGATCGAGATCCGCGTCCACCGCCAGGCTCAGACCTGCTCCATCGCGCGGCGCAGGATCTCGCGGCCGGCATCCGAACCGAGGAACGCGACGAACCCTGCGATGGCCACGACGAAGCCCACGATGATGACGACGAGGCACGTCAGTGCCAGCCCACGACCCGCGGTCGACGGCCGCACCACGGCCGTGTTGGCGAGACGGTCGTGGAGGCCCTGCTTCGTCGGACTCGACACGGTCGTGACGAGTAGCGCGATGACCCACACGATCTGGATCAGGCCGGCGATCCCCGCGACCGTGGCGTCGAACGTGAACAGCACAAGGAACGTGCCATAGCCGAGCCACCGCCGGATGGCCTGTTCCAGGGTCAGCGGTCGGCCATCGAACGCGTTCCCGACCTGGAGCCCGAACACGCGCTGACCGGGGGTCGCGCGCCGACCTCCGGTCCAGAAGCCGACGAAGTACAGCAATCCCACGACGATCGTCACGATCGTGTAGTCGTAGCCCGCGAGGAGGATGCCGAGCCGACCGTCCGCCGTGATGGCCTCACCCATACCCAGCGCCGACCCCACCAGCGTGCTCAGCAACCCGACGATGACGAGGTCGATGACGAACGCGACGAGGCGTGACGCCGTGTCGGCCAGGACCAGACCCGGGGCCACTTCGCGGATCGCGGTCACGGGCGACGGTGCGGTCCATCCCGAGATGGGCGCCGGCTCCGCCGAGATCAACGGGTTGGGCGCGAGTGGCTCGGGCGGCTCGGGTGGCGCTGGCGGCTCGGGTTGCGCCTCCCTCGGGTCCTGCGGGCCGTCCGTCATCGATGCCGGGTCGCGTGACGATGGGGTCGGTGGGTCACCGGCGGCCGGACGAGTAGATCGCGAGGACGATGACGACGATGACCACGACGACGATGGCGCCGATGATCGCGATCGGGCCCAAAGCGATGTCCATGCGCCGAGGATATCAGGACCGTTCCGAGCTCCCGGCGTGCGCTGCGAGAGGGCCGTCGAACCCGTCGCGTTCGTGACGGACGGCACTCGACCCTCGCCCCTGCGGCAAGCGAGGCTGATATCGAGCCGCACATCTCCCAGGAGGTTCGTGTCATGTCCAAGCCGACCGTCACCAGATTGTTCATCGGAGGCGTGATCGCCGTCATCGCCGGTGCGATCCTGGCCTTCGCCGCGGTGTGGGCCGCGTACGCGGGCGGCGTCTTCGAGATGAGCGGACCGGACGTGGTCGGAATCAACGCCAACCCCGCGGCCTGGACGTTCATCGGGCTCGCGGTCCTCGCCGCGATCGCCATGATCGCGGGCTTCATCGCCGGCCTCGTGTCGTGGATCGGCGCGCTGCTCAACACCGCGGACCTCGCGGACAAGACGTGGTTCATCGTGCTCCTCGTCCTGGGCCTGCTCAGCTTCGGGTTCATCGCGATGATCGCGTATGTCATCGCGGGACCCGACAGCCGGCGGTTGCCTCGGACACAGGCGATGCACGCCCCTGCCTGACCGGACGCATCCGCCGGGCCGATCCGCCCTCCTTCCGGGGCGGATCGGTCGTTTTCACGTCTACCTCGCCGAAACGACCGACGTGGTGCGTCGAGCCACCGATGCGTGCAGCCGCTCGACGTCATCCGGGGTCGCTGCGATGTCGCTGCAATGCCTGCTTCGCGAGGACTGGCGTGTTGCCGCAATGCAGCCATACGAACCGATGCATAGCGTCAGCGCATGGTCCGCCTCCCGACGCTCCCGATCCTCCGGCGTTGGCACCAGACCGTGGTGGCCGTGTTCGCCTTCGAGCGCGACGCTCGACACGCACTGAGCCTCGTCGATGCCGCCGGTGACATCGACGCCCGGTTCTGCATGCACCAGGTCGCTAACGAGTACGGCGAGATCGATCTCGTGATGCTCGAGGCGCACGTCGCTTCCCGGCGGGAGGCGCAGCGGCTCGAGGTCCTCATGCAGGGAGCCAACGGCATCGTGGTGGTCCCCGACGCGGTGACCACCGCCGATCGCAGCCGGCGGCGAGGGTCGGGCCGACGCCGGTCGCGCCCCGTGCCGCATCCCGCGTGACGTCGTCGGGCTGAACCCAGGAGGGCCCTCAGGCCAACCGGGGCAGCAAGATGGTCGGGGCGGCCGGATTTGAACCGACGACCACCAGTCCCCCAGACTGGTGCGCTACCAGACTGCGCCACGCCCCGACCGAGCCCGCAGTCTAGCACGGGGTCGAACGCGGGCCGGACACCAGCCCGACTCCCCTACCCCAGGTCGCCCAACTCGTCCCGTGACTCGCGTGCGAGCAGGTCGATCAGGCAGCGCTGGACGCTCTTGCCCTCGAACAGGGCGTTGTGGACCTCCCGGGCGATCGGCATCTCGACGCCATGGCGATCGGCGAGCGCGAGCGCGGCATCGACGGTGTAGGCCGCCTCGGCGGTCCCGGGCAGTGACGCCTCGATGTCGGCCCACGACCGGCCGGCCGCCAGCTCCTCGCCGAGGCGGTGGTTGCGCGACAGCCGCGAGCCGCATGTGGCGATGACGTCGCCGATCCCGGCCAGGCCAGCAAAGGTCAGCGGGTTCGCCCCAGCCGCGGCCCCGAGCCGCATCATCTCGGCCAGTCCGCGGGTCATCAGCCCGGCCTTGCCGTTGTCCCCGAACCCGAGCCCGTCGGCGGCCCCTGCCGCGACCGCGATGATGTTCTTGAGGGCGCCGCACAACTCGACGCCAAGCACGTCGCGCCCGACGTACAGGCGGAACTCGCGCCGGCCGAGGCGTTCCGCGATGCGATCGGCGAGGGCGGGATCGTCGGCGGCCACGACAGCCGAGGCCGGCAGCCCGCGGGCGATCTCGCCGGCCAGGTTCGGCCCCGACAACGCCGCGATCCGGCGCGGCTGCAGGTCGCCGGCGTCGGCGATCACCTCGGTCATCCGCAGCAGCGATCCCGGCTCGAGGCCCTTGACCACCGACAGCACGTCCGCCGACGCGGGGATGAACGGCGCCCCGACTCGGACGACGCTGCGGAGATAGACCGACGGGACGGCGAAGATGACGAGGTCGGTGGCTTCCGCGAGCGCACCCACCTCCGCGGTCGCGCTGATGTCATCGGGCAGGTCGATCCCGGGCAGCCGGCGCTCGTTGCGGCGGGTGCGGCCGATCTCCTCCGCGAGGTCAGGGCGATGACACACCAGGGTCACCGCCTCGCGCCGCGCGACGATCGCGGCGAGGGTCGTCCCCCACGCCCCCGCACCGACGACCGCGACGCGGGGCTGGCTCGCCATCAGCGCGAGCGGCGGGTCCGGGTCGCGCTCGTGCGGCGCGCCGAGCGGACCGGTGTCGACCGCGCCTTCTTGCGGCGCGGCAGCTTCACCGACGTCCGGTCGCGGAACACGAGCCGGATCGGTGTGCCATCGAAGCCGAACGTCTCGCGCAGCCGGTTCTCGAGATAGCGGCGGTACGAGAAGTGGACCGCCGACGCGTCCGAGGCGAAGAACACGAACGTGGGCGGCGCGATCGCCGCCTGGGTGGCATAGAACAGCTTCGGACGGCGACCGCGCACGGGCGGTGGCGGGGTCCGCTCGGTGGCGTCGAGCAGGGTTCGGTTGAGCTCGCCGGTCGGGATCCGGCGGCGTCGCTCGGCCCAGATGTCGACCGCGAGTTCGAGGACGCGGCCCACCCGCTGGCCGGTCTTGGCGCTGATCGACACGATCGGCGCGAAGTCGATGAACGGGACCTCGTTGCGGATCCACTCGACGTACTGGTCGAACGTCCGATCCGTCTTCTCGGCGACGAGATCCCACTTGTTGACCGCGATGACGAGGCCCTTGCCCTCCTCGATCGCGTAGCCGGCGACGTGGGCGTCCTGCGAGGTCAGGCCCTCGACGGCGTCGATGACGAGCACGGCGACGTCGGCACGCGACAGGGCCGACAGCGCGCGCATCGTCGAGTAGCGCTCGGCCGCCGGTCCCGACGCGACCCTGCCGCGGCGGCGGATCCCGGCCGTGTCGATGAGCACGATCTCGCTCCGCCCCCAGGCCAGGCGCGTGTCGATCGCGTCGCGGGTCGTGCCGGGCACGTCCGACACGATCGCCCGTTCCTCGCCCAGCAACGCGTTGAGCAGGCTCGACTTGCCGACGTTGGGCCTGCCGACGAAGGCGATGGCAGCCGGTGCGCTGTCGGCTTCGGCCGCGATCGCGGCGTCCCACTTGGCCTGCTCTGCGGCGTCGCTGCCGTCCTCCTCGTCGGGTCCGATGTCGTCATCGGCGCGGTCACCTGCCTCCGGTCCAGCGACGATGAACGGCTCCAGCCGGCCGGCCGCCACCTCGTCTGCCCAGGACTCGGCTTCGACCTCGCGCGCCTTGCGGGCGATCTCCTGCGGGGTCTCGGCCGGCAGCGCCCACACGATCGCGTCGAGCAGATCGCCGGTCCCGCGCCCGTGCGACGCCGAGATGGCGTAGGTCTCGTCCCAGCCGAGGGCGTGGAACTCGGCTGCCTCGAGCTCGCGCTTGTCGTTGTCGGCCTTGTTGACAGCCACGATCACCGGCGCCGTCGCCCGCCGGAGCAGCTGCGCGGCCTCCTGGTCGGCAGGGCTGAGACCGGTCACCGCCTCGACCACGAACACGATGACATCGGCTTCGGCGATGGCCAGTCGGGCCTGTTCCTGGACCCGGGCCTCGATGGGGTCATTGGTGTCGACCTCGAGACCACCGGTATCGACAAGCACGAACCGACGCCCGTTCCATTCCGCATCGCCGTACAGCCGGTCGCGCGTCGTCCGGGCGCGGTCCTCGACGATCGCGGTGCGCGACCCGACGACGCGGTTGAAGAGCGTGCTCTTGCCGACGTTCGGGCGCCCCACGATGGCGACGACCGGCAGCGCCCCGCCGAGGCGTGTCGTCCCGGCGGCCACGGTCAGGCTGCGCCGGCGGTCGCGCGCGCGGTCAGGCCAGGGAGGGAGGTCGTGCGCCCCGCGGGCGTTGCGGCACGCTCGAGGGCGGCACTGGCGAGGTCGACCGCCGCGGCCGCGGCAGCCGGGGTGCCGGCGAGGCGCAGGATCTGCTCGGTCACGTCGCGCAGGTCCTCGATCGGGGTCGACGTGCCGCCGGTCACCCCGACGATGCGGGCACCGGCGAACACGGCCGGGTCGGTCAGGTCGTGGACGCTCTCGATCTGGATCGCGGCCGTCCCGGCGATCTCGCACAGGCGGGTCAGCTCCTTGGTGTTGGCACTCGATCGCCCGCCGACGACGACCATCAGGTCGACCTCACCGGCGGTCTCCATCGTGTCCTGCTGGCGGCGGATCGTGACCGGGCAGACGGTGTTCACGATCTTGAGCTCGTGGGCCCGACCCACCATGAACGCGGCGAGCTTCTCGAACTTCCACGGCGGCTGGGTCGATTGGCTGATGAGCGCCATCCGCTTCTTGCGCGGGATGGCGGCCTCCCATTCGTCCTCCTCGTCGACGACGATGGCGTCCGGCGCGAACCCGAGCATGCCGACGACCTCGGCATGCTTCGGCGTGCCGAGGAGCACGACGGTGTAGCCCTCCTCGACCAGCCGCGTCAGCTCGCGGTGCTCCTGGATGACCCACGTGCACGTGCCGTCGATGACGTCGAGGCCCTTGGCATTCGCCCGGTCCATGACGTCCGGCCTGACGCCGTGGGCACGGATGACGACTGCTGCACCGTGATCGACGTCGTCGAGCGTGTCCACGGTCTGGATGCCGAGCGCCTGGAGGTCGTTGACGACGCCCTCGTTGTGCACGACTTGGCCGAGGGTATGCGTCGCCTTGCCGGCCGCGGACGCCTCCTTGGCCTTGTCGATCGCCTCCCGGACCCCGTAACAGAACCCGGTGCGCTTCGCGATACGGACGTCTTCGACGGTTCCCACGGGTCGATTATCGCACGGGAGCCGTCAAAACCCCGGTGGCAGGCCCTGCGTACGCCCCACGCTGCGGCTCGGGGAGGAGGTCCGCGATGCATCGCATGATGACGTCGGTGGCGAGGCCCTTGGCGGCTTTGCGGTCCACGTCAGGGGGCAGGACGTCGGCGAGACGGAACGGGGAGCCGACGCGGACCGTGACCCGGCCACCGGGGTGCGGCAGGCGTTGACCGCGTGGCCAGCGCGCATAGGAACCGATGATCCCGACCGGCACGATCGGGGCGCCGGTCCGCAGCGCCAGGACGGACACGCCATCACGAGCGTGCTGGAGTGTCCCGTCCGGGCTGCGGGTGCCTTCCGGGAACACGAACAGCGCATGTCCGTCGTCGAGGATGCGCTTGGCGAGACGATACGCCTCCACGTCGGCGGTCGAGCGATCGACCGCGTGCACGCCACCGTTGCGGGCGATCCAGCCAACGACCGGCCAGTCGAACAGCTCGCGCTTGCCAAGCCACTGCAGGCGGCGGCCCATCTTCGGCATCAGCGACGCGCCGATCACTACCGGGTCGAGGTTCGAGGCGTGGTTGGCAGCGATGATGACCGCACCGTGGCGCGGGATGTCGGCGAGTGCGCCCTCGACCCGAACCCGGGTGAGACCGGCCAGACCCGCCTGGGTGGCGCCTGCCAAGGCGTGCATCCAGGGCGCGATGTCCTCGACGATGGGCGTGACAGGGCGCGGCTCGTCGGTCACGATCGGGCCCCGACGTCCATCCGCGCCTCCGCGTCGCGGATGGCCCCCACGACCGCGGCGACGGTGTCCGCGAACTCGTTCCCGTCGGTGGTGATCACCCGAGCGTCGGGCGCGACGCGCAACGGTGCCACGGCTCGTGTGGCATCGAGCCGGTCGCGTCGGCGGAGCGCCTCGAGGATGGCCCGGCCATCGGGTCCGTCGGGATCGATCCCACGCTGGCCGGCCCGTCGCCGGGCCCGCTCCTCGACCGATGCGTCGAGGTAGATCTTGAGGTCGGCGTCGGGCAGCACGACCGTCCCGATGTCGCGGCCGGCCATGACGATGCCGCCGCCCTCGGCGATCGCCCGCTGGCGCGCGAGCAGCGTGGTCCGCACCTCCGGCAGCGCGCTCACCGCGGAGACGGCCGCCTCGACCGCCGGACCGCGCGTATCGGCGGTGTGATCGACGCCGTCGACCAGGACCCGGGCGAGGCGGCCGCGCTCGTCCTCGACCAGCTGGACCTCGTCGACGAGCGCCACCAGGCCCTCGGGATCGTCGACCGGTACGCCCCGCGCCTCGGCCAGCCACGTCACCGCGCGGTACAGCAGGCCGGTGTCGCAGAAGCGATAGCCGACGGCATGCGCCGCGGCGGCGCCAACGCTGCTCTTGCCGGACGAACCGGGACCGTCGAGGGCGACCACCAAGCCGTTCACGCCCGGAAGGATAGCGGTCAGGCGCGGCCGCGCGATCGCGAGCGACCGCCGCCAGCTCCGAGCCCTCGCACCTCCGGCGCCTTGAGCGGTGCGCCCGGCAGGCGTTCGACCACGCGCGCGATTCCCTCGAGAACGGCGACCCCTGCGACGAGCCCCGTGTAGCCGGCAAGCGTCGTGAGCGCGATCGACTCTTGCACGACGAGCCGCACGAT
>DAIUES010000011.1:0-24061 GCA_036844985.1 Candidatus Limnocylindrales bacterium
GCCTGTCGATCGACGATTTCGTCATCACCGCGTTCACGTCCGGCCAGACCGAGACGTTCCCGCTATTCATCTACGGATCGCAGCTGCGCGGCATCCCGGTCCAGGTGAACGTGATCGGCACCATCATCTTCGTCACCGCGGTGCTCCTCGTGGTCCTGACCACACTGTGGCAGCGCCGCGTGGCCTCGCGTGAGTACGTGGGAGTCGCGCCATGACCGTGGATGCCCGTCCGGCCCTGCCCGATCACGCGGTCGTCCCCGCCGTATGGGGCCGGATCACCAACCTCGACGTTGACCGCGGCGAGGGATCGTGGCTCATCAGCCGCGACGGCGAGCGGTACCTCGACTACTCGTCCGGGATCGGCGTCGCGAACACCGGGCACGCCCATCCACGCGTCGCCGCGGCGGTCGCCGAGCAGGCCCGCAAGCTGCTCCACGGCCAGCAGAACATCCTGTACCACGAGCCCGGCCTGCGGCTGTACGAGCGGCTGCCGTCGCTGCTGGCGGGTGGGCCGTATCAGGCGTTCCTGTCCAATTCGGGCGCGGAGGCGGTCGAGGCGTCGGTCAAGCTCGCCCGTGTCGCGACGGGCCGACCGGCGGTCGTTGCCTTCCGCTACGGCTACCACGGTCGGACGGCCCAGACGATGGCCCTCACCACTGCCAAGGATGTGTATCGGGCTGCGTTCGAGCCGCTACCGGGATCCGTCTACCACAGCCCGTATCCGTACTGCTACCGGGCACCGCGCGGCAGCCACGATCCAGCCGCCTGCACCTGCGACTGGGAAGCGGAGCTCGACCTGACGTTCCACCAGTTCATCTACCCCGAGCAGGTCGCGGCGATCATCATCGAGCCCGTCCTCGGCGAGGGTGGCTACATCGTGCCGCCACCGGGCTTCCTGCCGCGCCTGCGCGAGATCACCCGGGAGCACGGCATCCTGCTGATCGCCGACGAGGTCCAGACCGGCTTCGGGCGGACCGGCGAGATGTTCGCGGTCCGCCACTGGGACGTCGAGCCCGACATCCTGGTCATGGCCAAGGGCATCGCCTCGGGGTTGCCGCTGTCGGGAATCCTCGCTCGACGCGAGCTGATGGCCCACTGGAAGCCCGGCTCGCATGGCGGCACGTACGGCGGCAACGTCGTCGCCTGCGCCGCGGCGAATGCGACGCTCGACGTCATCGAGGACGAGGGGCTCGTGGCCAACGCCCGCGCTCGTGGCGCCCAGTTCCTCGCCGGGCTGCGTGCGCTCAAGGATCGCCATCCGGCGATCGGCGATGCACGGGGCCTGGGCCTGATGGTCGCCATCGAGCTCGTGAAGCCGGGCGTCGGTGACGGCCGGACGCCCGATCCGGAGCTCACGAAGCGGGTTCAGGCCGAGGCGCTCGAACGCCGTCTCATCGTGTTGACCGCGGGTACGTACGTGAACGTGATCCGCATCATCCCGCCGCTCGTCACGACGGCCGAGGAGGTCGACCAGGCACTGGCCATCCTCGAGGACTCGCTGGTGGCTGCCGGGGCCTGAGGGGGACGTTGCGGGCTGCACCGCAGGCGGGCGGCGCGGGAGCGGAGCTGCCAGCCCGCACCGCAGGCCCGCGGGACGGGCGGCTCCACGGGCCCGCATCGCAGTCGGCGCCGCGGGCGGCTCCACGGGCCCGCATCGCAGTCGGGCGCCGCTCTCGGCTGGGTCGCGGTCTGTTCGGCCGCTGCTGTTGCACTGGACGGGCGAACCAGCGAACGGACCCGGTGGAACGGCGGTTCAGCCGTCGAGCGTGCCGTGGGGTACAACAGATGGCGCAGGACGTGCCGATGGGCGCGTCTCGATCGCTGGTTCGCCCGTTTGATGCAACAACGGCGCCGCCCGGGGGCGCGGGCCGCGGCGACACCCGGTCCATGCCGCGAGCCGCGGCGACACCCGGTACAGGGCACGGCGGCGGTGACGCCCGGTCAAGCGCCGGCCGTGGCGACCTCTGGAGGCCCCCGGTTCGTGGCGATACTCCGACGGGCCTACCCCGGATCCTGCGCGGTCACCGGCCGGGGCGGGAACTCGCTGGCATCGAACAGTCCCCGCGAGCCCACCGGCTCGGGCAGGATCAGCTCGAACGGGAAGGGCGGATTGCTCGGGCAGTCCTGTCCGGTCCGTTGCTGGCGGATCCCGATCGCGATCTGGAACGCGTCGGGGGACGTGACGACCGTCGGCGCCAGCACGCGACCGACCGGCGGCTTGCCGCTGGCGCAATCCTGTTCGCGCAGCAGCACCGCGAGGACGGTCGCGGACGGCGTGATGGGCGGGCCGTCGGGGTCGAGCCACCAGCGGGCGAAGCTGACGCCGTTCGGCGCCACGATCGCAAGATGACACTGCCCGTAACCGACCGCCTGGACCGTTCCATCCAGGACGCCCACCTCGATCGCCCACCACGGAACGTCGCCGCCGCCACGCGCGACGAACACGACGCCGTCGGGCCCGTCGAGGACGCGATGCCAACCGGTGCGCGGGAACGGCGTTTCGGGGGGCGCCTCGGCGATGGTCGAGCGCAGGACCCCGGCAGCGGGATCGAGGCCGAGCTCTGCCGACCCCGGGCCGAGCAGCGCGTCGGGCGGGAACCGCTGATCGAGTTCGCCACAGGTCAACGCGGGTCGGGTGATCCACGCCGGATCGATGACCGGACCGCCGCTGTCGGGCGATCCGCTGACGCCGGACGGAGCTGACGCGGCGCCTGACGGACCCGGCGGCGTACTCGTGAGGCTCGGCGCGGAACTCGCTGGACCGCTGGTCTCTGGACCCCGGCTTGCGGGCCGGACCGTCAAAGATGGTGTGACCTCCTGGCACCCGCCGAGGATGACCGCCAGCCCGATGACGACGATCGCCGTGTCGATCCGGGGCATCGCTGGCTCCCTCCGATCGTGTCGGTCAGTCCGTAGCTCGCAACCGTTCGAGCAGTTCGTCATGCAGGACGCCGTTGCTGACCAGAAAGGTCCGCGTGTCGATCCGGCGCACGCCATCGAGATCCGTCCAGCGCCCACCGGCCTCCTCGACGATGAGGGCCGGCGCGGCCGCATCCCAGGTGAACAGCTCGACCTCGACCATCCCCTCCGCAGCTCCCTCGGCCACGAGCGCATAGCCCCAGAAATCGCCGAATCCTCGCTCGCGCCAGACCTCTCGGAGCAGCCCGTCGAACCCCGGCGCCCGGCCGGATGCGACGATGTCACGCGCCGAGCCATACAGGATCTGGGCGTCGCCGAGCCGGATCACATCGGACACCCGGATCTGGCGCGGAGCCTCGCCGCGCGTGCGCGCCCAAGCGCCACCGCCACGGTGCGCCCACCAGCGCTCGCCCAACGCCGGGGCCGACATCACGGCCGCTTGCAGCTCACCGTCGCGCTCGACCGCGAGAAGCGTCCCGAACAGCGGTACTCCGCGCATGAAGTTGTGGGTGCCGTCGATCGGGTCGATATACCAGCGCACCGGCGCATCGCCGTCGTCCGTGCCGTATTCCTCGCCGACGAGGCCGTGCCCCGGAAACGCGTGGCGCAGCCGCTCACGGATGCGCCGTTCGATGGCGGTGTCCGCCTCGGTCACGAATGTCCGGTCGGGCTTGGTGTCGATCCGCAGGTCGCGCCGGAAGTGGCGGCCGGCGATGGCGTCGGCCTCGTCGCAAGCTGCCTGGGCGACGTCGAGCCAGCCGCGCAACTCGGCGTCGCTCCCCCGTCGCAGTGAGGCGGACCAGTCAGGCCCGTACGATCGGTCGGTCATCGCCGGGCCGCGGACGACACACCGGTCCGGGTAGCGCGTCGTGTCACGGCGCCCGCCGTCACGCCCGGATACGGGCGTTGTCGGGGTCGTACAACGGCTCGCGGGCAACCTCGAAGCCGACCGCCGACCCGAACAGCTCGATCTCGCCGCGGCTCCCGATGGCGACGTCCGGCGGCAGGTACGCATAGGCGATCGAACGCTCGACGGCGAAGCCATAGCCCCCGCTCGTCACCCGGCCGACGACCACGCCCCCGATGCGCACCGGCTCGTTGCCGAGCGCCACCGCGCGGGGGTCGTCGAGGACGAGACAGCGCAGCCGCTTCTGCGGCCCCTGGTCCCGGGACGCGACCAGCGCGTCGTGGGCCTGGCTGGGAACCGCCTTGTCCAGCGCGACCGCGAACCCGAGTCCCGCCTCGAACGGGGTCTCGTCCGGAGTCACGTCGCTCGACCAGACTCGGTACCCCTTCTCCAGCCGCAGCGCGTCGATCGCGCGGTAGCCGCCGGCGACCAACCCGTGCTCGCGCCCGGCATCCCACAGGGTCGTCCACAGCGCGCGGCCGTACTCGGTCGGGGCGTACAGCTCCCAGCCCAGCTCGCCGACGTAGGTGACGCGCAACGCGAGGAGCGGCACGGTTCGGACGCTGATGTCGCGCGCCGTGAGGTACGGGAACCCGGCGTCCGTGACATCGTCGTCGGTGAGCGGCCCGAGGATGTCGCGAGCGAGCGGGCCCCACAGCCCGAAGCACACCCGCGATGCGGTGACGTCACGGACCTCGACCGAGCCGTCGTCGGGCAGGTTGGAGCGAAGCCAGCCGAGGTCGTGATTGCCATACGCGGTCCCGGTCACGAGCATGAATCGCTGCTCCCCGAGTCGCGTGACGGTCAGGTCGGCCTGGACCCCGCCGCGTCGGTCGAGCAGCTGCGTGTACACGACTGCGCCGATCGCCCGGTCGATGTCGTTGCCGGCCAACCGTTGCAGCGCCGCGACCGCACCCGGACCGACCACTTCGAGCTTTGAGAACGACGTCTCGTCGAACAGCGCGGCCGCCTGGCGGGTGGCGAGCGCTTCGGCGGCGATGGCCGGCGACCAGTAGTGGCCCGCCCAACCACCGGGCCGCAGGGTCTCGAGCGCCGCCCGCCCGCCGAACCGCGGGTCGTCGGCATTGGGCTCGAACCAGTTCGGTCGTTCCCAGCCGGACTTCTCGCCGAAGACCGCGCCGAGCTCGGCGAGCATGTCGTACGCGGGCGAGGTCCGCAACGGCCGACCGGCCTGGCGCTCCTCGTTCGGGTAGTGGATGTCGTAGTACGTCGCATAGTTCTCGATCGACCGCGCCAGCGTGTAGGCGCGCGATCGATACGCCGCGCCGAACCGGCGGATGTCCATCCGCCACAGGTCGAGCTCCGGTTCGCCATCGACGATCCAGCTCGCCATCTGGCGCCCGATCCCGCCGGCCCCGGCGATGCCATGCGCCGAGAACCCGGCCGCGACCCAGAAGCCGCGTACCTCCGATTCGCCGAGGATGAACTCGTTGTCCGGGGTGAACGCCTCGGGGCCGTTGATGACCCGGCTCACCCGAGCGTCGGCCATCGCGGGCACCCGGCGGATGGCGCCCTCCATGATCGGCCCGAAGCGGTCCATGTCCGCGGCGAGCAACCGACCGTTGAAGTCGGACGGGATGCCGTCGAGGCCCCACGGCGCGGGATCGTGCTCGTAGCCGCCCATGCACAGCCCCCCGACCTCCTCGCGGAAGTAGACGAGGTTGTCCGGATCGCGCAGTTGGGGCAGTCCGGGATGGACGCCCTCGATCGCCTCGGTGAACAGGTACTGGTGGGCCATCGGGATGAGCGGTACCGTCACCCCGGCCAGGCGCCCGATCTCGGGCGCGAACATGCCGCCGGCGTTGATCACGACATCGGCCCCGATGTCGGAGCGCTCGCCGCCGGCTTCGACCGTGACGCCCGTCACCCGTCCCCGGTCCGTGCCGATGGCGACGACCCGGGTATGCGGCCGGATCTGCACGCCCCGTCGGCGAGCGCCGGCCGCCAGCGCCTGGGCCAGGCCGGACGGATCGAGCCATCCGTCCGTCGGCAGCCAGACCCCGCCCACGACGCCGTCGGTCGCCATGAGCGGGAACCGGTCGCGGGCCTCGGTCGGGGTGATGATGTCCATCGGCAGCCCGAACGTCGTTGCCCAGCCGGCCTGGCGTTCGAGCTCCTCCATCCGTGCCGTCGACGACGCCAGCCGGATCGAACCAACCTCGTGCCATGACGGGTCGACCCCGGTCTCATCCTTGAGCCGTCGGTACAGCGCGGAGCCGTACATCATCATCTTCGTGAGGGTCACGGACCCGCGCAGCTGCCCGACCAGCCCGGCGCTGTGGAACGTCGAGCCGCTCGTCAGCTCGGCACGGTCGACGAGGATCACATCCGTCCAGCCCCGCTCGGCGAGGTGATACGCGATCGACGTCCCGCCGACCCCACCACCGATGATCACCGCCCGGGCATGGTCCATCTCGGTCTCGATCCCTCGCTCGCTTCTGGCGTCCGCCCCGTCTGCGACAGCCTAGCGACCCGGCCACCGCCGCGGGTGGAGGTGCGCACGGTGGACCGGTCCGCACCGGACCCGGGTCCCGCGGTACGCTCGCGCCGCATGAGGGCGCCCGACCGATGATCCCCACCATCGACCAGGTCATCGCCGCGAGGCCGGCGTGGGCCGGTCGCACCGTACTCGCCGAACCGATCCCCGCCGGGCTCACCAATCAGAACTACAAGGTGACCGTGGACGGCGAGCCACTGTTCGTCCGCATCCCTGGAGCTGGCACCGAGCTGCTGGCGGTCGACCGGGGCAACGAGCTGCACAACACCCGCGCCGCGGCGGAGACCGGCGTCAGCCCGCGGGTGGTCGACGTCCTGCCGGAATGGAACGTGTTCGTGCTCGATTGGATCGACGCCCGGACGATGTCGAACGACGCGTTCGCCGCGCCCGATTCGCCCGCCAGGATCGCCACCGCACTTCGACGTCTCCACGCCGGTCCCCGCTTTCGGGACGACTTCGACATGTTCCGAACCACGGAGCGCTACCTGCAGGTGGTCGATGACCGCGGCATCGCCATCCCGGCGGGCTATCGTGCCCACCTCCCGACGCTCCCCCGGATCGAGGCGGCCCTGGCCGGCCGACCCCTGCCGAGCGTCCCGTGCCACAACGATCTGCTCGCCGACAACTACCTCGACGACGGCGAACGGCTCTGGATCGTCGACTACGAGTACAGCGGCAACAACGACCCGACATTCGAGCTCGGCAACACCTGCCAGGAGCTCGGCTGGGACGACACCCGGATCCACGAGCTGTGCGCGGCCTATTTCGGGGAAGCGTCCGACGCACTGCTCGCGCGGATGCGACTCCAGATGATCATGTCGGACGTGGGCTGGACCCTGTGGGCCGCCATCCAGGCCGACATCTCCACGATCGACTTCGACTTCACCGGCTGGGCCGAGGAGCGCTGGGCCAGAGCCACGGCGGCGCTCGGCGGGCCGGACTTCGCCGCGTGGCTGGGCGCCGTCCAGAGATGACGAGTGGCCCGGGCGACAGCCGCCCGGACCACATCGATCAGTCAGATGCCGCGGGGCATCACTCCGGTGGGATCTCCTTGAACGCGTAGTCGACATTGATGCCGCCCGAGCGACGGACCATCTTCACGGCCAGGTACCAGACCGCCGAGACGACCAGGATGGCGAGGACGACGGTCCGCGCGAGGGTCGACGTCAGGCCCAGCTGGTCGTTGAAGATGAACAGCAACTCGAACAGGACGCCGGCCGCGAAGCCGATCATCCCGACGATCGTGACCGCGGGGTAGCCGGCGATCCGATACTGCGATCCGGGGGACGCGTCGTACAGCGCCTTGGCCCGGAACGGGAGCAGGGCACCCGCGAGCGCCGTCGCCACGAACACGTAGCCGCACGCGAAGGTGACGCCGAGCGTCAGCGACGCCCACGACACGATGTCCTCGCCCTCGCCATAGGCGAACTTGTTGTACAGGAAGATGACGGGGATGCTTGCCACGAAGTAGGCCAGGTGCGCGTTGACCGGCGTGTGGAACCGATCGCTGACGCGGCTGAACCACTCCGGCAGGAGGCGATCCAGCGACATCGCGACGAGGATCCGGGTCATGCCGATGTAGCAGTTATGGACGATCTGGTGACCGTTCATGATGAACCCGAAGCTGATGAGCAGCACGACCAGCGGACTCGCCGAGATCGCGATGGCGATGATGTTCGGCCACAGGTAGACGCCGTTGAGCGTGGCCTCGCCCACCAGCGACCAGTAGCCGGCCCCGGCGACGTACAGGAACTGCGACCCCACCGCCGACTCGAGGGCCAACGCCAGGACCGCGAGCAGGACCCCGGTGAAGACGAGCGACCCGACGATGATGAAGGCCTGGGCGCGGAACGACCGCGCGTCCTTGATCTCGCCGTTCTGCTGCGAGCTGTAGGTCGCCCATTGGAGCGACGTCCAGGCGATGGGCGCGATGAGCAGCGTGGCCAGGATGCTGAACGGCGGGCTGAGGTCGATTTCGGCGGCCTTGGTGGCC
This sequence comes from Candidatus Limnocylindrales bacterium, assembly GCA_036844985.1. GTDB lineage: Bacteria > Chloroflexota > Limnocylindria > Limnocylindrales > CSP1-4 > SPCO01. The sequence goes on from DAIUES010000011.1 coordinate 8,338, forward strand.
GCGATGGCGTCGGCCGTGAACGTGGCGGAGCCACCCACCGACGACGAGAACGCGTCGAGCGCGCCGGGCACCGCTGCCGGCGACGCGGTGATGAGCACGATGAGCATGGTCGCGAACGCGAGGAGCGTGGCGACGATCATCACCATCTGCAGGCGGACGTAGTTGCGGAAACCTGTCGCGAGGATCAGCAAGGCCAGGCCGGCATTGAGGATGCTCACGACGATGATCCCGTCGGCCGATGCGAACCAGCCCGCCCAGTCGAGGAACATCGTGTTGTTGAGCGTGCCGCCGAGACCAAGGAACAGCGCGGCGAAGCCGAGATAGGACAGCAGCCAGCCCGACAGGGCGACCCACTGCAGGATCCAGATGACGAACCCAGACATCACCAGGGTGAAGGCGATCCCGCCGCCCAGCACCCGGCTCTGGAAGACGTAGTCGCCGCCGGACCGCGGCAGCGCCGTCGACAACCAGACGTAGGCCAGGGCGATCGGGATCTCCAGGACCATCGCGAGGAGGATCCCCCACACGAGCTGGCCGCCGGGCAGGGCGCCCGGCGCCCACAGGTACGTCCACGGGAAGATCAACCCCATGGTCAGGACGTTGTAGACGAACGCAGAACGCGAGGACATGACGCGCACGAGACCCGACGACTTGCGAACGAAGACCTCGGGCGTGGCAACCGCTGTCGCCATCGTTGTCACCTCACTACGAGTTGCTGACACGTGCCTGGATCATCGCGGTCCCCTCGACCCTCACCTCCTCCGCCCCCTCGAGCCCCATCCATCCCTCGATCCGTCCACCGCGCAGCGCGCCGAGCGCTCAGCCGGCGGTCATCTGATAACTCGTCACCTGCCCGTTCGCGACCGTGATGAGGCAGCCGCGCAGGACACCCTCGCCGTACTCGCTCCCCGGATTGACGCAGAGCGTGCGACCGACCTTGGCGGCCGCCTGTGATTCGTGGATATGGCCGTGCAGCCCGAGCATCGGCTGGTAGCGCTCGAGCGCGGCCCGGACTGACGCGCTGCCGGCCCCGTACAGAACGGGTTGTCCGGCGGCGACGATCTGCGACGGAGGATCGGTCGTCCAGTCGAGCTGGGGACACGTGTCCAGGGTCGAATCGATCGGTGGCGCATGGAAGTTGAAGATCGCCCGCGAATGATCCGTCAGGCTGCCCGCGACCGCCTCGATCCGGTCGGCCAGTTCGGGCTCGGGCGCCTCGCGTGGCGTCCGCCACGGCGTCGGGTTCACGTACGGCATGCTGACCATCACGTGCTCGTCGTCGAGTGGCACCGCGCGACCTTCGCAGGCCACGAACGACTGCGCGCCCGGCCGATCCATCGCGGCCATCACCGCATCGACATCGTCGTTGCCACCGGTGGCGTAGCACCGGATACCCGTCCCGGCGAGCTTCGACTCGGCCAGGTCCATCCAGCGCACGAGACGCTCGGTCGCCAGGTCGACGAACAACCGGTCGATCGCCTCGGGATCCGCTTGGGTCGATGCGTATTCGTCCTCGTCCATGACGGTCGAGTAGAAGCCGAGATAGCCGATCCGCTCGCGGGCCGCCTCGATCTCGGCCGCCGTATCGAACCGTTCGGTCCGGCCATGGATCGTGGCCCGGGTCGCGCCGCCGGCGCCGCGGATCAGCGGGATCGTGAGCTTGCCCATCACGTCGCCGCCCATCACGAGGACGTCCGCCCCGTAGAACGCGCCGGCGTTGAGGAACTTGCGCCACGTTCGCTCGGATCCGTGCACGTCGGTCGCGAAGAACACCCGGGTACCGTTCGTGGTTCGTCGCCGGCCTGGCAGTCGCACGTCGTCCGCCCGCTCAGCCGCGCATCCGGAGCCCGTCCGGGTCATACAGGGTGTCGGCTGTGAACTTCGCCGGGATGCGCTGGTCGAACACGTCCACCGTCAGGTCCGCCTCCTCCGGAACGTCGGCCGAACGATACACGTAGCCGATCGTCCGGCGCACCGTCGGTCCATACGCCACGCTCCGTAGCCGACCGATGACCCGGCCGTCGCTCCGGACAGCCTCGCCACCATAGATCGGGAGATAGCCGTCATCATTGATGACCAGCGTGGCCAGCCGCCGGTCCGGGCCGTGGGGCGTGGCGGCGCGCGCCGCCACGAGCGCATCCCGACCGACGAAACGCTCCTTGCCGAGCCGGACCGATCCGCCCAGACCCGCCTCGAACGGCGTCTCGAGCATCGTCATGTCGACGCCGTAGTAGCGATAGCCCTTCTCCATCCGCAGCGCATCGAGGGCGCGGTAGCCGAACGGCTCGAGGCCCACCGTCGCCCCCGCCGCCCGGAGCGCATCCCAGACCGCCACCGCCCACTCCCGCGGCATCGTGAGCTCCCAGCCGAGTTCGCCCGCGTACGAGATCCGCGCCGCCACGACGGGGGCTTCGGCGACGACGATCGGGCGCGCCTGGCGAAGGGGTAGCGCCGCATCGGCCACGTCGGATGCCGCCGCGGCCGCGAGGATGTCGCGCGCCAGCGGACCCCACAGTCCGATCGTTGCCTCGACGTCGCTGACGTCGCGCAGCCGAACGTCGCCGACCCCGCCTCCCGGGACCTCGTGCGGGTTCCCGAACGCCAGCTGCCGGCGCAGCCAGGCAAGGTCCGAGGCGACGAATCCGGCGCCCGTGACGACCCGGAATCGATCGGCAGCGAGGCGGGTGATCGTGACGTCGGCGACCATCCCGCCGCGCTCGTCGCACCACGGCGTGTAGATGACGGTGCCGACCGGTCGGTCGATGTCGTTGGCCGCGATCGACTGGAGCAGCGGCAGGGCCCCGGGACCATCGACGTCGATCTTGCCGAACGAGCTGAGATCGATGATGCCCGCCCGCTCCCGGACCGCGCGGCCCTCCTCCGCGACGCGGCCGAACCAGGGTGGCTCTGTCCAGCCGTAGGCGGCCTGGTCGCGACCGGAACGACGCCAGGATCGGCCCGGTTCGATGTGGTCCGCGCGCTCCCAGCCGGCCTTCGTGCCGAACACCGCACCGGCCTCCTGCAGTCGACCGTGCAGCCCCGACACGCGCCGCGGCCGCCCGGCGAGGTCTGCGTCGTACGGGTAGCGCAATCGGTAGTAGTCGCTGTATGTCTCGCGGCCGAGTCCGGCCGCGAAGACCGGGTCGCGGTACGTGTCGCTGAACCGCCACGCCCGATACGGGCCGACGTCGACGCCAGGGTCGCCGCTCGTGATCCAGCCGGCCACGGCCTGGCCGATGCCACCGCCACCACCGAACCCGTTGAGCGACATCCCCGCCGCGATCCACAGGCCGCGGACGTCGGCCACCGGCCCCAACAGCGGGTTGGCGTCGGGGGTCATCGCGTCCGGGTGGCAGACGAGACGCACGACCTCGGCATCGGCCAGAAAGGGGAACCGCCGGATGGCGCCGGCCATGAGCGGCGTGAAACGCTCGAAGTCGGGCGCCAGGGAGCGCGCTGCATGGTCCCATGGCACGCCGTCCTCCCAGCGTGACACCGGGTCCAGCTCGTAACCGCCGAACACCATCCCCCCGTTTTCGCTCTTGCCATAGACGAGGTTGTCGGGGTCGCGGAAGCACGGCATGTCGCGCGGCAACTCGTCGCCGGGCACGGCCTTGAGCGCGATGTGCTGATGGTCGACCGGCGTGGACGGGATGAAGGCGCCGGCCATGGCGGCGACCTGCGGTGCCCACATCCCGGCCGCATTCACGACGAATTCCGTGTCGATCGGGCCGGCATCGGTGAGGACCCGCCGGATCTCGCGTCGAGCCGAGAGCTCGAACCCCGTCACCCGCACGCCGGTCCGGATGCGCACGCCCAACGCGCGGGCCGCGTCGGCCACGGCGTGCGTGGCGCCATGCGGATCGAGGTGCCCGTCAGCGGCCAGAAAGACCGCCCCGTACAGGGATTCCGGGGAGATCGCGGGCATGAGTCGGCGGGCTTCGTCCGCCCCGATGACCTCGGCATCGAGCCCGATGCCGCGCGCCCGGCTGGCCGTCCGCTGCAACTCCCCGAGCTGCGCCCGGCTCGATGCCAGCCGTAGGCTGCCAACGGCATCAAAGGCGCCAAGGCTCCCATATAGCCCGATGCTGTAGCGCCGGAACGACATCATCGTCGACGACGGGTTGAAGGCGGTGACGAGTCCCGCGGCCTGGCAGGTCGACCCCGAGGTCAGCTGGTGCTTCTCCACGAGGAGCACGTCCGTCCAGCCCGCCAGCGCCAGGTGGTACGCGACGCTGCAGCCGGTGATTCCGCCACCGATGACCACGACGCGTGCCTGCTCGACGTCCATGACCGCACACGGTACGCGTGGGCCGGGTCGAGCGTGCGTCGATCACGCGCGGCACCGTCCGCTCGGCTACGATCGGCCCGTGACCGACCCACGTGACGAGACCTCGTCCGTCGTCGACCGGGCGACCCTCGAGGCGGAGGTCGTCCGGGTCGTCGGCGCGGCTGATGCCGCAGCCGTCGCCATCCGCGCCCTGGGCTCGATCGGGGTCGCGCTCCATGGCCACGACGCCAAGGCGATGCTGCCGAACTTCCAGCGAACCTATGCCGACATCGACCTTGCCGCCTATCGCCATGACGCCAAGGCGGTCGTCAGCCTGCTGGAGGGACTGGGATATCGCCATGACCGCGAGATCTTCATCCGGTCCGAAGGCGGTCGGTCGATCTTCGACGATCCTGTCCGACGGATCCACATCGACGTGTTCTACGACCGGCTCGACTTCTGCCACGTCATCCCGCTGGCCGGCCGCCTCGAGGTCGATCACCCGACGATCCCGCTCGCCGAGCTGCTGCTCTCCAAGCTCCAGATCTATCGGATCAACGAGAAGGACATCGTCGACGCCATCGTGGTGCTCCTCGATCACCCACTGGCAGATGGCGACACCGACACGATCGACGTCGACCGCATCGCCCGCCTGTGCGCCGCCGACTGGGGCCTGTGGCGGACGATCACCCAGAACCTCGCCAAGGTCGCGTCACTGGTCGCGACCTTCCCCCAACTCGACGACGTGCAGGGCAGCCGGGTCGTGAGCGCGACGACGACCCTCAAGGAACGCATCGATGCGGAGCCCACATCGATGGCCTGGCGGATGCGCGCCCGTGTCGGGGACCGGCGCCAGTGGTGGACCGAGGTCGACGAGGTCGGGTAGCTCGGCGCGCCCGCCATCCGCGCGGTCAGTCGGCCGCGGCCGCCCGTAACGCCTGCTCGAACGCCGGCGTGGAGGCATTGACGAGCAATCGATCGAAGTGGTCGGCGGCGTAGGCCACGAAGTCGATGTCGAGCGCGCTGATGCCCTGTTGGAGCACGCCCCACATCGCCTCGCGGAAGTCGGAGACGACGCGCATCAGCGTGAGCCGCGCCAGGCGCTCCGGGCTGGGCCCCGGACTGCCGTCATATGCCGCCAGGAGCAGCCGGTCCTGCTCGGGGGTCAGGTCGTGGTTGATGCTGAAGTTGCCGAGGTCGAAGAACGGATCGCCCATGCCCGCATATTCCCAATCGACGATCCGGATGCGCTCCCCATCGTCGATGAAGTTGGCATTGAGCAGATCGTTGTGGCATGGCCGCGGCTCGACCGGATCGGTCAGGCACGCGCGCTCGATCCGCCGGCCGATCGCGATGGCGCGCTCGTATTCGAGCGGGATCGGCACCCCGCGGGCGGCCGCCAGGGCACGGTACGACTCGACGATCCGGTACGGCACGAACAGCCCGGGGATGACCGGGCCATCGTGGATGCGTCGCAAGGAGTCGGCGACACGCTCCAGCGTTCGCGGCTCGCGGACCGCCTCGTCACTCACCGGCGAGCCCTCGATGAACCGGGTGACGAGCCAGCCCTCGGGCCGGATGAAGGCGATGACCTCAGGCCCGACTCCGACGTCCGCTGCCGCCGCGGTCGCCGCGTACTCGACCTCACGGCTGATGCCGAGCAGGTGCGTGTCATTGCCGGCCAGACGGATGACGTAGCGGTGCGGGTGGCCGGCGCACGCGACGAGGTAGTTGCGGTTGGTGATCCCGCCGCTGAGGGCCGTGAGCGTCAGGTCACGACCGACGAGCTGCGGTACCCGCTGCATCGCGCGGATCAGGGTGTCGCGCAGCTCGCCGCGCGGGATGTCGCCGTCAGCCATCGACTCCAACGGTAGCGCGCGGGCGGACGCGGCGGGGCGGGATGTGGCGCGAGCGCCGAGATGCGACAGGCCGGGGGCGTTACCCCGCGGCGGCCGTCTCGAGCAGCCCGTCGGGCGCCGGTCGATGCAGCTCGACGGGGCGGATGTAGGCCGTGATCATCTCGCGCGAGCCGTTCACGCCGAGCTCGGTGAACAGGAACGAGAACTTGCGCCGCTGGGCCGCGAGGATCTCGTCCTTCGTGTCGAGATCCCACAGCTCGCGCTTGAACGGACCGATCGCCTTCTTGCGGGTCGTGTACACGAACTGCTGATCCGTCTGGCCGGGCTTGCGCTCGTCGGCCGCGTTCGCGTGGCACCACGCCTCGATCTCGCGATGGAGCTCCGCGGGAAAGGCGGGATGCTCGTACAGCGCGTTCTGGAATCCGGTCGCGAGGTGGATCTCGGCCGTCTCGACCGCCGGGAACCGATGGAACAACTCGTCGGGCAGGGTGGAGGCACCGTGCTGCACGGCGCCGGCCAAGCCGTATGTCCGGGCGATGTCGCCCAGTTCGCGCAGGACCTCGAAATCGAGCTTGACCTCGGCGACGCCGCCGCCGGGCAGGGGCACGCCGCCATGGCTCGTGCCGGTCTGGACGCTGACCTTGCTGACGCCCGTGGCGCCCGGCGCAAGCGCATCGAGCTCGCGGCGGTAGCCGTCGAGATAGGCGCGCAGTTCTTCGACGGTCGAGTTCTGGCTGCCGACCTCGCCGATCTCCCCGCCGACGCTGACGGTCACGCCGTCCGTCTCGAGCGAGCGGATGAGCGCGGTGAGTTCGGCGGCGCGGGTGTAGTTCGCCCGCTGCTCCTCGTCGACGTTGGGCTTGGACAGGTCGACCAGCGTCGACGAATCGATGTCGATGTTGCGGTAGCCCGCCTCGATCGCGAGGCGACAGGCGCGCCGGATCTCCTCGGTCATCGCCTCGGGGTCGGCGGCGTACTTCTTGGCGTTGAACTGGTAGTGGTCGCCCTGGATGAACACGGGTGCCCGCCAGTTGGCGGCGATCGCACCGGCGAGGACCGACGTCGCGAAGTCGATCGGGCGCTGGTAGGTGTAGGTCTGCTCGCTGCGCGCGATCTCGAGGATCACCGCGCCCACGTCGGCGCTCTTGGCCGCGTCGAACACGGTCCGGGCCATGTCGAACGTCTGGGCGCGCAGGTTGATGGCCGGGACCGTGAAGCCGCTGACTTCGCCTCGACCGCGCGCCGCGTAGAGGTCCTGGATGCTGGCACTCAGCGCGCCGAGCGCCTGGCTCGCTTCCCAGATCAGCCACTGCGCGGCCGCCGTCGTCGCCTCGTCCGCCGAGAACGCCGCCGTCCAGGCCAGGTCGGCGATGGCCGTGGAGCGGAACGCCGCCTCGTCATCGATGACGATGCGATCGCCGTCGAGGTGGGCGCTGTGGCGGATGACATCGAGGAGGTCGGTGGTGGACGTGGCGACGTGGGGCATCGGTCGATGGTCTCCAGGACGAGCGGGTTCCGTGCCTGACCATGGTACGGCGGGCACTCGCTCGCGGGGCGCGGCGGTTCCGGGCCAGGGCGGTTCCGGACCAGGCCCGCGGCCCTCGATCGGCGAATCCTTGGCATATACCAGCCAGGCTGCTGGTATGCAGCGCCGCCGAGCCCGACGGGCGCTCCGTCCGCGACCCCGGCCCTCGATCCGGCGAATCCTTGGCATATACCAGCCAGGCTGCTGGTATGCGGCGCCATCGACCCCGACGGGCGCGCCGACGGCGGTCGAGCGTGGTTACCAGTGCTGTGGCTGCTCCATGGCACAGAACCGGTGCCGGGTGCCGCCTACCAGTGCTGTGGCTGCTCTATGGCAGATTTCCGGTCTCGAGCGCCGGTTACCAGTGCTGTGGCTGCTATATGCAAAAGGACCGGTCCGGGGGCGTCGCTTCCCAGTGCTGTGGCTGCTCGATGGCACCACCGGACCTCGAGCGCGGCGGGCGGCCGGGCGTGAGTCACGCCTGGTCTCGACCCCTCCCGCGACCCCGCCCGACCCGACTCAGACCGTCGGCTTCACGACCATCAGGAAGATGATGATCACGAGGAGGACGCCCATCGCCATCCCGCCCTGCTGGATCCGCTTGACGAGCGCCATGAGGGCCGGCGGCGGTCCGCTTGCGCCGGGCGGGGGCGGCGCCGAGGTCATCTCGATGACCTGGTCGACGATCTTGCGCTGCACGAAGAACGAATACCCGTACGCGATGATGTAGAGCACGATCGCCAGCGCGAGCCACCAGTGCGCTCGCTCGAACGGATTGATCCGCATCACCCCCATCATCAGCGCGCCGGTGATGGGCAGCGTGATCCCGATCGGATAGACCAGGCGCGACGAGATCAGATGCGACACCCGGGTCGCGAAGTTCGAGTGCTGTGGCTCAGCCCCACCCGCCGACCCGATGAACGAGAACGCGAAGGTCGGCCCGAATGCCACGATCGCCCCGAGGACGTGCAGGAACAACAGGTACGGGAACAGCCACTCCACCGAACACCCTCCTCACGCGACCGACGACTGGGGTCGGCCACATTCGGCAGGATACGCCTCAGGAAGCCCGCTTCGAGCGCCGTCCGACGAAGTCGACGAGGACATATTCCCCCAACCGCTCCGGCGTGGCATAGAACGCCCGGCCCCGATTGAGCCGCGTCATGTGTGCCACGAACTCGGCCAGGGCGCGCGACCGTTCGAGCATGAACGTGTTGATCGTGATGCCCTCCTTCGTGCAGCGCTGCACCTCGCGGAGGGTCTCGCTGATGGTCCGCCGCGTCGGCGGATAACTGAACTCCACCTGGCCACCCTCGAAGTGGGCGGTCGGCTCGCCATCGGTGATCACCACGATCTCGCGATTCGCGGCGGCCTGACGGGCGAGGATCCGACGGGCCAGCAACAGCCCGTGCTGGAGGTTGGTCCCGTACTCGTAGCCGTGCCACGTCAGCTCTGGCAGGGCGCCGGGTCGGATCTCCCTCGCGTAGTAGGCGAAGCCGATGACCGACAGGTGGTCGCGCGGATACTGCGTCCGGATGAGCGTGTCGAGCGCGACGGCCACTTTCTTGGCGGCAAGGAAGCAGCCGCGCAGCAGCATCGAGCGACTCATGTCGACGAGCAGGACCGTGGCGGTCCTCGTCGTCTGCTCGGTCCGGAACACCTCGAAGTCGGCCGGTGCCAGGTGGACCGCACGATCACCCCGGCTGGCGCGAGCCGCCGGGGCGTTCTCCGCGCGCGCGAGCGCGTTCGTGAGGGTCCCGCGCAGGTCCAGGTGGAACGGGTCGCCGAATTCGTACGGCTTGGTCGCCTCCTCGCGCTCCCCTCCCCGCCCGGCGCGATCGATTCGATGGCCGCCGAACGCGTCGCGCTCGAGCCGGGCGAACAGGTCATCGAGGACCTGCTGGCCGATGCGCCGCGTCCCGCGCGGGGTCAGCTCGAGTCGATCGCCGTCGCGGGTCAGGTAGCCGGCGGCCTCCAGCCGTCGGGCAAGGTCGTCGAGCGCATCGAGGTCGCGCACCGCGTTGTCGCCGAGCAGCGACCGCAGCGCGTCGCGATCGACACCGCCCAGGTCGCCGGGCGTTCCGATGTCGGTCAGCGCATCCTCCATCCGCTCGAGCGACTGGAGCCGCCCGATCTGATCGAGCGCGCCGTCGAGGGACAGCGACTGGTCGCCGCTGAACCGCACCCGATCGCCGAGGCCGCCGGGCAGCAGCAGATCGAGGTTCGAGGCGAGCTCGGCCAGGTCGACCAGCAGGCGGTCGTCCCGGAGCAGCGCGTCCATCATCGATTCGAGCTCGGCGCGCTGCTCCGGGCTCATCGAGCGCATGAGCGACTGCATCGCCGCCATGCGCTGCGCCAGCTGGTCGATGATGTCGTCGAACGTCCGGGCGCGCGGGAAGAACCGTCCGTGCCTGGCCAGGAACTCGCGGACGTCCGGCTCGTGGCCGCCGATCCGCTCCCGGATCAGCTCGTTGAGGTCGTGGACCATCTCGCGGTTCGCGGCGAGGTCCTCGGGCGTGACCGATGCGATGGCCTCGCTCATGCCACCAACGAACTGGTCGAGCACCTGCTTGCCGAGCCGCTCGACGAGGTCATCGAACCGGGTCCGTGCGTCGGGCTCCATGAAGTCGTACTCGCGCAGGTCGCGGATGCGCTCGCCGATGTCCTGCGGCAGGGCATCGAGGCGGTCCAGGCGCTTCGCGGCGAGGTCGCGCAACATGCCACGCAGCTCGGCGTCGGCGGCTGCGTCGGTGTCGGCGGCCGATCCCTGCTCGCCCGACCGGTCGAGTCGCTGCTGGACCCCGGCCCGCTCGAGCTCGACGATCTCGGTGAGCTCGCGTCGAATATCGCCGAGCACATCGGACAGGTCGTAGCGCTCGCGGATGGAATCGCGCCGGCGAGCCAGGCGATCCATCAGGTCCTGGAGGCCGGGCAGGTCCGGACGGGTCGGGTCGGCGCTGCGCCAGCCTCGCTCCATCAGGCGTCGCAGCGCCTCGTTGAGGTCACCCTCGGCCATGACGTCGTCGGACAGCGCCGCCAGGATCTCGTCGGCATCGAGGTCGGGCAGGTGCTGACTGCCGTCCCAGCGCGAGAAGCGCGCTCGCCGGGCAAGCGCGGCGAGACCGTCGGCGTCGTCCTGGCCCGCCGGTGGGAGGCGGCCCTCCAGATCGTGCGGCTCGGGCGAATAGGACGTCATCGCCGGTAGATCGTCCCGCCGGCGACCCGTTCCTTGTTGATGCGTCGGGCGAGGTGCAGGCCCTCGAGCAGGAATTCGACCGCCGATGCGACGACCGCCGGATCCTCGGCGCCGTCGGTCACGTCGAACGTGCCGAGATCGCGGATCGCGGCGTCGAGACCGGGCATCTCGAGGGCCCAGCCGACGTACTCGCGCGACGGGGTGCGGTCACCGGTCTCGACGACGAACCCCTCCTCGAACGCCTCGACGACCGGGTCGAGCGTGTCGATCGTCACGAGGCGGTTGAACGTCGCATACAGGGCCTTGGTGATGAGGCGCTCGACGACGCGCTCCTCGGGCGCCTCGTCGCCGACCGACTCGAGCTCGACCTTGCCGATGGTCGAGGCGATGACCGCGCCGAGATCCGACACGCGCGGCACGGCCAGCGACTCCCCGGCGCGCACGGCACGCTTGAGGGCGGCCGCCTCGAGGACCTCCATGTTCGCCACCGACACCCGGACCGACACGCCCGAGCGCTGGCTGACCTCCGGGGAGCGGCGCGCCAGGTGGGTCAGCTCCGCGACGATCTCCTCCATGAACGGCGGGACGACGACCGTCGGGCCCGAGCCGGGATCGAAGCGCTGCTTCTCCTGGCGCACGATCGACAGCTCGTCGGCCAGGGTGCGCGGATAGTGGGTCCGGATCTGCGATCCGAGGCGGTCCTTGAGTGGGGTGATGATCCGGCCCCGCGAGGTGTAGTCCTCCGGGTTGGCCGACGCGACGACGTACAGGTCGAGCGGCAGGCGGACCATGAACCCGCGGATCTGGACGTCGCGTTCCTCGAGCACGTTGAGCAGCCCGACCTGGATGCGCTCGGCGAGGTCGGGCAGCTCGTTGATGGCGACGATGCCGCGGTTGGCCCTCGGGATCAGCCCGTAGTGGAGGGTCAGCTCGTCGGATAGATAGCGCCCCTCGGCGACCTTGATCGGGTCGACCTCGCCGATGAGGTCGGCGATGGTGATGTCGGGCGTCGCCAGCTTCTCGGCGTAGCGCCGGTCGCGGGGCAGCCAGTCGATGGCCGTCGCGTCACCATCGCGCTCGACGATCGCCCGGGCGGCCGGTGAGACGGGCGCGAACGGATCGTCGTTGAGCTCGCCGCCGCGGACCGTCGGCAGCCACTCGTCGAGGAGGCCGACGAGCAGCCGCGCCATCCGGGTCTTGGCCTGGCCGCGCTCGCCGAGGAACACGATGTCGTGCCCGGCGAGGATGGCGTTCTCGATGGCTGGCAGGACCGAGTCCTCGTAGCCGATGACGGTCGGCAGGATCTCGCCGCTGCCGGCGAGGCGCTCGAGGAGGTTCGCGCGCAGTTCCTCCTTGACGGTCCGCGAGCGCCAGCCGGCCTCGCGAAGTTCGGCGATGGTGGCGGGGCGCGCGGGGGTCGACATGCGAAACCTCAGGTCGATGGCGTCGGGCTGAGCGGGCGGTAGGCGGCGATGGCGGTCCGGACGTCGTCGACGGCGACGATCCCGCCATTCGCGAGGTAGTCCAGGTATTCGCGTCGGCGCTCCACCTCGACCTCGAGGTCGCCGGCGTGCCAACCGATGCGCGACGCGAGTTCGGGCGTGATCGCCCAGCCGAACTGCTCGAACCGATCGTGGGCCTCGTCCCACGTGGACAGGACGGCCGGACCGAGGCGCTGGACGTGGCCGTGCTCGTCGCGGGCGGTCGGCCGCACGTAGTGGGCGGCGACGACCCGCCGCCGGCCGTCGTCGAGGCGGCGCAGGATGAGCACGACCCCGAGTCGGGAAAGTTCGTCCTCGTCGGCGGCGACCGGTGGTGCCGCCAGGCTGGCGAAGACGCCCTCGAGCTTCGCGGCGTGGATGGTCGCAGCCAGACCGTAGCCGATCGTGGCGGCCCGGATGGCGATGCGTGCTGCCTCTCCCCACGTATAGGACGGCAGGTGATCGGACAGCTCGGGGACGACGATGAGGGTCGAATCAGGACGGACCGGTGTCTCCGAGGGCAGGCCGCCGGTGGGCCTGCCGGTCGGACGGCGCCAGCCGAGCTCGGTGGCCTGCGGCAGCCAGTCGAACGTCTCGCTCAGGCCCCCGAGTTCGATCCGGTGAGCCGTTGGCGGGGCGAGGTCGAGGAGGGCGGTCAGCAACGTCGACTTGCCGGCGCCCGGTCCCGGGGCTCCCACGAGGAGCGGGACCCGCTCGGTCAGGGTGACCCAGACCGTCGCCGCCAGCTCCGCGTCCAGGGTGCCGGCGCGAATCAGCTCGACGATCGAACGTGGCGTCGGCGGGACGTGACGGACGGCCCACTGCCCTCGTACGGACGAGGTCTCGAGGAAAGGGTCGACCATGGGACCGGCAGCGTACGGCCGACCCCGGAGGCCGTCAAACGAGGCGACGAGGACGTGGCGCGGGGCTGGCCATGGCCCAGTGAGGCCGGAACCCCGCCCCGGGCCCGCCGCCCCCGATCACGCCCCGGCGGCCCCCATCTCGCCGGTCTCGACATCGCCCGCGGGTTCGAGCACCAGGGCCATCACCCCCGACGCGGATACCACCGCGGGCTGGACCGGCCGAAACGTCATCGGCACCACGCCCGTATCGAACAGGCGTTTGCCGGTACCGAGGGCGATCGGATAGATCCACAGATGCAGGCGATCCAGGAGGCCTTCGGCGAGCAGGCTGCGCAGCAGTTCGCCGCTGCCCCACGTGTGGACCTCGTCGAACTCGGTGCGCAGCCGTCCGACGGCCGCCGCGTCGGGCAGTACCGTCGTGTTCGCCCAGCTCGGATCGGTGAGGGTTCGCGAGACCACGTACTTGGGGATCGCCGCGAACTTCGCCGCGACCGGGTCATCGAGCGATTGGAACGGCCAGTACGACGAGAAGATGTCGTACGTGCGGCGACCAAGCAGCAGCGCGTCGGTCCGTTCGATGCTGCGCATGATCGAGGCGCCGATCGCCTCGTCCGGGAACGGGGCCTGCCAGCCACCGTACGCGAAGTCGCCCTCGCGGTCCTCGTCGCGGCCGCCGGGCGCCTGATAGACCCCATCGAGGGTAAGGAACAGATCGGCTGCGATGATGCCCATTCGGGCCTCCTTCCGTCGGCGCGGAACCGTCAGGCTCGCATCGAGAGTTGCTGTTCGAGCGGAGAATGGCCGAGATGGCGGACCAGCCTGGTGTCATGATCGTACCCCTCACGCCCGAGCGCCTCCCCGACCTTGCGTCGCTGTTCGAACAAGGGGGAGACCCGCGCTGGTGCTGGTGCGCCTACTTCCGGATCCGCGCGGTTGAGTTTTCCAGCACCGGCAAGGCTCGCCATCGCTCGGTCCTCGAGACGGCGACCGCCGACGGCGCGGTCATCGGGCGGGCTCCGGGTCTCGTGGCCCACGACGGGGGCGAGGCGGTCGGCTGGATCAGCATCGGTCCGCGCGACGATTACGAGCGGCTGGCGCATTCGAGGATCCTCGCGCCGATCGACGACACGCCGGTCTGGTCGATCGTGTGCTTCGTCGTCGGTCGTCGAGCGCGCGGCCAGGGGATCGCGCGGGCGTTGCTGGTGGCGGGCATCGACTACGCGCGGGAACACGGGGCCACGATGCTCGAGGCCTACCCGGTCGACACGTCGGGAAGCTCGCGCATCGACTCGGCGAGCGTCTACAAGGGCACGCTGTCGATGTTCGAGCGTGCCGGGTTCACGGTCGCCGCCCGGCGTCGATCGCCCAACGGCGCAGCTCGGCTGATCGTTCGGCTCGCGCTTTCGCCTGCATCCCGGGCGGGAGGCGGTGCGGGTTCGCGGCCTGGCCTCGAGCCCCGCGCCGGCCGCTGACGTTGCATAGAACGGGCGAACCAGCGATCGAGCAAGGCCGATCCGGCCGTCATCCGCCGAACGTTGCGCGACGGGGTCCAAACGGCGACTGAACGGCCGATCTGGGTCCGCCGGGCTTCCCTCGTTCGTCCGTTCACCCGTCACGTGCAACGGACCCCGTGTGCGGACGGCAGATCACCCAACAGACGCGGCCCGGCTCGGCAGGCGCGCCCCCAGCTGTGGGCGGCTCGACCAGACCACTGAACACCACGCCGGCCGCTGACGTTGCATCGAACGGGCGAACGAGCGCTCGCAAGCCACCGGCGGGGCCGTCCTCCGCTGGACGTTGCACCACGAGGGCCGAACGGCCGCTGATCGCGGGTATCGGGGTCCGCGCGGACCGCTCGCTCGTCCGTTCGCCCGTCACGTGCAACGGACCCCGAGGAGCCGACGAGAGCAGGGCCGAGCCGGGCCGAGCCGGGCCGGGCGAGGGGTGGGCGGGCCACGACCCGCGCCGGGCGCGTGAGGGATTCGCGGCGACCCACCAGCCGAGCACTACGTCATTCGACGCAGTCCGGCATCGTCGTCTGACGAGGGTTGACGCCGGTGGCCGGCGGCGCCTAGACTGCCCGCTGGCGTGCATGTCGCCGCCCTCGTCTAGCTCACCTGGAGGCCGTCTCCGAATGACGATGCGACCGCTCTTCCGACGCACCACGGCGCCTATCTGCGCAGTGGATCGCGGGAGATCTGTGCCCATCTCGAGCTAGCCGCAGGCGGCAGGACCGCCTTCCGGACAGAACCCGAGCCGTGGGCCCAGATCAGGCCCCCGGCTTTTTTGATGCCCTTCCCTGCCCCACCGGGCAGACCGGGACCCACATCACGAAAGAGCCGCGAGGCCACCCGACGAACCGTCGGACGAGGCCCGCGGCTCGTTCTGTATCTCGGACCAACCACCCCACCCGTCATGACCCTGGAGCACTGAAGTGACCGCCACCCTGACCAACCAACTGAATAGGACGACCTCGGTGGCGACACCGGCCGCGTCGACGGCAACGTCGGCGGTGCCCGCGCTCCTCATC